>CAYUNL010000077.1:0-11068 GCA_964446055.1 uncultured Alphaproteobacteria bacterium | reverse complement strand
TCGAACGACACCGCGGCAACACTCGATCCCGACTACACGGCCGCCCAAACCGCGGTCCAAGACGAGGATTTCGACGGCGCGGTCGGCCTCCTGACCAAAGTAGTGAGCCGGTCGCCCACGGACGCCGACGCACAGAACCTGTTGGGCTTCAGCTACCGAAAGCTCGGCGATCTCGACAACGCGATCCTCCACTATACCGCGGCGCTCGATATCGATCCCAAGCACAAGAACGCGCATGAGTATATTGGCGAGGCGTATCTTGAGCTCGGCGATCTCGGAAGCGCCGAGATACACCTCGAGGCGCTTGACAAGATCTGTACCTTCGGGTGCGACGCCTACCGCGAGCTCAAGCGGGCGATCAAGGGCTACAAGAAGAATCTCGCATCTTGAACAGCCGTGGGTTCGGTCCGCGGGGCTAGACACCTCTGGACCGGCGCGGCTAGCGTAGCCGCCATGTCCGCGCGGGTGCTGATCGTCGATTTCGGTTCGCAATTCACCCAGCTTATTGCCCGCCGTGTCCGCGAAAGCGGCGTCTACTGCGAGATCGTTCCCTACGACAAAGTAGCGCCCGCCCTCGACAACGGGGCGCCGGCAGCGTTCATCCTCTCGGGCGGGCCGGCCTCGGTGGTAGGTGACGTCGGGCCGCGCGCCGAACCTCGGATTTTCGATCTCGGTGTGCCGGTACTCGGCATCTGCTACGGCCAACAGGCGATGTGCGCGCAGCTGGGCGGTCGAGTGGAGGCCCACGATCGCCACGAGTTCGGCCGCGCCACGCTCGACGTGGTCGGATCGTGCGAGCTCTTCGCCGATCTGTGGGCGCCGGGTGAGCGCGCCGAGGTGTGGATGAGTCACGGTGACCGCGTCGTCGCGATCCCCAAGGGCTTCGACGTCGTCGCCGTCTCGGAAGGCGCACCCTTCGCGGCCATCGCCGACGAAGACCGTCGCCTCTACGGCGTGCAATTCCACCCCGAGGTGGTGCACACGCCCCAGGGTGCGGCGCTCCTGCGGAACTTCACGCGCCGCATCGCTGGCTGTGACGGCGGATGGACGATGGCCGCCTTCCGCAAGACCGCGATCGCCGAGGCGCGCGAGAGGATCGGCGACGGCAGGGTGATTTGCGGCCTTTCTGGCGGCGTCGATTCCGCGGTCGTCGCCGTGCTCTTGCATCAGGCGATCGGCGATCGCCTGACCTGCGTCTTCGTCGACACCGGCCTTCTGCGCGCCGGCGAAGCCGACCAGGTGATCGCTACCTTCCGCGAACGCTACAACATGGCGCTGGTGCACCGCGACGCCGGCACCTTGTTCCTCGAGCGGCTTGGCGGCATCGGCGATCCCGAAGACAAGCGCAAGATCATCGGCGCTACCTTCATCGATATCTTCGAGGAAGAGGCCGGCAAGCTCGACGGTGCCGACTTCCTCGCCCAGGGAACGCTCTACCCCGATGTCATCGAATCGGTATCGGCCACGGGCGGGCCCAGCGCCACCATCAAGTCGCACCATAACGTCGGCGGGTTGCCCGAGCGGATGAACCTCAAGCTGGTCGAGCCGTTGCGCGCGCTGTTCAAGGACGAGGTGCGCGCGCTCGGGCACGAGTTCGGCTTGCCGCACGAGATCGTTGGCCGTCATCCCTTCCCCGGCCCCGGCCTCGCGGTCCGCATCCTTGGTCCGGTCACGGCCGAGAAGGTAGCGATGCTGCGCCGCGCCGACGCGATCTTCATCGAGGAGATCCGCGCCGCCGGCCTCTACGACTCGATCTGGCAGGCGCTCGCGGTGCTGGTGGGCGCAAGATCGGTGGGGGTCATGGGCGACGAGCGCTCTTACGAAGACGTGTGTGCGCTACGCGCGGTTACCTCGCTCGACGGCATGACCGCCGACGCCTACGCCTTCCCCGCCGATTTTCTCGGCCGCGTCGCCACCCGTATCATCAACGAGGTGCGCGGCATCAATCGCGTGGTCTACGACGTGACCTCGAAGCCGCCGGGAACCATAGAATGGGAATAGGATGCGACCGGAGTATTGCAGCTATGGATTGTAATATGCCGGCCCCGAGTCCTATGCTGCGGCCCATTCATACTTTCTTGTTGGTCACGGCCTAAGAAAGCGCAGTGATTAACTTCGATCGCCGGTGTTCGTAGAGACGCGCCATGCTGGTCCTGGTTCTCGACGCAGAAGGACGCATCGCCGCCTGTAATGGCGCTTGCGAGGCGGCGATGGCGGCGCCGGCGTCGGCTTTGCGCGGCCAGTTTCTTTGGGAAACTCGGCCCTTCTCGGGGATGCGCCAATCCGTGCAGGAGGGGCTCGCGAGCCTGGCCAACGGCTCAAACGCGGTGACGCTCGAGGAGTTGGCCACGAATGGCGCCCGCTGGTGCGTTTCTTTGGACTCCTCGGTCTTGGGCGGGCTTGGTCCGGGGCACGTGCTCTGTACCGCCGTTGCGACCAACCGAGCCGGGCCAGCCGAGGGCGCGGCGGTCATCGACCAGGCGGACGAGATCGCCAGTCACTGGATGGCGAGTTCCGCGGCCAACATGAACCACGAGGTGCGGACACCGCTCAATGCCATCGTCGGCTTTGCCGACATCCTCAAACAAGAACTCTACGGGCCGCTTGGCGAAAAATACCGGGCCACCGCCGCTGATATTCAGACCGGCGCGGGCCACCTGTTACAGCTGATCGACGACATCGTCGACCTCTCCAAGGCTGGGGCGGGCAAGCTCGAGTTACACGACGAGGCCGTGGACTTCGCCAAGCCCGCCGCCGACGCCATCAGCATGTTGCGCCAAAGCGCCGAGGGCGCCGGTATCGTGCTCGCCGCCGACATCCCAGGCGATCTCCCCCGCCTGCGCGCCGATCCGCGCAAACTCCGCCAAATCCTCATCAACCTCATCGCCAACGCGATCAAGTTCACCGCCCAAGGTGGCCGCATCACGATCGCGGCGGCCGCCGCCGATAGCTTCGCGGTCACGGTCAGCGACACCGGCATCGGGATGGCGCGCCGTGAGGCGCCCGCGGCCGCGGCGCTGAATGGCGATGTCGCGACGGTGCGCGCGACCGGCACCGGCATCGGTATTCCGCTGGTCAAGTCGCTGGTGGCGCTGCACGGCGGCACCATCGCCTTTGCTAGCGAGACCAGCGTCGGCACCACCGTCAGCATCCGCTTCCCCGCCGACCGCGTGCTGGCCTAGGGCTGCTCCTCAAGCGCGGTGGCGCTCGGCCCTCGCGAGAATGCCGACGCGAACCTCGCCCGTGTAGGTGTCCACCGTGCCGATTGAGTGCGGCCGGCGCTCCCCGTATCCTCCGCCCTTCGCCGCGCGCCCTCCCGGATCACGCCGATGCCGCTCGAGCCCGGTTTCCTTCTCGTTCAGCTTCTCAACGGGCTTCAGCTCGCGATGTTGTTGTTCCTCCTCTCGGCAGGGCTGTCGCTGGTGCTGGGGCTGATGAACTTCGTCAACCTCGCGCACGGCACGCTCTACATGCTGGGCGCCTACCTCGGCGTCACCTTCGCTGGCCTGACCGGCTCGTTCTGGCTGGGGCTGGCGCTCGCGCCGCTTGCCGTCGCCGCGATCGGCGCCGCGGTCTACGGCGGCCTGTTGCGCCACCTCTCGCGCGCCGACCACATGATCCAAGTGCTCGCCACGCTGGGACTCATCTTCGTCGGCTTCGACGCCGTCGGCCTGGCGTGGGGCAAGTTCGGCCTCGGTCTCGCCAAACCGGCAGCGCTCGCCGGCGGCGTCTCGGTGCTGGGCGAGACCTATCCTGCCTACCGGCTGTTCGTGATCGGGCTGGGCGTTGCGGTAGCGCTCGGCCTCTTCGCCCTCATCGAGCGCACCCGCCTCGGCGCCATCGTGCGCGCCGGCGTGGACAACCGCGCTATGGTCGGCTGCCTCGGCATCGACGTCGATGCCGTATTCTTCGCCGTCTTCTGCCTCGGTTGCGCGCTTGCCGGTCTCGCCGGCGTAGTCGCCGCGCCGGTGCTTTCGGTCTACCCCGGGATGGATATGCCGGTGCTGGTGCTGGCCTTGGTAGTGGTCGTCCTTGGCGGCGCCGGAAGCCTCAAGGGCGCCTTCGTCGGCTCGATCCTGATCGGCATCGCCGAGACCCTGGGCCAAGTCTATCTGCCGGCCTTCGCCAGCGTCATCATGTACGCGCTGATGGCGGCGGTGCTCTTGGTCCGCCCCGAAGGCTTGTTCCCGGCGCGCCAGACGCCATGACCGCCGATCCCCGGACCGCGCGTTTCCTGGCCCTGGCGCTCAGCCTATGCGCGCTTGCCGCGTGGTCCCTGGCCGGGCCCTTCGGTCACGAGCTCCTGGCCGAGATCGCCGCGCTCGCCATCTTCGCCATGAGCCTCGATCTACTGGTCGGGGTCACCGGCATGGTCAGCCTCGGCCACGCCGCCTACCTTGGCATCGGCGCCTATGCCACCGCGGTCCTAACCGTGTTTCTCGGCTGGCCGGTGTTGCCGGCGATGGCGCTCTCGATGCTGGCGGCGGGTGCGCTGGCGCTGATTGTCGGCGCCTTCGTGGTCCGCCTCGGCGGCATCGCCTTTATGATGGTGACGCTCGCCATCGGCCAGATGGCGCACGCCTACTTCTTCCGCAACCGGGCACTCGGGGGCGACGACGGCCTGGGCGGGACGCCGCGCCCCGACCTCACCGCGCTCGGCCTCGACATGGCCGACGCCGCCGCGTTCTCGGCCTACGCCGTGGTTCTGGCCGCCGCCGCGTACGCCGCGTTCGCGCTGGTTGTGCGCTCGCCCTTCGGCCACGCCCTCGGCGCCATTCGCCAGAACGAGCGCCGCATGGCCGCACTCGGCTGCGCGGTGCGCGGCCACAAGCTCGGCGCCTACGCCACCGCCGCCGGCGGCGCCGGGCTCGCCGGCTCGCTCTTGGCCCAGCAATCGGGCTTCGTCTCGCCCGAGCTGATGTTCTGGACCGTCTCGGGCGAGGCCCTGATCATGGTCATCGTCGGCGGCATGGGCAGCATCATCGGCGCCGCGGCCGGCGCCGCCGTGATCGTCCTGATGCGCGATACCCTTTCCTCGCTGACCGAATTCTGGCTTCTCGGCATGGGCCTGTTCTTCATCGCCGTGGTCGCGTTCGCGAGGCGGGGCATCCACGGCGCCGCCGCGGTACTGTTGCACATTCTCGGCGTCGCCGGGCGCCTGCCCGGCGGGCCCGGAAGCGGCAATGCTTGAGGCCACGGCACTGGAAAAGTCCTTCGGCTCGGTTCACGCCGTCGCCGGCGTCAGCCTGCGCATCGAGCCAGGCGCCCGCCACGCATTGATCGGGCCCAACGGCGCCGGCAAGACCACGCTTTTCGACCTCCTGAGCGGCGAGGGCCACGCCGATGGCGGCACCATCGCCCTCGACGGGGTCGAGGTCACACACGCCTCGCCCGACTCGCGCGCCCGGGCCGGGTTGGCCCGTAGTTTTCAGCGCAACAGCCTTTTCCCCGAACTGACCGTGGCTGAGAACCTGAGCTTGGCGTGCGCCGTCCGCCGCGGGCTCACGCGGGTGTTCTGGCGACCATTCGGCGCCTTCACCACCCTCCGCGGCGAGGCCGAGACCTTGGCCGAACGCGTCGGCCTTGCGGCCGATTTCGACGTTCCCGCCCGCGCCCTCGCCCACGGCGCCCAGCGACAACTCGAAGTCGCGCTCGCGCTCGCGCTTCAGCCCAAGGTGCTGCTTCTGGACGAGCCCACCGCCGGCATGAGTCCGGCCGAAACCGCGACGATGGTGGCGCTCCTCGGCGCGCTTCCCGAGGCGCTTGCCGTCGTCGTCATCGAGCACGACATGGACGTCGTGTTTGGCCTCGCCGAGCGCATTACGGTGCTCGACCGCGGCGCCGTGCTTGCCGAGGGTTCACCGCAAGAGGTGAGGGATTCCGAAGCCGTACGCCAGAGCTACCTCGGGGTTGCGAGGCCATGAGCGAGCTTCGTCTCGAGGGGCTCGACGCGCGCTATGGCGCGAGCCGCGTCCTGCAGGGCGTATCGCTGGAGGTGCCGGCGGGCGCCGTCGTCGGTCTCGTTGGACGCAACGGTGCTGGCAAGTCAACCCTTCTGAAATCCGTCATGGGCCTCGCCCCACCGACTGCCGGGCGCGTGATGTTCGCCGGCCAGGACCTCGCCGGCCTGCTGCCGCACACCATTGCGCGCAGGGGCATCGCCTACGTACCCGAAGACCGCGAGGTGTTCCCCTCCCTGACGGTGGCCGAGAATCTGACGCTGGGTGCACGGCGCGGCGGCGGCGGTTGGGCGCTCGAATCGGTCTTTGCCAGCTTCCCCGCGCTCGCCGAACGCCGCCGCGCCGGCGCCGGCACGCTTTCGGGCGGCGAGCAACAGATGCTCGCGCTCGCCCGCGCGCTGATGACCAACCCGCGCTGCGTGTTGCTCGACGAGCCGACCCAGGGCCTCGCGCCGGCGGCCATCGAGCATCTCGCGGGCATCGTCATCGGCCTCCGGGCGGACGGTGCGAGCGTGCTGCTGGTCGAGCAGAACCTCGCCTTCGCCGCGCGGCTCGCCGATACCCTCGCCGTCCTCGGCAAGGGCCAGGTCCGGTGGCGTGGCGCCGCGAACGCGCTCGACGGCGCCGACGAGATCAAGCGGGTTTGGCTCGGTGTTTGAGGTGCGCGGCGCGGTGCTAACCGCTCAGGCGCTTGGCTCGCCCCGGCTTGGCCGCGCCAGGCTCGCGCCAGCGCCGCACCAGCTCGCTCTCGATGTCGAAGAGGTCGAGTGCACGCCCCACCGTGTGATCGACGATGTCCGCCAAACTCGATGGCGCGGCGTAGAACGCCGGCATCGGCGGGGCGATGATGGCGCCCAGCTCCGCCGCGGTCAGCATGGCGCGCAAATGGCCGACGTGCAGCGGGGTCTCGCGGACCATCAGCACCAGCCGGCGGCGTTCCTTGAGCACCACGTCGGCGGCACGGCTAACCAGGTTGTCGGTCACGCCGCTGGCGATTTCCGAAAGCGTCTTGATCGAGCATGGGGCGACGATCATGCCCATCGTCTTGAACGATCCACTGGCGATGGCGGCGCCCACGTCGCCGTGGCCGTAGACCGCGTCGGCCAGACCGCGCACCTCGGCGAGTTTGTGCTCGGTTTCGTGGGCGAGCGTCACTTCGGCCGGCTTCGACACGACCAGATGGCTCTCGACGTGCGCCTCGCGCAGCGCCTCTAGCATACGCACGCCATAGGCGACGCCCGAGGCGCCGGTGATGCCGACGATCAACCGCTTCATCGGCGGACGATAATCGCAGACGCCGCCCCGGGCAAGGCAGCGCCGTGAGCGCGGCGGTCGTCCATCACCTGGCGTACCGCGCCCCCTTGCCCGAGGGTCACCGCTTTCCGATGGCCAAGTTCGGCCGCCTATTCGATGTCTTGGTCGCCGAGAACGTCGTCATCGCCGAGTAGGCCATCGAGCCCGAGCCGGCGCCACGCGCCTGGATCGAGCTCGCGCACACCACCGATTACGTCGCCGCCGTATTCGACCAATCGCTCGACCAGGCGGCGACGCGCCGCATCGGCCTGCCGATCACCGAGGCCATCGTTGAGCGTGCCCGCGCCGCCGTGGGCGGCACCGTCGAGACCGCGCGCTTGGCGCTTGCCCGTGGGCTCGCCTGCAATACCGCCGGCGGCAGCCACCACGCGCACTCCGCCCACGGCGCCGGGTTCTGCGTGTTCAACGACGTCGCGGTGGCCGTCCGCGTGCTGGCGGCCGAAGGCGCCATCGCCCGCGCCCTGGTCATCGACCTCGACGTCCATCAGGGCGACGGCAGCGCCGAGATCTTCGCTGGCGAGGCGATCGCCTTCACCTTCTCGATGCACTGCGCCGCGAACTATCCGGCGCGCAAGCAAACCAGCGACCGCGACGTGGCCCTGCCGCCGGGCCTCGGCGACTCCGACTACCTAACCGCGCTTGAGTCCGAGCTCGGCGAACTTCTGCCACGCGTCGGCGCCGATATCGTCTTCTACAACGCCGGGGTCGATCCCCACCGCGACGATTCGATCGGCCGCCTCGAGCTTAGCGACGAGGGGCTGCGGGCGCGCGAGGCGATGGTGCTCGAGGCCTGCCTCGATGCTGGCATACCGGTTGCCGCAGTCATCGGCGGCGGCTACGCGGACGACATCGACGCGCTCGCCCGCCGCCACGCCATCCTCCACGTGACCGCCGCCGCAATCGCCGCCGCCCGCGGCCTCTAAGTCGAGGCCGCGAGTTCGATCTGCGCCTCGAGGTCGTCCTCGATGAAGGACTCGACGATCTCATCGACGCTTTCGCTCGGTTTGATCCCGAGCCGCGCGGCGCGGGCCGCAACGATCGCCCGTGGCCAGCTGTCCATGATTCGCTGGATGAGCGGTTCGGGCTGCCACGTGATGGCGCCGGTTGGGCGGTCCCCGCGATGCCGCAAGACCGCCTCCGCCAACTCCGCTGCGCTGACACTGAGGCCGGGCAGCAGCACCGAGCGGTGCTCGCCGAGAGCTTCCGCCGGTGCTTGGTGGACGCGCACCAAGGCGTCCATCACCCGGCGCGGCGACATCGCGACAAAGCGGGTCTCGGGCGCCACCGGACAGGCCATGTCGACGCCCGATAGGGGTTCGCGGACGATGCCGCTGCACCACGACGAGGCCGCGGTGTTGGCCCTTCCGGGGCGGACCACGATCGCCGGGAGCCGAAGCGAGCGGCCGTCGATGAACCCCTTGCGGCTGTAATCGTTGACGAGCAGCTCGCCGATCGCCTTGGCGACGCCGTACGAGGTTTGCGGCGTGAGCGGCGTTTCATCGTCCACACTCGCCGGCAGCGCACCGCCGTACGCGGCGATCGAGCTGGCGAAGGTTACCCGCGGCGCATGGGGCAGCGCCCGGCACGCCTCCAGCACCGCACGCGTCCCATCGAGGTTTGCCCGCATGCCACCGTCAAAGTCGGCCTCGGCGCCACCGCTCACCATCGCCGCAAGGTGAAAGACGCTGTCGGTGTCGGCATCGATGACCCGGCCGAGCGCCGCCGCATCGGTGATATCACCGAGGATCGCGCGCGCTCGCCGATCGCCCTTGGCGGCCTCCACCTGATCGAACAGCACGACCTCGTCGGCCGCAGCACCATCCAGTAGCCTCGCCGCTAGCCGCCGCCCTAGGAACCCGGCCCCGCCGGTGATGACAACTCGAACCACCTCGCTAGCGGTTGGCGCCGGGGCGCCACAGCCGGTCGCTGTCTCCGGATTCTTTGTTGATCGCCCGGCCGAGCACGAAGAGGTGGTCCGACAGGCGGTTGATGAAGACCAGCGCCAGCGGGTTCACCGCTTCGGTTTCGCCGAGCTCCGCGATCAGCCGTTCGGCGCGTCGGACGATGGTGCGGGCGAGGTGGAGTTGGGTGGCCGCCGGTGCGCCGCCCGGGAGAATGAAAGATTCGAGTGGATCGAGCTTCGCGTTCATGGCGTCGATCTCGCCCTCGAGACGGTCGATCTGCGCCTGAACGATGCGCAGCCTGCCCTCGTCTTCCCCCTCTCCGCCGGGCACGCAAAGATCGGCGCCTAGGTCGAAGAGATCGTCTTGAATTCGCCCGAGCATGGCGTCGGGTTCGCCTGTGCTGGTGAGCCGCGCCAGACCCACCACGGCGTTTGCCTCATCGACGGTGCCAAAAGCGGCGACCCGCAGGTCGTGCTTCGGTCTGCGCTTGCCATCGCCGAGCGAGGTCTGACCCTTGTCGCCCCCGCGGGTGTAGATCTTGGTCAGCTTAACCATGCTCTAAAACCTCTCGATGACGAAAAAAAGGATGACCAGCAAGATGGTGACGCCCTGGGTGATGACGCGCGCGCGCATCAAAATATTGCCGTAGCGGCGGTTGAACTCACCGCCGCGCAGCATCGAAACCACACCCAGGCCGAGCACCGCGAGGGTCGCGGCCAGCGCGATGATGATCAGCACCAGAAGGACGGACATGTCGGCGTTCCGCCCACAGCATAGTGCGGCGGGCGGGCGCGGTATAGCGAGCCCGGAGCGGGCGCATCGGTGCCCTGGCGCCGGGCGCGGGGAGATCCTATAAGGGCGCGCAAGGCCGCACTCTCCCGCGCCTGATCCACCTGCTCTGAATCCGCCATGCACGCCCGGCCCGGCCTCGTCATCGCGCTCGTCTCTGCCCTGATCGCGATCGGGCAGATCGCGACCTCGATCTACTTGCCCTCGATGCCGGCAATGACGGTTGCGCTGGCGACCGATGGCGCAACCATGCAGCTCACGCTGACCGCCTATCTGCTGGGCTTCGCCGGAGCCCAGCTGGTTTACGGCCCGCTATCGGACCGCTACGGTCGCCGCCCGGTCCTGTTCGCGGGGCTGGTGCTCTACGTCGCGGCGAGCGCGGCGTGTGCGCTCGTCGGCTCGATCGACGAACTCATCGCCGCGCGCCTGTTTCAGGCGATGGGGGCGTGTGCCGGCCCCGTGGTTGGACGCGCGGTGGTGCGCGATCTCTACGACGGTGAAAAGGCGGCCAAGGTGCTCGGCTACGTCGGCTTCGTGCTCGCGGTATCGCCAGCATTCGCACCCGTCCTCGGGGCCCATCTGCACGGCTGGTTCGGGTGGCGCGCGAACTTCGTGTTCGTGGCCATCTTCGGCGCCATCGTCGGCCTCATCATGTGGCGCAAGCTGGGCGAGACCCACGAGCCCGACAGCCAAAGCGGGCTGGGCCTGGGGAGCATGCTGGCGAGCTACGGCACGCTCGTGCGCTCGCCCCCTTTTCTCGCCTACACCCTCAATCTCTCGCTCGCCTTCACGGCGCTGTTCGTCTACATCTCCGAATCACCCTTCGTCTTCATCGAGATGTTGGGGGTCTCCGAACGCGCTTACGGCTGGTACACCCTCGCCGGCGTCGGCGCCTTCGCCACGACCTCGCTACTGGCTGGCCATTTCGCCGGCCGCGTGACCATCGCCCCCGCCGTGCGCGTGGGCAGCGCGGTCATGGCCGTGGGTGGACTTTCGATGGCGGCACTTGCATTCTCGGGAATCTTCAACGTTGCCGCCATTCTCGGACCCATGATGGTGGTCGCGGCGGGAATCGGCATCGTCATGCCGTACGGCATGGCC
>CAYUNL010000076.1:0-11069 GCA_964446055.1 uncultured Alphaproteobacteria bacterium | reverse complement strand
GGAGCTTCAGGGAATGGGCGCCCGTGAGCGAGGCGCCCGCGCCGAGGCGCTGTTGGACGCGGTTGGATTGTCCGGCCTGGGCGCGCGCCGCCCCAACCAGCTCTCGGGCGGCCAGCAGCAGCGCGTGGCGGTGGCGCGCGCTCTGGCAACCGAACCAGACCTGGTGCTCGCCGACGAGCCCACCGCGAACCTCGATTCGGCGACCGGCGAGCAGCTGATCGACCTGATGGCCGCGCTCTGCAACGACCACGGAACGACGTTCGTGTTGGCCTCGCACGATCCCATGGTGATCGCGCGGGCGCGGCCCCTCATCCGGATGGACGACGGCAAAGTGGTCGACGACGGATCGGTGGAGTGAGGCCGCATGCACTGATCCTGGCGGGCTTGCTTCTCGCCGCGGGAGGGGCGGCGGCCGATGCCGTGGACGAGCTTAGCGCCAGCACGTCCAATCTTGCGTTCCGCACCCGGGATTCGAGCGACGACGTCATCTTCACCAATCTGGCGCGATTGCGGCTGACCATGCGGGGGACGCTCGGCCTTCCCGGCGCGCTCGATATCGGCGACCTCTCGTGGTTTGCGGTCTACGACCACGAGGTCCTGGCCGGCGGGTTGGTGGAGAGCCCTAATTTCACGGCGCTCGCGGCGATCCCCGAGCCGACCCGCCTCGATCTCGAAGGCACGGTTGCCGAGGGCGGATCGTATCGCTGGCGGCACCGGCTCTACCGCGCGACCGCGGCATTCGATTGGGGCGGCGGCATGGTGCGCCTGGGGCGCCAGCGCGTGGCTTGGGGTTCGGGCCGGCTGTGGAACCCGACCGACCGCTTCAACCCGATCGCGCCACTGGCCCTGGAGCCGGCCGAGAAGATCGGCGTCGATGCCGCGGCAGCGACGTTGCGCTTTCCGCCGTTCGCATCGCTTCAGGTGGTCGGCGGGCCGGGCGAGGGAGACCGCAACCTGACCCGCAAGCTGGCGCTGCGCTGGCGCGACACGGTGGCCGAGACCGATTACGCGCTACTGGTGGGACGCATCGGCGATGAGGACGTGATCGGGCTCGACGTTACCTCGAACCTCTACGGCGGCGGCATACGGCTTGAGGCGACGCAGAACTGGCCCGACAGCGGGCGCGATTTTCAGCAGATCTCGGGCGGCTACGACTTCACCCTGACCAACGAGTTGCTCCCGAGCGGGCTCTATTTGCTGTTCGAGTATTTCTACAACGGTGCGGCCACCGGCGCCGCGGTATCGGCAATCCCTTCGGACCACCTCGAGACGCGGCGCCGGCAATTCGCCGGGTTCTCAGCCGGCCTTGACCTGACGCCGCTGTGGCGGCTCGACGGGCTGGTGATCGCCGACCTCGAAAAGCACTCCTACGCCCTGGCGCCATCGCTCACCTGGTCGGCAGCCGAGGAAATCGATGCGGTCTTCGCATTGCAGTTCTTCGGCGGCGATCCGGCAAGCGAGTATGGCGACGGCGAGCAAATTCTCTTCACCCGGATCGAGGTCTTCTTTTGACGCCGGCCGCGCGGGCGGGCATTGTTGGGTGGATTTGGACCGAGGACGAGGGCCGAGGAGCAATGCCGGATCTAGATCTGCTGCGAGTTGTCGAACTCCGCGACCGCCTAGGAAGCGACGACGACGCCGAGGTGCTGGAGGCGGCGCGGGCGCTTCACCAGGCAGCCAGGGAAGCAGGCCTCAGCTGGGTGGAGCTCCTAATGCTCCTCGAGCGCCTGCGCGACGCCGATCGCGAGCTGCTGGCGAGGATTCGGGCACTTAACCAGGGCGTCACGAAGCGGGTAGAGCTCCTCGATCGCTTGGGCAGCGAGGACAACGCCGGCGTCGTCGAGGCCGCTCGAACGCTTCACAAAGAAGTCACCGGACCGGGCCTTGACTGGGACGTGTTGCTGACGCCGGAGGAGCACGAGGAGCCGGCGTTCGACGATGCGGATGAGGACGAAGACGAGGGTGAGTACGAGGACGAAGCGGAGGACGAGCCCGAGGTCGACGCCGAGGCCTTCGCCGGAGATGTCAAGGATTCCCGCGACGCAGAGGTCCTGGCGCTGATCGAGCGGCTGCTGGCGCGCCGCCAGCTCGCCGAGGCGACGCGTGAGGAACTCGCCGGCTACAAGGAAGACATCGCCGAGGGCGAGCTGGACGAAGCCGACCGAAAATACGTGCGCGCCCTGCACGCGCGCATTTCCAAGCGCCGCTAGGCGGGGAATCCGATGGGCGAGGGCCTGGCGAGGATGCGGCTCGGCGCCGCTGCCGATGCATTGGCCCCCGATGGCTCCGAGATCCGGCTGTTGCCGAAGCTCGCCGGCGGCAGCATGGCGCACTGCACGCTGCCCGCGGGCGCTACCTCGAAGGCGGTCAAGCATCGGCGCGTCGAGGAGATCTGGTACATGGTCTCGGGCCGAGGCGAGGTTTGGCGCAAGCGGGCCGGGCACGAGGAAGTCGTCGAGGTCGAGCCAGGAGTCGGGCTCAGTATCCCGTACGGGACCGAGTTTCAGTTCCGCGCCCTGGGGCCCGAGCCGCTGGTATTCGTGCTCGTCACCATGCCGCCGTGGCCCGGCGAGGCCGAGGCCGTGCGCGTCGCGGACCACTGGCCGGTCGAATAGCTACTACGGCAGAGCGCTCTCAGCACGGCCCAAGTGGGGCGAATGGCTTGCAATCGGGTGCGCTCGCGCCTATATGGGTCCCATCAGTTCTAAGAGACCCCCGGCGTATGCTGCTTCGTCACGCCGACCAAGCGATAATACTCCTCAGATTTCGGTGAGCTGAGACCCGTTCGCGCAAGTGCGCGAGCGCCCTAACTATCTGACAAGGAACGATTCTATGGCAACAGGTACCGTAAAATGGTTTAACCCCGTCAAGGGGTACGGATTCATCGAGCCCCAGGACGGCTCCAAGGACGCCTTCGTCCACATTTCCGCGGTTGAGCGTGCCGGCCTGTCGAGCCTTAGCGAGGGCCAGAACGTCGAATACGAGCTGCAGCGCGGCCAGAACGGCAAGAGTTCGGCCGAGAACCTCAAAGTCGTCGACTGACGCGGCGCGAGACGCCGAGGAAGGTCCGCCGCTGGCGGGCCTTCCTTTAGATTCGCGCGCGCCGACGCGCTGTAAAATCGGCGCCCTTCGCGGTGCCGCTGCGCCCCAACTGGCTCAGATACCGACGCGCTGCTTCGCCTTATCCTTCTCGAATTCGGCCCGCGCCTGGTGGACCGTCTTGCGCTCGTTGACCTCAGGCACGGCGCACTCCCACCACGAGACGCTCGGTATCCACTCGCCGTCACCGATGTCGGTCTTGATGTGGATCACGTAGGTCCGGTCGGCCTCCTTGGCGCGCTTGAACGCCTGCTCGAACTCGTTGATTCCCTGGACGCTTTCGGAGAGCGCGCCCATGGCCTCGGCATGCTTGGCGAAGTCGATACGGAACGGTTTGTCGACCTTGAGCGTGTCCAACATGTTGTTGAAGCCTTCGCTTCCCGTGCCCACCGCCAAACGGTCGACGACCGCGAAGCCGCCGTTGTCGCAGACGACGACGATCAGCTTGTGGCCGTTCAGTACCGATGAGTAGATGTCGGAGTTCATCATCAGGTACGAGCCATCGCCGCAGAAGCTGATGACCTCTTGGTCGGGGCGGGCCATTTTCGCTCCCCACGCTCCGGAGATCTCATAGCCCATGCAGCTGTAACCGAACTCGCAGTCGTAACTGCCCACGGTCCGCGCCTGCCACGATTTGGTAGTTTCGTGGGCCAGTCCTCCGGCGGCGGAGATCACGACATCGGTGGGGTCGCAACCGCGGAGGACGGCGCCGATGACGTGTGAGTAGGGCGGCGGATCGATGTTGGTCGGGCCGCGATGCCGGTCCAGCACCTCGTTCCAATCGGCGGCTTCCTTGGCCGCCCGCACGGTCCACTGCTTGGGTCCCCGCCAGTCGCCAAGGGCGGCCGAGAGTTCGGTCAGGCCCACCTGGGCATCGCCGACCACCCCCACCGCCCGGTGCTTGCCGGCGTCATAGCGTGCTACGTTCAACGCCACCAGCCGCATGTCCGGGTTCTGGAAAACCGTCCACGAGGCGGTCGGGAAGTCCGCCAACCGGGTACCCACCGCGAACACCACGTCGGCTTCGGCGGCCACGTTGTTGGCCGACTGGAAGCCGAAAAAGCCAAGCGATCCGACGTTGAGCGGGTGGTCCCAGGTGATCGCCGCGCGCCCGGCGATGGTCTCGACCACCGGGATATTGTGGTGCTCGGCGAAGGATCGGAGCTCTTCGGTGGCCAGTGAATAGTGCACGCCGCCGCCCGAAACGATCAGCGGCTTCTTGGCGCTCCGCAGCACCTCGGCGGCAGCCACCAAGTTCTCGGTGTCGGGGCGAGCCCGGCGAATCGTGTTCACGGTGGGGGTGAAGAAGACCTCGGGATAGTCGAAGGCGACACCTTGGGTGTCCTGCGGCAAACCCAAGAAGACCGGCCCGCAGTCGGCCGGGTCGAGCATCGTCGCCACCGCCTGCGGCAGTGACGAGATGAGCTGCTCGGGCGCCACAATGCGGTCCCAATAGCGGGTGACCGCGCGGAAGGCGTCGTTGACCGTGGTCGAGGGATCGTCGAACTGCTCGACCGACTGGAGAATCGGGTGGGGCAGCCGGCTGGTAAACGAATCGCCGCCCAGGAGAAGGACCGGCAAGCGGTTGGCGTGCGCGGTGCCCGCCGCGGTCACCATGTTCGATGAGCCGGGTCCGACGGAGGCGGTAACGACCATGAACTGACGCCGTTTCATGTGTTTTGCATAGCCTACCGCGGCCAGCGCCATGCCTTGCTCGTTCTGGCCGCGGTAGGTCGGTAAGACGTCCTGCGCGGATTCCAACGCCTCGCCAAAGCAACTGAGGTTGCCGTGACCGAAGATCGAGAAGACACCGGCAAAAAGCGGCTTGTCCTCGCCGTCGATGATCGTCCTCTGGGCGATCAGGTACTTCACGAGCGCTTGGCCCATGGTCAAGCGGATGGTCTTCATCGGATGTTCCTCCTCTCCGAGCCGTCCCAGGCAAACCCGAACTCGTCTGGCCCTGCACGGAGCGCAGGGGAGCCCGGAAGCCAATTATCAAGTTGGAACAGTCTCCGGACGCGGGCGCAGGGGTGCTTTGATCTAGATTAGTCGCGATCTAGACCGGGCTCATTTGCACCCGATCGCGCCCTCCGACGCGAGCACGCGTCCCGCTGTTTCCCAAGAGGCCGGCGCGGCCAGCGGCATCAGATGGCGGCGATCACCATCACCTCGACCTTGAACTGGGGCAGGGCCAGCGTCGATTCGACGCAGGCGCGGCAGGGTGGGCTGCCGGGTGTCACCCAGGCATCCCAGACCGCGTTGAACTCGTTGAAGGTCGAGATGTCGGTGAGCCAGACCTGGGCCGAGAGCGCCTTCGACTTGTCGGTCCCGGCCTCGGCCAAAAGGCGGTCGATCTTGTCGACGATTCCTTGGGCCTGCTCGCCTACGCTCGCGCCCTCGGAGACTTGGCCGGCGAGATAAACGGTGTCGCCGTGGATCACGGCCTGGCTCATGCGTTCCGATACGTCCAATCGCGTCATCTCACTCCCCCTTGGTTAGATCCATGAGCTCTCGTGCGAGTTTGGGCGCCATGCCCTTGTCCTCGTGCTTCAATAAGACATACGCCTCGGACCACGATTGCTTGGCGATGGCCTTGGCCCAGGCGCGCAGCTTAGCTTTGGTATAACCCTCGCGGCGTAATCTCAAGTAGCCCCAGCCCGCGGTGGCGGCAATCGCCGGCCGCTTTTCATCGGCGTTGGTCTCGGCCACGCACAGCGCGGCGCCGGCATCGGACAGCGCCCCGATCACGTCATCTTCGAACCACGAGGGGTGGCGGAACTCGAAGGTCACCAACCGCTTGCGCGGCAGGATTCCGAGAAACCCCTTGAGCCGATCGAGGTTTTTTTTGAAGTTGGGGGGCAGCTGGAAGAGCACCGGCCCCGCCTTGTTGCCAAGACCGGCGAGGTTTGAAAACAGGTACTCCACGTGCTCGCCCGCGTCCTTGAGGCGGGAAAAATGCGTGATGCGGCGCGAGCCCTTGACGGCGAAGGTGAACGCGGCCGGCGTCTTGGCCGCCCAATCCTCCATGACCGTGGCCTTGGGCATGCGGTAGAAGGTGTTGTTGATCTCGACCGCGGGCAGCTGGCCGGCGTAGTACGGCAGCATCTCGGAATCGCGCAGATCCTCGGGATAGAACGGGCCCTTCCACGGCTTGTAGGCGAAGCCCGACGCGCCGGCGATGATCTTGGGCGCGCTCATGGCGGGCTCTCAGAGCGCCGCGGTGTAGGCGGTCTTGACGATGGTGAAGAACTCGGCCGCATAGGCGCCTTGCTCGCGGGCGCCGTAGCTCGAGCCTTTCCGGCCGCCAAAGGGCACGTGATAGTCGACGCCCGCGGTCGGCAGGTTCACCATGACCATGCCGGCTTTGACATTCTTCTTGAAGTGGGTCGCGTGCTTGAGCGATCCGGTGCAGATGCCCGCGGACAGGCCGAAGTCGGTGTCGTTGGCAAGATCGAGCGCGTGGTCATAGTCGCTGGCCCGGATCACCGTGGCGACGGGACCGAAGACCTCCTCGCGGTTGATGCGCATGTCGTTGGTGGTGCCGGTGAAGAGTGCCGGTGCGAGGTAGAAGCCATCGTGCTCGCGGTTGAGGCGCTGGCCGCCGCAAGCAAGGGTGGCGCCCTCGCCGCTGCCGACGTCGATGTAGGAGAGGTCCTGGTCGAGCTGGGCGGCATCGACCACCGGGCCCATTTCGGTCTCGGGATCGAGCGCGTCGCCAACCCGCAGCGCGCTAACGCGGGCAGTCATCTCGTCGACGAAGGCATCATGGATTCCCCCGGCGACGATCAGCCGGCTCGACGCCGTGCAGCGCTGGCCGGTCGAGAAGTACGCCCCGTTTACGGCGCACGCCGCCGCCACCTCGAGGTCGGCGTCGTCAAGCACGACGAGCGGGTTCTTGCCACCCATCTCGAGCTGGACCTTGCCGTGGCGGCCGGCCACGGTCTTGAGGACGGCATCCCCGGTCTCGACCGAGCCGGTGAAAGTGACGCCGTCAACCTCGGGACTGGCGAGGATGGCCTGGCCCACGGCGGCGCCCGAGCCCATCACGAGGTTGAACACCCCGGCCGGTAGCCCGGCGCGGGAGAGAATATCCGCCAGCGCCCAAGCCGAGCCCGGAACCAGCGAGGCGGGCTTGAAGACGACACAGTTTCCGTAGGCCAGCGCCGGCGCGATCTTCCAGGCAGGAATGGCGATCGGGAAGTTCCAGGGCGTGATCACACCGATGACGCCAAGCGGCTCACGCGTCACCTCGACGTCGATTCCGGGCCGTACCGATTGCATGTGCTGGCCGGCGATGCGCAGGCTCTCGCCGGCGAAGTACTTGAACACCTGGCCGGCCCGGCCGGCTTCAAGGGTAGCCTCGGCGAGAATCTTGCCTTCCTCGCGGGCGAGCAACCGACCCAGCTCCTCACGCCGGTCCAGAATCTCGGTGCCGACACGGTCGAGGACGTCGGCCCGCTCCTGCAGCGTACTCGCCGACCAGCCGGTGAAGGCGGCGCGCGCCGCGGCGATCGCTTGCTCGGCCTGGGCGCGATCGGCCTGCGCGTACTCGCCGATCACGTCCCCGAGGTTGGAGGGGTTGACGTTGTCCGCGGTCTCGCCCGAAGCGACCCATTCGCCGGCGATGAAGTTCTGGTGGACGGTCACGATAGCCACCTCCCCTATCGGCGCTTCAACCAATGCGGGACGATATCGCAATTCGCCGTAAGGCACTCGCCCGGCTGGAGGATCGTGAGCCCATGTTCGGCCGGGCCACCGGGCAGATTGTGGGCGTCGACCGCGTGGCTGACCGGCTCGAAGCAGAAGAAATCCGCGTTGCCGTCCGGCGAATACATGATGTAACTCGTCAGCGGCGGCTCGGCATGAATGGCCAGCCCCACGCCGCGGTCGGGCCAACTGATTTCGGCCTCGCCGCTCCAGCCGTTGAACCCGTTGTTGATCCAATGCTCGGGCAGATCCCGCGCGGTGCGAAAGTCCCAATACGGGAAGGCGTCAACGGGCCGGATTTCTGTCGGCAGGTGCACATTATTCTCGAGCCAAACCGAGGTCGCCGGCGCGCGCAGCCGGGTTTGTGCGGAGCGCGGAAACCATGGGTGAAACCCGACGCCGTAGGGCAAGGGCGTCGAGCCCCGGTGCCGAACGCTCAGGGCGATGGACAGCGCCTCGGCGTCGATCGCATAGCGCAGTGACGCTCGATACTCGAACGGGCCCGGACCGTCGCTGATTAGGCTCATAGTGGCCGCTTGCTCTTCCATAGCGTCAACTTGCCATGCCCGCTGCCAGGCGTTTCCGTGAATCGGGCAAGGCTCGCCGGCCATGTTCGCGTCCAAGGCGTGGAACGCGCCATCGAACGAGAAGCCACCCTCGGAGATGCGGCCCGACCACGGTACGAGAAGGAAGCAGGCCAACTCGACCGGGTCTCGCGTCCCCTGTTGCGGCCAGCTTCGAAAGAGCGGCTGCCGCTCGTGCTCCCCACGAATGTCGAACCACGCGAGGCCGGCGCCCAATTCCGGCACGATGCCCACGCTCAAGCGCGCGTTGTTCAGCTCGATGACATCGGCCAGAGGACCCATCCTCACCAGCCACCGTCGATCTGAAAGTTCTGTCCGGAAATGAAATCGCTGTCGGGCGAAACCAGAAAGTGGACGAACTTTGCCACGTCCTCTGGCTGTCCACGCACTTTCAGCGATTGGTTCTCGATGATCCAGTCGCTGTACGCTTGCAATCGATCGCCAAAGACGCGTTCCTCCGCCTCCGATTGGATGGCGCCGGGACTGACCGCGTTGACGCGGACGCCGGCCGCGCCGAGCTCGCGCGCCAGGGTTTTCGTCAGCCCAAGGAGTGCGCCCTTCGAGGCGACATAAGGGACGTATCCATCCCACCGGCCGTTCAGTGTGAGGGAGCAGAAGTTGATGATCTTGCCATAGCCCTTCTGGATCATCCCCGGTGCGACCGCCTGAGCAAGCGCGAAGGCGGCGCTGGAGTTCACGCGGACCTGGTCTTCGTACTCGGCAAGCGAGAACTCCTGAAACGGGCGATTGATGATGAGCGCCGCGTTGTTGATGAGGATATCGAAGCCGCCGACCGTCGCCGCCAGCTCGGCGATTTCGCTTTTCGTCCGTTCGAGATCCGAGAGGTCTCGCTGTAGATAAGTGATCTCGCCAAAGCCTGCCTGTTCGTTCAGTTCCGCGGCGAACGAGCCGCCTTGCTCCTCAAATCGGTCAATCAGATAAAGGTTGGCGCCCGCGCCGCCGAGTTCCCTGGCCTGCGCGCGACCGAGACTGCCGAGCGCGCCGGTCAGTAGAGTATTGCGCCCTTCGATGCTCATGGCTCGTAGCCTCCTTCCACGATCAAATGTAGTATTGGATCTCGTCGATATCGGTCTCCGCGGCGGGACAGTCGCGGACGATCTCGCGCCGGGCCATGACGACGATCCGTTCGCAGGTGTCGAAGAACTGATGCATGTTGTGGCTGATGAATATGCCAGAGACATCAGTCTTATGAAAACTGTCCCGCTGGCTGCCGCCAACCCGACGACTCGGCCGCGGCGGGGCGCGAGCGTCGCCAATACCGAAACGAAGAGTGTCTTGCCTCAAAGCATTGCCCATCACCAGCTTGCGGCAACCCCACTCAGGTTCGGCGGGCCGACGCCTTATTCTTCGTGGAGGACGATCGCATGGTTGATGACTTGAATAGTGACCTTAAGGGCGCCGTGGCCGTCGTGACCGGCGCGGCGCAGGGCCTGGGGCTGGCCATCGCGGAAGAACTCGGCGGCCGGGGCGCGCGGGTGATAGTCGTCGATTTGCAGCTCGACAAGGCCGAGGCCGAGTGCGAGCGGCTGCGATCGCAGGGTCTGGAGGCGCGGGCGGCGCTCCTCGACGTTAGCGAGAGCGCCGCCGTCGACGCCTTTTTCGCCTCGCTCGACGGCGTGGACATTCTCGTCAACAACGCCGGGCTCGGCCAAACCGTGGCCCCGATTTCAGAGTTGCCCGACGCCGAGTGGCACCGCGTGATGGGCCCGACCCTGACCGGGACGTTCTATTGTTGCCGGGCGGTCGCGCGGATCATGGAGCGCCAGGAGGCGGGGGCGATCGTCAACGTCTCCTCGATCAACGGCAAGAAACCGGCCGCCTTGGTCGGCGCCTACAATGTTGCGAAGGCCGGCGTGATCAGCCTGACGCAGACGCTGGCGTTGGAGCTCGCGGCCTATGGGGTGCGGGTCAACGCGGTGTGCCCCGGTCCCGTATACACCGAGTTCAACAAGCGCAACATGGCCCAGCGCTGCGAGAGCCTGGGCATCGGCGAGGACGAGATGATCGAGCGTATTCGCACAGCGATTCCAATGGGACGATGGGGCGAGCCCGAGGACATCGCGCGTGGCGTCGCCTTTCTGTGCAGCCCGCAGGCGGGATGGATCACCGGTGAGGTCTTGCGCGTCTCGGGCGGTCTGGAGGGGGTATCCGCGACCCCACCCAAACGACCCCGGAGCTGACTTTCGAGAGCAGTGCGCGCGCGCGTGCGAGATCAGGGCCGAGGAATTTGCGGACGAGATCGTCGAGATCGCGGACGGCGCGACCCGAAACCAACCTCTCGGCGTAGGACCCTCGTTCACGGTCCAAGGTCGGACACCCTCGTCCGGCTCCGCCCGATTCGACGATCCCGCCTCCATGACCGGCGGAATCGTGCCAAGTGCGCCGGAGGGCGGCAAGGTGGCGCGACGCCGTTACGGCGCTTGTCGCCCTCGGTCGGTGCCGCCTATGATCGCCTCTGCGGTGGTCATTCGAAGGTAGGACGGGGTCATGGGTGCGGCGGAATGCGTTGTCGATTGCAAGGCTTGGCTGGGCGAGAGCCCACTGTGGTCGCCCGACGAGCGGTGCCTCTATTGGACCGACTTGCCCTCGTACACAGTGCACCGCTGGAGCCCGGCGAGCGGCGAGACCAAGACCTGGAAGATGCCCGAGATGGTCGCC
>CAYUNL010000075.1:5460-11111 GCA_964446055.1 uncultured Alphaproteobacteria bacterium | reverse complement strand
GGGCTTCGTCATCATCACCGTACTGCTGGTGGCGGGTTCGCTCAACCTTTCGGCGATCGTCGAGGCGCAGCGGAACTTGTGGTTTGCCGTGCCGCTGTTGCCGATGTTCGTGATCTTCTTCATTTCGACGCTGGCCGAGACCAACCGTCATCCCTTCGACCTGCCCGAGGCCGAGGCCGAACTGGTGGCGGGCTATCAGGTCGAGTACTCGGCGATGGCTTTCGGGCTCTTCTTCGTCGCCGAGCTCGCGAACATGGTCTTGATGAGCGCGATGACGGTGATCCTGTTCCTGGGCGGTTGGCTGCCGCCGTTCGGCGTCGAGCCCTTCACCTGGATTCCCGACATCATCTGGTTCTTCCTCAAGGTCGCGTTCGTGATCTTCGTCTTCATCTGGGTGAAGGCGACGGTGCCGCGTTATCGCTACGATCAGCTGATGCGGTTGGGCTGGAAGGTGTTCCTGCCGGCCTCATTGTTCTGGGTAGCCCTGACCGCCATCGTCGTAGTGACGTTCGACTTGCTTCCGAAGGGCTAGGGAGAGCTAGGAATGGGATTCCTCGACCGCAGCGTGCGCGCCGTTCTCTTGACCGAGTTGGCGAGCGGTATGGCGCTGACGTTCCGCTACATGTTCAAGAGGCGGGTGACGATCAACTATCCCTATGAGAAAGGGCCCTTGAGCCCGCGGTTCCGCGGCGAGCACGCGCTGCGACGCTATCCCAACGGCGAGGAACGCTGCATTGCCTGCAAGCTCTGTGAGGCGATCTGTCCGGCCCAAGCCATCACCATCGAGGCCGAGCCGCGCGAGGACGGCTCACGGCGGACCACCCGATACGACATCGACATGACCAAGTGCATCTACTGCGGCTATTGCGAGGAGGCATGCCCGGTGGACGCAATTGTCGAGGGGCCCAATTTCGAGTTCGCCACCGAGACCCGCGAAGAATTGCTCTACAACAAGGACAAGCTCCTGGCCAACGGCGACCGTTGGGAGAGCGCGATCGCAGCGAATCTCGCCGCCGACGCGCCGTACCGGTAGGGCGGCGGGCGAGGGGGCGCACGCACGATGATCGTTCAGGCACTGGTGTTTTACGTCTTCGCGGCCGTGGCGGTGGCCTCGGGCGTGATGGTGATCGCCGCGCGAAACCCCGTGCACTCGGTGCTGTTCCTGATTCTCGCATTCTTCACCTCGGCCGGGCTCTTTGTGCTGATGGGCGCCGAGTTCCTGGCCATGATTCTGATCATCGTCTATGTCGGCGCGGTAGCGGTGCTGTTCCTGTTCGTGGTGATGATGCTCGACATCAACTTCGTCGAGCTGCGCCAGGGGTTCTTGCAATACCTGCCGGTCGGCGGCGTGATCGGCGTCATCTTGATGATCGAGCTAATCTTGCTGGTGGCCTCGGGTAGCTTCGCACCCGAGATACCCGAGCTCGCGGCGGCGCCGACGCCGGCCATCGGCACGACCACCAACACCCACGCGTTGGGCGAGATCCTTTACACCCGCTACGTCTACCTCTTCCAGGCCGCGGGCATGGTGCTGCTGATTGCCATGATCGGCGCCATCGTGCTGACCCATCGCCGGCGCGAGGGGGTGCGCAAGCAACGCATCGGCCACCAGGTCGGACGCCGCCGCGATGAGGCGGTCGAGATCAAGAAGGTCGAGTCGGGCAAGGGCATCTGATGGAAATCGGGCTCGGTCACTATCTTACCGTCGGCGCCATTCTGTTCGCGCTCGGCATCTTCGGGATCTTCCTCAACCGCAAGAACGTGATCATCATCTTGATGTCGATCGAGCTGATGCTGTTGGCGGTCAACATCAACTTCGTCGCCTTCTCGAGCTTTCTGGGCGATCTCGTGGGGCAGGTCTTCGCGATGTTCGTGCTCACCGTCGCCGCGGCCGAGGCGGCGATCGGGCTCGCCATCGTGGTCGTCTATTTCCGCAACCGCGGCACCATCGCGGTCGAGGACATCAACGTGATGAAGGGCTGAGGCGCGATGCTATACGGCTTCATCGTCCTTCTGCCGCTCGGCGCCGCCGCGGTCGCGGGACTGTTGGGGCGCTGGGTCGGCGACCGCGGCGCGCAGTGGGTGACCTGTGGCGCGGTCACCACCTCGGCGATCCTGTCGATGATCGGCTTCGCCGACGTGGTGATCGACCACGATCCGGTCAAGGTGGTGCTGTTCACGTGGATCGAATCCGGCTTGTTCGACGCGCCGTGGACGCTGCGAATCGATGAGCTGACCGCGGTGATGCTGGTCACCGTGAGCTCGGTATCGGCGATGGTCCACATCTACTCGGTGGGCTACATGGCTCACGATCCGCACATCCCGCGGTTCATGGCCTACCTGTCGCTGTTCACCTTCGCCATGCTGACGCTGGTGACCGCCGACAATCTGTTGCAGCTCTATTTCGGCTGGGAGGGGGTTGGGCTTTGCTCGTACCTCCTGATCGGCTTTTGGCATCACAAGCCCTCGGCCAACGCCGCCGCGATCAAGGCCTTCATCGTCAACCGTATCGGCGATTTCGGCTTCGCGCTCGGCATCATGGCGATCTTCTTTGCCTTCGGCTCGATCGACTTCGACACCGTTTTCGGCCTCGCCGGCGGTTTGGCCGGGGAGAGCTTCGTCTTCCTGGGCGCCGAGTTCGACCTTCTGACGACGATCACCTTCCTGTTGTTCCTGGGCGCCATGGGCAAATCGGCGCAGATCGGACTGCATACCTGGCTACCCGACGCGATGGAGGGTCCGACACCGGTATCCGCGCTCATCCACGCCGCCACGATGGTCACCGCCGGGGTGTTCATGGTGGTGCGGTTTTCGCCGCTCTTCGAGTACGCGCCCTGGACGCTTGGCTTCGTCGTCGTGATCGGGGCGACGACGGCAATCGTGACCGCCTCGATCGCGCTGGTGCAGACCGACATCAAGCGGGTCATCGCCTATTCGACGTGCAGCCAGCTCGGCTACATGTTCTTCGCCGCCGGGCTTTCGGCCTACTCGGCGGCGATCTTCCACCTCTTCACCCACGCCTTTTTCAAGGCGCTGTTGTTCCTCGGTTCGGGCGCGGTGATCCACGCGCTCGCCGACGAGCAGGACATGCGCAAGATGGGCGGGCTGTGGCGCAAGCTGCCACTTACCTACGGCGTGATGTGGGTGGGCTCGCTGGCGCTGGCGGGCATTCCCTTCTTCGCCGGGTTCTATTCCAAAGACATCATTTTGGAATCCGCGTTCGCCGCCGAGACCGGGCTCGGCGAGTACGCCTTCATCGTGGGTATCGTGGCCGCGATATTCACCGCGTTCTATTCATGGCGGTTGTTGTTCATGACCTTCCACGGCGCGCCGCGGGCACCGGCCGAGGTGATGGCGAAGGTGCACGAGGCGCCGCGCTCGATGTCGATACCGCTCGTGTTGCTGGCCATTGGGGCGGTGTTTGCCGGCATCGTCGGGCTGCCAATGATCGGCGACCTGGCCGATTTCTGGGGCGGCTCGATCCGCGTGCTGCCGGGGCACGAGGAGGCGCTGGAAGCGGCGCACCACGTCCCGTTCTGGGTCGTGGCGCTGCCGAGCGTGGTGGCGGTGATCGGCATTGCCATCGCTTGGTACATGTACATCCGCCAGCCGCAGGCCCCGGGGAAGCTCGCCGGCAGCCACGGTGAGCTCTACCGTTTCCTCCTGAACAAGTGGTACTTCGACGAGGTCTACGAGTTTCTGTTCGTGCGCCCGGCCAAGGCGCTGGGCACGACACTGTGGCGCGGCGGCGACGGCAGGGTGATCGACGGCTTCGGGCCCGACGGGGTTGCGGCGACGGTGTTGCGGATCGCCCGCCGGGCGAGTTGGCTGCAAACCGGCTACGTCTATCACTACGCCTTCGCCATGCTGATCGGCGTGGCGGCCTTCGCCTCGTGGTATTTCTACGGACTGGGGGGCTGAGCGATGGACGCGTGGCCGATCCTGTCGCTCCTGATATTCCTGCCGCTGTTGGGCGCGGTATTCGCCCTGCTGGCGCCACGCGACGATCCCGAATTGGCGGCGCGCAACTGCCGCTGGGTGGCGCTTTGGACCTCGCTGATCAATCTCGTTCTGGCGCTGGGGCTATGGATCTCCTTCGATACGGGTACCGCCGATTTCCAGTTCGTCGAGCGCGCGGTGTGGATCGACGAGTCGATTCGCTACCACGTCGGCGTCGACGGAATCTCGATGCTGTTCGTGGTTCTGACCGCGCTCTTGACGCCGATCTGCATTCTCGCGAGCTGGGATTCGATCAAGACCCGAGTGCGCGAGTACATGATCGCCTTCCTGATCATGGAGACGATGATGATCGGCGTCTTCTGCGCGCTCGATTTCGTCGTGTTCTACCTTTTCTTCGAGGGCGGACTGATCCCGATGTTCCTGATCATCGGGGTGTGGGGAGGGGACCGGCGGGTCTATGCCACCTTCAAGTTCTTCCTCTACACGCTTCTCGGCTCGGTGCTGTTGCTGGTCGCCATTTTGGTCATGTACTTCGAGGCCGGCACCACCGACATCCCGACGCTGATGGCGCACGGTTTCGATCCCGATCTACAGCGCTGGCTGTGGCTCGGTTTTCTTGCCTCGTTCGCCGTCAAGCTGCCGATGTGGCCGGTGCATACCTGGCTTCCCGACGCCCATGTGGAGGCGCCGACCGCGGGCTCGGTCATTCTGGCCGCGGTCCTGTTGAAGATGGGCGGCTATGGGTTCCTGCGCTTTTCGATTCCGATGCTGCCCGACGCCACCGACTTCTTCACGCCCTTGATCTTCGGCCTCAGCGTCGTCGCCATCATCTACACCTCGCTGGTGGCGCTGATGCAGGAGGACATGAAGAAGCTGATCGCCTATTCCTCGGTCGCGCATATGGGATTCGTGACCGTCGGCATCTTCACGCTCACGACCCAGGGTATCGAAGGCGGCATCTTTCAGATGCTCAGCCACGGGCTGGTCTCGGCCGCCCTGTTCCTCTGCGTGGGCGTCATCTACGACCGCCTGCACACCCGCGAGATCGCGCGATACGGCGGGCTGGTGCAGCGGATGCCGATCTACGCGACCACGTTCATGGTCTTTACACTGGCCAACGTCGGCCTGCCGGGAACCTCGGGATTCGTTGGTGAAATCCTCGTCTTAATCGGCATCTTTCAAGTAAACACTTGGGTCGCCGCGCTGGCGACGACCGGCGTCATCTTGAGTGCGGCCTATGCGCTGTGGCTCTATCGCCGCGTCGTCTTCGGCGTCATCACCAAGGACGATTTGCGCGACATATTCGATATGAACCGGCGCGAGGTTTTGGTTTTCGCGCCGTTGATCGCCACCGTGATCCTGTTCGGCGTCTACCCGGCCCCGCTGTTGGACGTGATGCACGTCTCGGTGACGAACCTGATCGAAAACTACGACATCGCCCGCGCCGCGACCGAGGCGGCGACATTGGCGGCGCGGTAGGGAAGGGACGATGAACGCGACGCCCTTGCCCGATCTCATGCCGGCCCTGCCCGAGGGATGGCTGGCAGTGGCCGCGATGGTGCTTTTGATGCTTGGCGTCTTTGCCGGCAATTCGGCGACTCGGCTGGTGGCTTGGCTTTCGGTTGCTGCGCTAGGGGTTGCCCTGGCGATGGTGCTCTTCTGCGCAGCCGGGTTCTTCTTCCTCCGGACCC
>CAYUNL010000075.1:2467-5450 GCA_964446055.1 uncultured Alphaproteobacteria bacterium | reverse complement strand
TCATGAAGGTGCTGGTGCTGGTCGGCTCGGGTTTGGCCATCGTCATGTCGCTCGGCTACATCCGCCATCAGAACATCGAGCGCTTCGAGTATCCGGTGTTGATCGTCCTGGCGACGCTCGGCATGGCGATGATGATTTCGGCTAACGACCTGATCGCGCTTTATATCGGCCTCGAGCTGCAGAGCCTCGCGCTTTACGTCGTCGCCGCCTTTCGCCGCGATTCGACGCGTTCGAGCGAGGCCGGGCTCAAGTACTTCGTGCTCGGCGCGCTGGCCTCGGGCATGTTGTTGTACGGCTGCTCGCTGATCTACGGCTTTGCCGGGACCACCAGCTTCGAGGCGCTGGCCGCCGGTTTTGCCGAACCCGGCCCACCCTCGACCGGGTTGGTTGTGGGGCTGGTGTTCGTGATCGCCGGGCTGGCCTTCAAGATCTCGGCGGTGCCCTTCCACATGTGGACCCCCGATGTCTACGAGGGCGCGCCGACGCCGATCACCGCCTTCTTCTCGGTCGCCCCGAAAATCGCGGCGTTCGCGCTCTTCATCCGCGTGATGATCGGTCCGTTCGCCGAGCTTTTGGACCAGTGGCAGCAGGTGATCATGGTCATCGCGGTGGCTTCGATGGTGCTGGGCGCCTTCGCCGCGATCTGGCAATCCAACATCAAACGGCTGATGGCCTACAGCTCCATCGGCCACGTCGGCTATGCGCTGGTGGGTTTGGCCGCGGGCTCCGAAGAGGGGATCAAGGGCGCGCTGGTGTATTGGGTGATCTATCTGGCGATGAACGTGGGTGCGTTCGCCTGCATCCTGTGCATGCGCCGCGAGGACGGCATGGTCGAGCAGATCGACGATCTCAAGGGGCTGTCGCGGACCCATCCGGCGATGGCGCTGGCGATGGCAGTCTTCATGTTCTCGCTCGCCGGTATTCCGCCGCTCGCGGGCTTTTTCGCCAAGTTCTACGTGTTCGTGGCAGCCATCAACGAGGGCCTCTACGCGCTCGCCGTGATCGGGCTTATCGCCAGCGTCGTCGCCGCGTTCTACTACCTGCGCATCATCAAGGTGATGTACTTTGACGATCCGGCCGAGCCGTTCGAGCGGCCGATCGGCGCGGAGATGGCGGTGGTCATGGGCGGCGCCGGCATCTTCACGATGTTCTTCTTCGTCTATCCCGCACCGTTGCTGACCACTGCCCAGGCCGCGGCGACGGCGCTGTTCCCGTAGGCGCGTCTTCGGGCGCGACGCCACCCGCCATCACCCCGCGACTGCCCGCGTTCTATTCCCTGGAAGCGCGCGAGCGCGTTACCAGCACCAACGACGAGGCCAAAGATCTCGCCGCGGCCGGGGCGCCGGAGGGCACGCTGGTATGGGCTTGGCAGCAAACCGGGGGACGGGGGCGCCACGGCCGTGCCTGGGTTTCGGAGCCGGGTAACCTGTTTTGTTCGCTGGTGCTGCGGCCTGACTGCGACCCGGCGACGGCGGCCCAGCTTTCCTTCGTAACGGCGGTGGCCGTGCAGCACGGGCTCGCCGCGTGCGCCCCAACCGCTGGCCCGTTCCGCACCAAATGGCCCAACGACGTGCTGGTGGATCAGCACAAGATCGCCGGCATCTTGCTTGAATCCCAGCCTCGGGCGGACGCTGTACTCGACTGGCTGGTCGTCGGGGTGGGAGTCAACGTCGCAAGCTCGCCGCAGGAAGCCGAATGGCCGGCGACGTCGCTACGCGCCCAAGGTTGCGCGTCCATCGGTGTGGATTTGGTGCTCGAAGCCTATGCCGAGGCCTTCGCGGCATGGTACGGGCGCTGGCGCTCGGAGGGGTTTGCGGCGGCGCGCGAGGCTTGGCTCGCGTCCGCGGTCGGGCTGGGTCAGCGCATCGAGATCAGGCTGCCCGGACGAACCCTGAGCGGCACCTTTACCACCCTCGATGCGAGCGGCGCCCTGGTGCTCCAGACCGAAGCTGGCGAGCGCCAACTGGTTTCGGCCGGGACCGTCTTCTTTCCCGGCCCCGACGCGGCCTAGTCGAAGGGCTCGGCGGGGAAGCCCCAGAAGCCGAGGTGGCGGGCGCGGGCGATCCGTTCGAGCGCGATATAGGAGAACGGCGCCTCGGGGCGCGCGAGCGCGAGGCCCTGGGCGATTAGATACGCGCCGAGGTCCTGGCCATCGACGCGGCAGACAACCAATAGGCTGCCGTCACGATCGGCGCCGGCGCGCTGGCAGCGGACGAAACGCGCAGCGATCCGGAAATCGAGCGCCAGCGCCGCCCGCGGGGCACATCGCACCGGGCGGATGAAGGTGCGACAAATGCGCTCGCTCGGGGGGATGTGGACCGCGAACAGGCGAATCGTCCGGCCCTGCACCCGCAAACTGCCATCGTCCTGTACAATGGCGTAGCTTACGATCTCGGGAGCGGCGGCGGCGGTCACCGAACCCAGCGCGATGGCAACGGCCAGTACGAACGTTCGCATGGCTGATCCGGCAGCGTTGCGCCTGGAAGGACAAGAGTATCATGCTCCTCGCCATCGATTCTGGAAACACCAACACGGTGTTCGCGGTCTTTGAGGGTGAACGCCTGGTGAGCCAATGGCGGGCCGCGACCGAAGCCGACCGAACCGCCGATGAGTACGCGGTATGGCTGAGTCAGCTCATGGGGCTCGAATCGCTGGCTGCCGGCGAAATCGCCGATGCCATCATCGCAACCGTGGTGCCGCAGACGCTATTCAACCTTCGTTTGCTGTGCAGGCGCTACTTCGGTTGCGAGCCGGTGGTCGTCGGTGAGGGCGTCGAACTTGGGATTGGCGTGCGGATCAATCGTCCCAGCGAGGTTGGAGCCGACCGGCTGGTCAACGCCGTCGCGGCGCACGCCACCTACGGCGTGGCGCTGATCGTGGTCGATTTCGGTACCGCCACCACCTTCGATGTGGTCGACGGGGATGGCAACTACGCCGGCGGGGTGATCGCCCCGGGCGTCAACCTGAGCCTGGAGGCGCTGCA
>CAYUNL010000075.1:0-2457 GCA_964446055.1 uncultured Alphaproteobacteria bacterium | reverse complement strand
GCTTCCCCGCATCGCCGTCGAGAAGCCCAAATCGGTGATCGGGGGCGGCACGATCCCGGCCATGCAATCAGGCGTCTATTGGGGTTACGTCGGCCTTATCGAGGGGCTGATCGCGCGCATCCGAGACGAATTCGGAAGCGCCATGAAAGTGGTCGCGACAGGCGGCCTGGCACCCTTGTTTGCGACCGGCACCAAGGTCATCGATCACGTCGATGCCGACCTTACGGTACGCGGCTTGTGCGAGATTCATCGCCGCAACCGGGAATCGCGCGGGTGAGCGAGTCGACCGGGTCCGAGCTCGTCTTCGTGCCGCTCGGCGGCGCCGGCGAGATCGGTATGAACCTCAACCTTTATGGGATCGACGGCAAATGGGTGATGGTCGATTGCGGGATCACGTTTGCCGATGAGACGCAGCCCGGAATCGACGTCATCCTGCCCGACCCCGGGTTCATCGTCGAGCGCCGCGAGGACCTCGTGGCGCTGGTCCTGACCCACGCCCACGAGGATCATCTTGGCGCCGTACCCTATCTTTGGCCGCGGCTGCGCTGTCCGGTCTACGCCACGCCATTTACCGCCGCGATCCTGACCCGCAAGCTCGACGAGGCCGGGCTAACGGCCGAGGTCCCGCTCCACGTCGTACCGCTCGGCACCACGCTCGATCTCGACCCCTTTACCATGACGTATGTCTCGGTGACCCATTCGATCCCCGAGGGCAATGCACTGGCCATCAGGACCCGGGCCGGAGTTGTCTTCCACACCGGCGATTGGAAACTGGATCCCGAACCGCTGATCGGCCCGACGACCGACGCCAGCTCGATCGAGGCGCTGGGCGATGACGGCGTGCTGGCGATGATCTGCGATTCGACCAACGTATTCCGCGACGGGGAATCGGGCTCGGAAGCCGCAGTGCGCGCGAGCCTCATGGAGATCGTCGGAGAGTGTACGCGGCGGGTCTGCATCACCTGCTTCGCCTCGAACGTGGCACGGGTCGAAACCGCGGCCGCGGTTGCCCGGGCCCACGGCCGGCGGCTGGCGCCGGTTGGCCGCTCGATGTGGCGTACCATCGAGGCGGCGCGCGAGGTCGGCTACCTTGCCGACATCACGGTACCGGTGAGCGAACGCGAGGCGCGCGCGCTCGAGCCCGACGAGGTCCTTTATCTTTGCACCGGCTGTCAGGGAGAGCCGCGCGGGGCGATGTCACGCATCGTCACCGGCGACCACCCGACCGTGACCTTCGGCCCCGGCGACACCGCGATCTTCTCGGCCAAGATCATCCCCGGCAACGAGCGCCCCATCGCCCGCCTGCACGATCGATTGGCGGAGGCCGGTGTCGAGGTAATCGACGAAAAGGACCGTTTCGTCCACGTTTCCGGACATCCGGCGCGGGCCGAGCTGGAACGCATGTACCGATGGGTGCGGCCATCCATCGGCGTGCCGGTCCACGGCGAATCGCGCCACCTCAACGAACACGCACGCCTCGCCCGCAGTCTCGGGGTGCCCGAAACAGTGGTGGTCGAGAATGGGTCGGTGTTGCGGCTGGCGCCGGGCCCGGCGCGAATCGTCGACGCGGTACCGGCAGGCCGGCTGGCGGTCGATGGCCAGACCATCGGCGCGGTGGACAGCGAGGCCGTGCAGGCGAGGCGACGGATGACCAAAGACGGGCTCGCCTCGGCGACGCTGGTGGTCACGGCGAAAGGCCGGCTGGCGGCCCTGCCACGGGTCGCGCTGTGGGGTCTTCCCGGACTTTCGAACGGCGAGTCGGTGACCGAATCGGCGATCCACGAGATCGAACGGGCGCTCGCCGAGTTGCCACCCGGAGCCGATGACGAGGGATTCGCCGAGACCGCGCGGCGCGCCCTTCGGCGGCTCGTCAAGACGCATCTAGGCAAGCGCCCGGTGATCGACGTTTCGGTAATCCGCCTCGATTCGGAAGGTGCGGAGGCGCCGCGCGGGGTGAGCGCTGGATCATGATCGGACGCCTCAACCACATCGCCGTCGCGGTACCTGATCTCGAGGCCGCCGCGGCCTCCTATCGCGGGGTGTTGGGTGCCGAGGTTTCCGCGCCCCGTGAGCTGCCACGGCACGGAGTTCGGGTTGTTTTTGTAGAACTTTCAAACACTAAGGTGGAACTTCTTCAACCTTTGGGGAAGGACTCGCCGATCCGACGTTTCCTGGAGCGTCACCCCGCGGGAGGGCTTCACCACATTTGCTACGAGGTCGCCGACATCGTGGCCGCCCGCGAGAAGCTCCGTGCCGCCGGGGCGCGGGTCCTGGGGGACGGTGAGCCCGAGACCGGAGCCCATGGAAATCCCGTCCTGTTTCTCCACCCCAAGGATTTCTCCGGCACACTCATCGAGCTCGAGGAAGTTCGATGAGCTGGGTGACCGGCCTCGCCATCTATTTCATCGTGTGGTGGGTGGTGCTGTTCACGGTCCTGCCGTTGGGGGTACGCCCGCC
>CAYUNL010000074.1:0-11130 GCA_964446055.1 uncultured Alphaproteobacteria bacterium | reverse complement strand
GACCTTTCCCCTCCGATCACGAGCTTCTCTCGCTCGCCGGCTGCGGCCGCGAAGACTTCGCGGCCGTCATGGCGCGACTCGACTACGAGGCGCTATCGGGCGAAGGCGAGCCACGGTATCGGCGGCGGCGGCGGCGGCCGGCCTCACCACGTCGGCCGCGGGCTGAGGCCTCGCCCTTCGCGGCGCTGAGCGAACGCGGCGCGGCCCGCCGGGTGGGCGCAAAATGAGCGAGGGACTGCGGATCGACAAGTGGCTCTGGTACGCTCGCTTCTTCAAGAGCCGGTCGCTCGCCACACGCCTGTGCGCGGCGGGAAAGGTCCGTGCCAACAGCGAGATCGTTCGCAAGCCCCACCACGGATTGCGCCTCGGCGACGTGCTGACCTTTCCCCAGGGCGGGCAAATTCGCGTCGTCCGCGTGCTTGGCTACGGCGAGCGAAGAGGGCCGGCGCCACTGGCGCGCACGCTCTATGAAGATATCGAGCCGCCGACCGCCCGCGGCCGGGCATTGGTGCACCGCGCGCGCATCGGCGAGCGTCCCACCAAGCGCGCCCGTCGCGCCCTCGACCGGCTGCAGGCACGAAACTAGCGGGAACCGCCATGCTCAACCGCATCACATCGCTTTTGGTCAGTGGGTCCAAGCCCGTCGAATCGACGACCGGGCCGCCCTCGGCCGACGACAAGCAGCTGGCTACAGCCGTCTTGATGGTCGAGGCGGCGCGCCTGGACGGGCACTTCGACGAAGCGGAGAGGCAGGTCATCGAGGAGATCGTCAAACGCCATTTCGGACTCGACGACGTCGAAACCGATGCCTTGCTGACCGCCGCGATGGAAACCCACGACAATGCAAACCAGCTGGTCGGATTCACCCGCACCCTCAAGCAAGCCTACTCGGAAACCGAGCGCATCGAGCTGATCGAGATGCTGTGGGAGGTCGCCTACGCGGACGACGAGTTGCACCACTACGAGGCCAACCTGCTGCGGCGAATCTCGGGGTTAATCTACGTCTCGGACCGTGACAGTGGCCTGGCGCGCAAGCGTGTGCTGGCGCGGCGCGCGGAACAAACGACGGCCGTGGACCGATAGCGCCGCGAGCCTGTAAATCGGGGCCGTTTTGTGTTATGGTCTGGCCCTCGTACGCCCCCGCGCTGATCGGCCCGCGCGCGGGCGTTGTCTATGGTGCTCGATGCCATCGGCGGACGGGCGACCTCTCGCAGGTGCCCGTGTGCGCCGCGGTCGCGCTGGCGAGGGCAGGCCGAGCCGCTCGACTGGACGGTATGGGAATGGCGAAAAAGGCAAGGTTCTCAACCAACGACTACGTCGTCTACCCGACCCACGGGGTTGGCAGGATTACGGGCGTCGAAAACCAGGAAGTCGCTGGGACCAAGCTCAAGGTATTCGTGATCTCGTTCGAAAAGGACAAGATGACGCTGCGAGTACCGCTCGGCAAAGCCCAGGCGACGGGAATGCGCGAGCTGTCGACCCGTGACCAGATGCGCTCCGCGCTCACCACCCTGAAGGGACGCGCCCGTGTTCGCCGCACGATGTGGAGCCGGCGCGCCCAGGAATATGAGGCCAAGATCAACTCGGGCAATCCGACCTCGATCGCCGAGGTCCTTCGCGACCTGCACCGTGGCGCGGACCAGCCCGACCAGTCCTACAGCGAGCGGCAGATTTATGAGGCGGCGCTAGATCGGCTGGCGCGCGAGTTTGCGGCGGTCGAGCAAATCGACGAGGAGACGGCGTCGCTTCGTCTGGAAGAGGTCCTGCGAGCCGCCTGAGATCGTCGTCCGGTCGAGCGGGCCGGGCGGTTCGGAATCGGAGTGTAATCGGTGAAGGCACCCTCGCGGCACGAGCGCATGTTCGCCGGCCTCGAGGTCGCCCGGCGGGTTTGGGCGGTCGGCGCCGTTCACGCCGAGGCGGAGCGACTTCGCGAGTTGCACGGTGCGCTCGAAACCAAGCTCGAACCCGGCGACCGCCTGGTCTATCTCGGCAACTATCTGGGGCCGGGAACCGAGTGCCTGGAAACCCTGGACGAGTTGCTCGCCTTCCGCCGTCGGGCGATCGCGCTTCCGGGCAATGAGGCCAGAGATGTCGTCTACCTGCGCGGTGCGCAGGAGGAGATGTGGACAAAGCTGCTGCAGATTCAGTTTGCCACCGATCCCAACGCCGTCCTCGACTGGATGCTGGATCAGGGGACCGGCGCTCCGCTCGCGGCCTACGGCGGCGATGCCGAGGCGGCGCGAAAAAGCTTCCGCGAAGGAACCCTTGCGGTGACGCGCTGGACCGGTGATCTGCGGGTGCGCATTCACGCGCGCCCCGGACACCGCGAACTTCTCGGCGCGCTGCGCCGCGCCGCCTATACCGAGAACGGGGAACTTCTGCTGGTTCACGCTGGCGTCGATCCTGGTCGTCCGGTCACCGAGCAAGGCGACACGTTTTGGTGGGGAAGCGGCCACTTCGAGGAGATCGAGCGATCCTATGCCGGATTCCGCAAGGTGATCCGGGGCTATGACCGGGCCCACCGCGGCGTTGTCATCGGCGAGTGGGTGGCGAGTATCGACGGCGGTTGCGGCTTTGGCGGGACGCTGAGCGCGGTTTGTTTTGGTCTCGACGGCAGCACGCTGGACCGCATCGACGTATAGTCAGCGGCAGACCCCCGTGGTGGGCTGTTTCGCGGACACGAAGATTTGAACTTCGTTTGCGCTCCGGTGGCTTGCGCCGTTCGATAGAAACTCTTAAGACAAGTTCTAAGGTGCCCGCGATGGCGGCGCACTCGGCCGTAAAGGCGTGGCTAATGACCGCGACCGACACACCGGACTCCAGGCGCGCGGACCGCACCTTCGTTCGTGCGGCCATGCGCGCGCCTCTTTTGGCGCGCGACCACGAGGGCGAACTCGCCAGGCGTTGGCGCGAGCACCGCGACGAGCAAGCGCTGCACGAATTGGTCACGGCGTACGTCCGGCTGGTCATCAGTATCGCCGGGCGGTTTCGCGGCTACGGCTTGCCAGTGGGCGATTTGGTGCAGGAAGGCAATGTCGGCTTGATGCAAGCGGCCGCGCGTTTCGAACCCAGCCGCAACGTGCGCTTCTCGACCTACGCGCGGTGGTACATCCGATCGTCCATTCAAGACTTCGTCCTGCGCAACTTCTCGATCGTGCGGACCGGCACTACCGCGGCCCAGAAATCTCTGTTCTTCAACTTGCGGCGCGCCCGCGCCCGTTTGGAGAGCCGGAGCGGCGGAACCGGCGGCGAGGTTCGGGCCCGGATCGCGAGCGCCCTGAACGCGGACACCCGCGATGTCGAGGCCATGGAACTGCGCCTTTCGGCGGGCGACAAGTCGCTGAACGAGCCGGTGGGGGAGGACGGCACCAGCGAGTGGCAGGATTTCCTCGCCGACGAATCGCCCAGCCCCGAGGACCTTGTCGTGGCGGTCCGTGAACGCGACCGTCGCCTGGGCTGGCTCAAGAACGCGCTTGCCGATCTCACGCCGCGCGAGCGGACCATAATCCGCGCCCGCCGTCTGCGTGAGAAGTCGCTTACCCTGGCGGCATTGGGCGAGCGGCTCGGTATTTCGAAGGAACGGGTCCGTCAGATCGAGAACGAGGTGCTGGCGAAGCTTCGCGCCGCCGTCGCCCGCCGTGTCGGCGACCCCGGGATCGCCGGTCTGGCCAGTCCCTCACACCCCTAAGGTAGGATCGTCAGGGCGAAGCCGGCGGCAGCGTGAAAATCTCGCGCTCGCCGGAGACACCGCGCAACTCGTGCCGCCCCAGCGATACCAGGGTCTCGGGAAAGTACCTGGCGAAATCGTCCGAGATGAGGACCGATGTATCGAGTGTCTTGCACAGGCTCTCGATTCGCGCCGCTTCGTTGGCGGCCGCGCCAATTACGGTGAACTCGAGACGGTCGGGCGTGCCGATATTGCCGTAGGTTACGTCGCCGACGTGGAGCCCGATACCGTATCGAATCTCGGGCTCGCCTGAATCGCCGCGCGTCCGGTTCAACTCGGCGACGCGGCGCTCGGCTTCGCGTACCGCTTCAATCGCCCGGAAGCACACCTTCGCGGCGTCGCCCGTGGCCGCTGCCGGCCGCGCCGCCGTTTCGTCGAACGGAAAGATGGCCAAGACGGCGTCGCCAATGAAGCGCAATACCTCACCGCCGTATTCGAGGATCGCCCCGGCGACGCTGTCGAAGAAAAGGTTCAGAACCTCGAGGAACGAATCGCTGGGCATCGAATCCGCCATTGCCGTGGATCCGCGGAGGTCGCAGAACCAGATGACCGAGTGGATGCTCTCTCCGTCGCCCCGTTGGGTAAGGCCGTTCAGAACCTGCCTGCCGGTGCGTGAGCCGAGGTAGGTATCGAGCAACACCGAGGTGTTGCCGCGGACGGTGTGGACCTCGTAGAGGCGGCTCAGCATGGGAATGGTTTCGAATACCTGCCCTAGGTCGGCGACCGAGAATCCGCCTGGATGGTCCGAGGTCAGCGTCAGCGTGTGCACCTGGCCGTCCGAGTACGGCAGCGGCATGGCCACGTAGTCGGTGCCGCCGGCCGCCCGTAGCTCGGCCATGATGGGAAACTGAAACTCGGGGTTCTCGGCGTCGAGGCGCTGGCGCACCCCGCCCAGGCCCTCCGATACGAAACGCTCGGGACTCTTGAGGTAGGCCTCGCCCTGCAACGCCCCGCGCGGGGTATGGGACACCCGCGTGCCCTCGCCGCCGCGGACCCAGGTATAGGTGGTTCCCACCAACTGCGGGTGCAGTGTCCAGATACCGACGTTGAGCTGCAGCAGCGGCAGGCCGACGTCGACGATCGTTTGGCCCAGTCGCTCCGTCAGCTCGATCGCCGAGGTCGCGAACCAGGCCTCGCGCAAGACCCATTCCACCAGCGGCAGCTCGGTGATCACGTCCTGGACGGCGGGCGCATCGACGACGCCGGGTTCGGCGATCCAGCGCTCGACAACGCCGTTGTAAAAGGCAATGTAGCCGCGGATCGAACGCGAAATCTCGAGCGGCCGTTCGTAGCTCCACGCCGCGTCGTCGATCGTCCGCCTCGGCAGCCGAAGCGACCAGTGGGTCGCGCTCCCCCTGAAGGGACAGAACGTGCGCTGATCGCCGCGCCGCAGGACGCCCGCGTCCACGTCCGAATGCGGGAAATAGATCACCGGCGGCAAATGGGTCTCAAGCATCTTCACGACTTCGGTGCTGTCGGCGACCGTCTGCCCGTCGGCGATCGCGGCAACCCGGCCTTTCACCGGCTCGAGCTCGATCCGATAGATCGCCGATGACGTGCTCACATTCTCGTCCATGGCGTTTGGCCTCACTCCTCGATTAGCTTGACGCGGCGGCCCGGCCGCAGGGACTCGCCAGGCTCGAGCGCGTTGAGGGTGCGGAACCACTCGAGCGCGAGCTGTGGCACCACCATGCGCTCGGCAAATGTGTGTTCCGTATCGCCGGGCCGTACGATTTCGATGCGCAGCCGCAAGGGCTTAAGGCGGGCCGCCTCGGCGCGGCTCAGGCGGCGGATACTGTGGGTCGTGCGCCGATACTCTGTCGCCAATCCGGCCGCCAAGCGCACCGGGGTCACGAACAACAGCCGAACCATGGTATCGGGATCGAGGCGGACGGCGACCAGCCGGAGATCGCGCGCGCCGCCGATCCGCGATACCTGCGCCCGCGCGGTCGCCGCCGGCAGTCCGTTGATGGTCAGGCGCTCGAACTCGCGCAAGCTGACCCCGCGCGCCCAGTCGCGGCGCAGGTACTCGTAGGGGTCGGCGCGGGCGTCCTCATCGGCGCTATCAAGGCGAATGATGGCATCGTCGGGGCCCTCGGCGAAGACCGCCTGCGTGGTATTAACCAGCCGGAATCCGGGCGGCGCGGTGAAGGTCAGCCGCATGCCCGGATGTGAAAACGTGCGGCCGCGCACGAAGCCTTGCTCGGCGTTGTCGCCGAAGACCAGGTCGTCGAGGCGATCGAGGTACTCGGCCCTTCGCTGCGGAGCATCGGCCTGGGCGCCGCTCACCGCCGCCGAGGCGATGGCGCGCTGGATGCGCTCCACGGTCCGCGGATGGGTGGCGAAGAATCCGCGGTCGCGGACCGCGTCCTCGCCCTCGATCCGTGCTTGCAGCTGGTGCTCGCGGCCGAGGCTGGTGAGGAAGCTCTCGGCGGCGCGGGGATCGTAGCCGGTGCGCGCCAGATAGCGGACGCCCAGCAGGTCGGCTTCGAACTCCTGTTCGCGAGAGTACCCTGCGAGATAGAGACCGGCGCCGAGCTGGGCCAAGTCGGCGACCTGGCTGCTTTCGGTGATCGCGCCCAAGACCACCGTTCCGAGCTGGGCGACCATTGCTTGGCTGAAACGCTCGGCCGTATGGCGGGCGGCGACGTGACCGATCTCGTGGGCTAGCACCGCCGCGACCTCGGCCTCGGAGTTGGCCAGCGCCATCAACCCGCGGGTCAGATAGACGTAACCGCCGGGCAGCGCGAAGGCGTTGACCTCGGGGCTATTCAACACCGTGATCGTGAAGCGCTGGTTGGCGAAGTCGGGGTGGTGCACGAGCCGTCCGCCGATCTCGGCCGCGTAGGCCCCGATCGCCAAGTCGTCGTAGGCGCCGCCGAAACGCTCGAGAATCTTGGGGTGCTCCTCGGCGCCGACGGCCGCCTCCTTGGCCGGAGACATGAACGCCGTAAACTGCCGCTCCCCGGTTAGCGGATTGACCGAGCTGCAGCCGCCAAGCGCGGCGAGGAGAGCAGCCGCGAATGCGGCGCGCCAAATGCCCCTCGTGCAACGCATCATGGGCTACCGTCCTGCACAGATCGCCTTGGCGCGGGCCTCCACCTCCAGAGCCTCGCCTTGGCGTCCGAGATTTCTGAGCAAACCGGCGTAGTTCTCAAGGACCGGTGTCATGACGACCTCGCTGGACCCGGCACTCTCGAGGATTGCCAACGAGAGCCGAAAGAGTTGCTCGGCTTGGGCGGGCCGACCGCGCACGTAGTGGAGCGCTGCCAGCGTATTGAGGTGAATCGCCACGTCCGGGTGGTTGGGGCCCAGGCTCTGCTCATGGATCACCAACGCCCGCTCGGCCAGCGGCGCCGCTTCGTCGTAGCGACCCTCGTCGGTGTAGATTTGCGCCAGACCTCCCAGACTTACGGCCACCTCGGGGTGGTCTGGGCCATACTTCTTCTCAAACATCGCCAGGGAGCGCTGGTAGAGGTGCTCCGCATCCGCATACTGGCCTTGCACGCCGTACAACTCGGCAATGTTACCGAGATGGGCCGCGACCGCCGGATGTTCCGGGCCGAGTGCCTTCTCGTTGATGGCCAGCGCACGCTCATAGAGCGGCTTGGCCTCGGCGAAGCGGTCTTGCCCTCGATACGTGGCCGCGAGGTTGTTGAGGCTGGCCGCCACTTGCGGGTGCTCCGGCCCAAGCGCTTTTTCGAGTATCGCCAACGCGCGCTGCTGTAGACGCTCGGCCTCGGCAAAGCGGGACTGGGAGCGACATGTCTCCGCGAGATCATTTAGCGCGCGGGCTACTTCCGGGTGCTCGCCATCCAGGTCCATTTCGGTGATCGCGAGAGCTCGCCTGTAGAACGATTCGGCCTCGCCGAAGCGGCCCTCGACACGGCACATCCCCGCCAGGCCGTTGAGCGCTTTGGCCACGTTCGCGTGCTCCGCGCCCGGCGCCTTCTCGTAGATCGCAATCGCGCGCCGAAGTAGCTGTTCCGCTTTCCCGTGGCGGCCCAGTTCATACAAGTACTCGGCCAAGATGGTGAGGTTTTCGGCCACGTCCGCGTGATCGGCTCCCAGTGCCCTTTCCGCAACCGCGACCGCCCTTTGGTACAAGTCCTCCGCCTCGACCTCCCGTCCGTGGCCACGGTGAATCGCCGCCAGCTTGTCCAGGCACAGCCCCAGGAGCGCGTCCCCCTCCCGACCCGACTCGAGAATCGAAATCGCACGCTCAAACGAGGTCTCCGCGTCCGCGAATCGCTCCACGCCAGCATAGGCGTGGCCCAACTCATGGAATATCCACGCGTAATCGGTGCTCTCCGGTTCCCCCGGTACCTTGTCCCAAATGGCAAGGGCACGCAGCCACAAGCGCTCGGCCTCGTCGAACCGGCCTCGCTCGGAGTAGACGCCCGCCATGTTGGCTAGGATCGGGGGTATGTCGGGGTTTTCGGGCCGCACGCTCGCCTCCACGATCGCGATTGATTCCCCAAGCAACCGCTCGGCCTCGGCCAGGTCGCCCTGCGCGCGGAGAACGACAGCTCGATTCTCAAGCTGCATCGCGCGCCGTAACTGTACGCCTTCGTTGATCCATCCGAAGACTGGCCAGCGCACGCGAGATCGCGTCATGGCCCGAGAATCTCCAGCTGTTCGGGGTGGGTAAGCTCGATCTGGGGTCCGTTGTAGGAATCGAGCCAGCCGCGGACGCGTATCGCGCGTCCGGCCAGCGCTTCGAGGTCGAGGCCCGCGTTCTCGAAGGCGCGCCGGTCCTTGGGTGCGATGGTCACCGTGAAATCATCGCGCCAGTCGGCGCCGAAGTTGAGGTAGGCGCGCCCGCGCACCACCGCCGCGTCCAGCACTTCGCCCTCGACGATCTGAAAGGTGTCGATCAAGGCCTCGGTCTCGGCGACCGTGCGGACCTCGAAGAAGGGATCGGCCCAGATGCCGAGCCGGCCCTGGCGCGCCGCGCGTTCGGCGGCAAGCATCGCCTCGGCCAGCGCGGTGTTGTCGCGGAAGGTGTAGACGCGGGCCAGGCCGCTTGCCAACAGCTCACCCTGAATCCAGCGTCCGCTGTCGTCGTGAAGGTGGGCGAGCTGGCGGCCCCAGCGATCGATGCGCTGCCCGCCGTAGGAGAGCACCACCAGGCGTCCGAGCGTCATCGCCTCGAGCGCCGCCTTGGCCTCCTCGGCCAGTGGCTGGGCCGCGAAATCGGCGCGGCCCAGCGCTAGCTTCGGCGCTTGGATGCCGACCAGCCGCACCTCGGTGCCGTCCTCGAGGACCAGCGTATCGCCATCGATCACCTCGGCCACCCGCTGGCTCTCGCCGCGTTCCATAGGCGTGGGCGAGCGGTCCTCGGCCGCCGCCGAGGTGGCTGCTAGCGCGATGAGAAGGACAAGAGGTGCGGGGCCCGGTACCGCCATCATCAGCGCCGACTATAGCACGCCGCCGGCCCATGCCTTGGTGCATCGCGGGAATTCCCGTACACTCCGCGGTCCTTGAAAACGGCTGGGGGCCGCCGTGGTTCGCCGCCTTGCTTCACCTCTGGTCTTCGTCGCGACGCTCGCCGCGGCCATCGCTGCGAGCGGGCCGGCGGGCGCCGACGATCCCGACTTCCTGGCCTTCAGCATCGGCGGCTTCGATGTAAGCGACGACGAGACCGCGGGCGAGGCGCGGCTCGAATATCGCTCCGACATCAAGCTTTGGTTCGTCAAGCCCTTCAGCGGCGTGATGGTGAACTCCGACGCCGGGATCTACGGCTATGGCGGCTTCCTGGTCGATCTCTTCTTCGGGCGCCGCTGGGTGCTGACGCCCAGTCTGGCGGCCGGACTCTACACCGATGGCTCCGGCAAAGACCTCGGATCGGACGTCGAGTTTCGCTCCCAGCTCGAGTTCGCCTACCGATTCAAAAGCCGCTCGCGCATCGGGCTCAGCGTGAGTCACATCTCGAACGCCAGCCTCGACGATGTGAACCCCGGTACCGAAGAGGTGGTGCTTACCTACGCCGTGCCTTTCTCGGTCCTGCTCGGCCGCTAGACCGACCCCCGCTTTCACTTTCGTGTGAGGGCGCTGTCAAAACGGGGGCGCGGCGCTCAAGTATCAATCTGACACCGGGCAGACAATCCGTGCAACCGGGAGGCTCCAATGCCACGCCAACGCGTACTTGCAGCGATCATCCTCAGCGCACTCATCGCCGCACCCTTTATCGCCGGCGCCCAGGACGAGCCGCCCTCGTTCGGCGGGCCCGAGGACCTCGCTTTCGCCTAGCTCCTGTGGGACGCGTTGGCCGAGGCCAGGCTGGTCGGCGCGCGCTCGATCGTCGCCCAGCCCTATGAGGGGTCCGAGCCCCACGGTGTGATCCTGATGACCATGAGCTCCGAGGTTGCCGTCGAGGGGCGCGAGGCCCCGGTCATCGTAAAGAAGAACTACATGGGCGAAGACATCTCTATCGAATCGGTGGCCACCAACCCAAGCCTGTTCCTGGCCGCGATCACCGTCATGTTCCGCCGCGAACCGGGCTACGACCCGGCAAACCAAGATTGGTTCTGGGTCAAGTACAAAGCTGACGGCAGCGTCGACGTGAACCCGCGCGGGGTGTCGCTCGCTGGGCGGGTGGCCAAGAATCCCGAGGATGCCTGCCTGGGCTGCCACATATTCGCGCCGGGCGAGGACTACGTCTTCCTCCACGACCACTTCGCGCCCCTGGAGCCGGGCACCGCGGCCGCCCCGCCCGAGGAATTCGCCGAGCCGGTCACCGGGCTGACGCCGCTGTCCGAACAGCCCGACCCTGCGGATCTGCAGCCGGGGCTGGGCGTGACCTATTACTTCGCCATCTTCAACCTGGTCGACGAGGTCGCCGAGTTCGCGCGCATCGACCCCGGCGTCCCGGGGCCGGCCATCCCGACCCTCGACTACAAGGTTGGCTCGGGCGAGGTGCTGACCAGCGGCCGCGCCGACGGCGTGGGCGCCGATATTCGCGGCCTCATCAACTTCCCCGTGGCCGGCAGGTACATGGTCGCGCTGGAATCGAACGATGGTGTGCGGCTGGAGATCGGCGGTACGCCGATCTTCTCGGATCCCGCCGTCCACGCCGACCGGTTCTCCCAGCTGGTGCCCATCGAGATCGAGACGCCGGGGTGGTATCCGATGTCGATTCTCTACTTCGAGAAGCGCAACACCTCGACGCTCCAGCTCTACTGGGCCAAGCCCGGCGACGAGGCCGGACTGACCTTCGTACCTGCCGACGCCTTCGCCCACTTCGCCGGCTGAGTCCCCAGGCACCGCCCCGCGCTCCTTGACAGTGCGCGGTGCCCGCTCCCATGTTATCGGCCCAATAGCGAAACCGTGGGGGCCGTAGCTCAGTTGGGAGAGCGCGACGTTCGCAATGTCGAGGCCAGGGGTTCGATTCCCCTCGGCTC
>CAYUNL010000073.1:0-11203 GCA_964446055.1 uncultured Alphaproteobacteria bacterium | reverse complement strand
TCGACGGTGTAGTTGGCCTCGGGCCGGCCCGAGCCGCGGAAGGCGTCGACCGGCACGGTGTGGGTGAATACCGCACGGACCTCGACGTAGATGGCCGGATTGTCGTAGGCCCCGGCCAAGAGCGCCGCGCCGTCCATGGTCGGGATGAACGCCGCATAGGTCGACAGATAAGCGCCCATATTGCAGTTCTTCAGGACGTGAAGGCCGAGGAATCGCCCGTCATTGTCGGTCGCGAGCTCGGCGTGGGTCACGTGGTCGCGCGCGTGAACGTCGGTGAGGAAGGACTCGGCGCGGTCAGGCGTCCACTTGATCGGCCGCCCCAGCCGCTTCGCCGCCCACAGGGTCAGCGGGTATTCGGGGTACATGTAGTACTTGGTGCCGAAGCCTCCGCCCACGTCGCCGGTGACGACGCGCATCTCGCCACGCGGCACGCCCATAATCTGATCGCACAGGACATCGCGGATCATGTGCGTGTTCTGGGTCGCCAGACGCAGCGTGAAACGCCCGTCCTCGCCGAAGCTTGCCACCGCGCCGCGCGGCTCGATCGGGTTGGCGACCATGCGATTGTTGACGAGATCGAGCTTGATCACGCGCGCGGCCTTGGCAAAAGCGGCGTCCTTGGCGGCCTCGCTCCCGAGCTCCCAGTGAAAACAGAGGTTGTCCGGCACGTCGTCCCAGACCAGGGGTGCGCCTGCCGCCTGCGCGGGCATGACGCCGGTGACCGCAGGCAGCGGCTCGTAGTCGACCTCGATCAGCTCGGCCGCGTCCCGGGCTTGGTCCACGGTCTCGGCGATCACCATGGCCACGGCGTCGCCGACATGGCGCACCCGGCCGATGGCGAGCGGCCAGCGTCCGGGATCGGCGCGATGGCTGCCGTCCTTGTTGAGGATCGGCCTATCGAGATAGAGCTTCTCCGAGAACAGCTCGTGATACCCGGCGTCGCGGTACTCAGGACCGGTCAACACCGCCACCACGCCGGGTGCCGTGGCGGCCCGCGCGCTGTCGAGGCGAACCAGGTTGGCGTGGGCGTACGGCGAGCGCAGAAAGTAGGCGCGCGCTTGATCGGGCAGGTTGATGTCGTCGATGTAGCGGCCCTGGCCGCGCAGCAGCCGCTCGTCTTCGATACGCCGCACCGGCTGGCTGATGCCGAACCTACCCATACGTCACCCCTGAGGACTGCGAGTTTCCCTGCTGAGCGAGGCTAGGCGAGGTCGCGGCCGCGCGCAAGCCCGCCGCAGCCCGGTGTGCGAACCGCACTGCGAACGACCTGATATGATGGAGTCAGTCATACCATCCAATGGACGCGCGAATTGCGCGCAGGCAGGCGATGAACGAGGCATTCCTATCCCGCTGCGAGGAATCGCTGGGGCGATTGCGCGGCCAGGGGTGGCTCAAGACCTACCGCATTCTCGAGGGCGCGGCGGGGGCGCGGGTGCGCGTGGAGGGCCGAGGCGAGGTCTTGCTGCTGTGCTCGAACGATTATCTCGGCCTCGCCAACCATGCCGAGGTTGTCGCCGCCGGGCACCAGGCGCTCGAGAACTTCGGCGCCGGCACCTCGGCGGCCCGGTTCGTGTGCGGGACCAACACCGCGCACCGCGCGCTCGAGGACGGGCTGGCGGCGTTCCTTGGCACCGAGGCCGCGCTCAGCTTCGGCTCGGGGTTCATGGCCAATCTGGGACTGATCCCCTCGATCGCGCGGCCCGGAGACTTTGTGGCCTCGGATGCACGCAACCACCCGAGCAGCGCGGACGGCTGCCGTCTGGCGCCCGATGGCGTGGCGCGCGAGGCCTATGCTCATGGCGACATGGCCGAGCTCGAGGACAAGCTGGCGGCGCACTCGGACGCTGAATGCCGTTTCATCGTCTCGGATGGGGTCTTCGGTTCCGAGGGCGATATCGCCAGGCTCGACCGCATCGTCGATATCGCGCGCATTTACGAGGCAACGGTGGTGATCGACGATTCGCACGGGCTGGGCGTGCTCGGCGGGAGCGGCCGAGGTGTGGCCGAGCACTACGGCCTGATGGACGCGGTGGACATCTTCACCGGCACCCTGGGCAAGGCCCTGGGCGCCGGCGGCGGCGGTTTCGTCGCCGGGCCTAGCGCCGTAATCGAAACTTTGATCCAAGGCGCTCGCCCCCATCTTCACACCAAGTCGGTCCCGGCCTCGGGCGCGCTGACCGCGCTCGCCGGGCTCCGCATCCTCGAGGCCCGGCCCGGGATGGTCGCCGAGCTGCGCGCCAAGGTGCACCACTTCCGCGGCGGCCTAGAAGGCTTGGGCATCGCCACCCTACCTGGTGAGGCCGCCATCATCGCCATCCCCGTGGGCGCGACCGCCACTGCGTTCGCCATCACCGAGGCGCTTCTCGAGGAGGGCGTGTACGTCGCCGGTTTCGGCGCGCCGGTGGTGCCCGAGGGCTCGGCCCGCCTCCGCGTTCAGATCTCGAACGCCCACACGATCGAAGACCTGGACCAAGCGCTCGGCGCCTTTTCCGTCGTCTGGTCGAGGCAGGCGGCGGCGAACGAGTAGAGCGACCCATCCCCGCGAAAACCCTGTTATTGGGCGCGGTTCTTCGTTACAACGTGGTGGAACAGAAAAGGGGAGGACACCGTGGTTCAGCTCAACCGAGACGAGTTGCTGCAGGCGTATCGCAGCATGCGGACCATTCGCACCTTCGAGAAGGCGCTGGAGCACGAGGCGGCAACGGCGCCAATGCCCGGCGTCGTGCACCTATATATCGGCGAGGAGGCTTCGGCGACCGGCGTTTGCCTGAATCTCGACGAGCGCGACCGCATCTACAGCACCCACCGCCCGCACGGCCACTGCATCGCACGCGGTCTCGACGTAAAGGCGATGATGCTTGAGCTCTACGCGCGCGAAGGCGGCATCTGCAACGGCAAGGGCGGTTCGATGCACCTCGCCGACCCCGACCGCGGACTGATGGGGGCCAACGGCATCGTCGGCGGCGGCATGCCGCTCGTCGGCGGCGCGGCGCTGGCCGCGCAGCAGCTAGGGACCGGCGGCGTCGCCATCGGCTTCGTCGGCGACGGCGGCTCGAACCAGGGTCAGTTCTTGGAATCGCTCAATTTCTCGTCGGTCTTCAAGCTGCCCGCGATCTATGTGATCGAGGACAACGGCTATGCCGAGGTGACGGCGAGCGTATGGGCGTGCGCCGGCGATCACGTAAAACGCGCCGAGGGTTTCGGCATCCCGGCGCGTCGTGTCGACGGATTCGATTTCTTCGACGTGCACGACGCGGCGAACGAGGCGGTGAGCCGTGCCCGCGCCGGCGAAGGCCCCTCGGTCATCGACGTCAAATTCGAGCGGTTCAACCCTCACGAGGAGGGCATCAAGGACACCCACCGCCTGCCCGAGCACGTGGCGTGGCTGAAGGAAAACAAGGACCCGATCGAATTGTTCCGCGCCCGGGTGACCGAATCGGGCGAGCTAGACGCCGGCCAGCTTGAGGCGATCGATACCGAGATCGGATCGCTTGTCGAGGAAGCGGTCAGCGAGGCCAAGGCGGCCCCGCCGATCCCGGTCGATCAGCTTCTGACCGACGTCTACGTCTCCTACTGAGCCAGGCCGCTGAGGGAGGACCGCGAAATGTCTCAAGACTTTTACGCAAGCAGCGCGAAGCGCCCCGAGGGGGCGACCAGGATCTCATTCCGCATGGCGCTCAACGAGGCGCTGGCCCAGGAGATGCGCCGCGACGAGAAGATCATCATCCTGGGCGAGGACATTTCGGGCGGCATGGGTGCACCCGGCGAGCAGGACACTTGGGGCGGCGCGCTCGGCGTGACCCAGGGATTGATGCCCGAGTTCGGTCGCGAGCGGGTGATGGACACGCCCCTGCAGGAAAGCGCCATCATGGGCGCCGCCATCGGCGCCGCCCAGAACGGGCTGAGGCCGGTGGGCGAGCTGATGTTCATCGACTTCATGGGCGTGTGCATGGACCAGTTGCTGAACCAGATGCCCAAGTTCCGCTACATGTTCGGTGGCAAGGTGACGACGCCGGTAACCATCCGCACCGTCTATGGCGCCGGCCTGCGCATCGCCGCCCAGCACAGCGCCAGCTACCACTCGATGATCACCCACATCCCCGGACTCAAGGTGGTGATGCCGTCGAATCCCTACGACGCCAAGGGCTTGCTGATCCAGTCGATCCGCGACGACGACCCGGTGATGTTCTTCGAGCACATCGTCATGTACGACGACGAGGGCGAGGTGCCGGAAGAGCCCTACACCATCCCCTTCGGCGAGGCCAACCTCACCCGCGAGGGTACCGACGCGACCATCGTCGCGCTCGGCCGGATGGTGCAGTTCGCCAATACCGCCGCCGACAACCTGGCCGCCGACGGTGTCAGCTGCACCGTCGTCGACCCGCGGACCATATCGCCGATGGACGAGGACACGATCATCGAGTCGGTCGAGGAAACCGGGCGGCTGGTGATCGTCGACGAAGCGACGCCGCGGTGCAGCATGCCAACCGATATCTCGGCCCTGATCGCCGACAAGGCGTTCGGCGCGCTTAAGGCGCCGATCAAGATGGTAACCGCGCCCCATGCGCCGGTGCCGTTTGCGCCCGAACTTGAGGACGCCTATCTGCCCAGTCCCGAGAAGATCGAAGCCGCAGTGCGCGAGGTGGTGGGATACAAGAAATGAGCGAGGGTATTTATGCCCTGATCATGCCCAAGTACGGCATGGTGATGACCGAGGGAGTGCTGGCCGCCTGGCATGTCGAGGAGGGGACCGACCTTCAGGCCGGCGCCGAGATCGCCGACATCGAGACCGAGAAGATCGCCAACGTCTATGAGTGCCCGACCGAGGGTGTCTTGCGCCGCCGTGTAGCGGCCGAGGGTGAGACGGTGCCGGTGGGTGGACTGTTCGGGATCATCGCCCAACCGGCGGTGTTGGATTCCGAGGTCGAGGGCTTCATCGCCGACTTCCAGTCGAACTTCGTACCGCCGGAGGCGGGCGAGAGTGGCCCGGCACCCGAAATGATCGACGCCGGCACGTGGCGGCTGCGGTTCCTCAAGCACGGTGAGGGCGATGGCGCATTGGTGCTGCTGCACGGCTTCGGCGGCGACCTCAACAGTTGGATGTTCAACCACGAGCCGCTGGCAGAGAATCGCGCCGTATACGCGCTCGACCTACCCGGTCATGGTGGTTCGCAGAAATCGGTGGGTGCGGGCGACGTGGCGACGCTCGCTTCGGCCGCGCTCGCCTTCCTCGACGCCACCGAGATCGGATGCGCGCACCTTGCCGGCCACTCGCTGGGCGGCGGCGTCGCACTCTACCTAGCGCTCGAGGAGCCCACACGGGTGGCCTCGACGACCGTGGTTTCGCCCATCGGGCTCGGTTCGGACATCAACATAGGCTACATCGAAGGGTTCATCGAGGCGGGCAAACGCAAGGAGATGAAGCCGGTACTGCAGCAACTCTTTGCCGATCCCGAGCTGGTGAGCCGCGACATGGTGATGGACGTGCTGAAGGCCAAGCGCATCGATGGCGCCATCGCTAGCCTGAAGACCATCGCCGAGGCCGCCTTCGCGGGCGGGAGTCAAACGCTCCAGTTGGGCGGCCGCCTGTCGGAGCTCGCCTCACCGGCACAGGTGATTTGGGGCGCAGACGACCAGATCGTCGCGGTGGGTCAAGCAGATACCGTTCCCGAGGGCATCGCAGTGCACCGCATCGAGGGTGCCGGCCACATGGCCCACATGGAGCGCGCCGCGCAAGTCAACAAACTGATCGAAGCGCTGATCGCCGCCGCCTAGGATCCCCGTCACCGCCCCGCGGCAGCGGTTCCGATCTTGCCAGGGCGCGGTTTCGGCGCTAAGGCATCGCGGGCAGGTACGGAGGGTTTGTCGTGAAGGTCGTCATCCTGGCGGGCGGTCGGGGTACGCGGATCGCTGAGGAATCGCATCTCAGGCCCAAGCCGATGGTTGAGATCGGCGGGTGGCCGATCCTGTGGCACATCATGAAGGGCTATGCCCACTTCGGCCTCACCGACTTCGTGGTCTGCCTCGGTTACCGCGGCTACATGATCAAAGAGTACTTCGCCAACTACGTGCTGCACCGCGCCGACATCACGGTCGACCTGGCCGCGAACGCGATCGAGTACCACGCAAGCCCAGCCGAGCCCTGGCGCGTGACGCTGGTGGATACCGGCGCCGAGACCATGACCGGGGGCCGGCTCGGACGTGCCGCGCCTCATCTGGATGACGGCGAGAGCTTCTGCATGACGTACGGCGACGGGGTGGCCGACCTCGATATCTCGGCGTTGCTCGAGTTCCACCGCGGGCACGGGCTCGAGGCCACGGTCACCGTGGCGCGTCCGCCCGGCCGCTTCGGCGCGACGCTCCTTGCCGGCGACCGGGTCGAGCGATTCGCGGAAAAGCCGGCGGGTGGCGAAGAGGGTTTCATCAACGGCGGCTTCTTCGTATTGGAACACCGAGTGCTTGACCGCATCGGCGAAGGCGACGCGACGGTGTGGGAGCGCGGGCCGCTCGAAGGACTGGCGCGTGAGGGTCAGCTCGCCGCTTTTCGCCACGAGGGTTTTTGGCAGCCAATGGACACCCTTCGAGAGCGCAACGAGCTCGAGCGCCTGTGGGCCGAGGGGCGGGCGCCGTGGCGGGTCTGGGACTGAATCGGTGATCGAGCCCGCGTTCTGGGCCGGGCGGCGGGTGCTTCTCACCGGACACACCGGTTTCAAGGGTGCTTGGATGGCGGCTTGCCTGGAGCGTTTGGGCGTCGAGACCACCGGCTTCGCCCTGGCGCCGGAGACCGATCCCAGCCTATTCGCGCTACTTGAGCCGTGGCCCGCGCTCACCTCGCGCATCGGCGACGTTCGAGACGCCGGCGCGGTGGCCGCGGCGGTGGCCGCAGCGGACCCCGAAATCGTCATCCACATGGCGGCGCAGGCGCTGGTCCGCCGCTCGTACCGTGAGCCGGTGGGAACCATCGCGACCAACGTTATGGGCACCACGAACCTGTTGCAGGCTCTTCGGGGTCGCGCGAATCTCAAGGCGGTGTTGGTGGTCACCAGCGATAAGACCTACGCGAACCGCGAGGACGGAGCGCCGTTTGCGGAGGGCGATGCCTTGGGCGGCGACGATCCCTATAGCGCTTCGAAGGCGGCGACCGAATCCGTGACGGCAGCCTTCGCGAGGAGTTTCCTTGAGGATGAGGGTATGGCGGTGGCGACGGCACGCGGCGGCAACGCGCTGGGCGGCGGCGACTGGGCCGAGGACCGGCTAATCACGGACCTGTGGAACGCGGTGCGCCGGCGTGAGCCGCTGATCTTGCGCTATCCCGACGCGAGGCGCCCGTGGCAGCACGTCCTGGATCTTGTCGGCGGGTATTTGCTGTACGCCGAGCGACTTGCCACCGCCGCGGCCGGCCTGGGGCGAGCACTCAATTTCGGTCCCGAAGCGGCGGGACAGATCTCGACCGCCGCGCTCGCCGAGCGCTTGCTCGGTGCGCTGCCCGGCGCGCAGGGCTGGCGCAAGGCGGACGGCGAGCCGCCGCCCGAGAAGATCACGCTCACCCTCGATTCCTCGCTCGCCCGCGAATCGCTGGGCTGGCGCCAGCGGCTGGCGATCGAAGATATCGTCGCGTGGACCGCCGATTGGTACCGCTCGTTCGTCGACGGCGCCGACATGCGCGCCCATACCATGGACCAGATCGACCGGTATATGGGCCGCACGTGAGCGCCGCACCGAGCTGCCGATTCTGCGACGCGGCGTTGGACCGGGTGTTCGTCGACCTCGGCGAGACGCCGCTCGCCAACCGCTTCGTCGCCCCCGAGGACGCCGCCGCGCCGGAGCCACGCTATCCCCTGTGCGTCTACGTGTGCGATGGGTGCCTGTTGGTCCAACTCGGCGCCACGGTGCCGCCCGAGGTACTGTTTTCCGAGTATGCGTACTTCTCTTCGTACTCCCGCAGCTGGCTCGAGCACTGCGAACGCTTTGCCGAGATGGCGCGCAAGCGCTACCCCCTCGGCCCGGACTCCAAGGTTGTGGAGGTGGCCTCGAACGACGGCCACCTGCTGCGTTTCTTCACGGCCGCCGGTGTGCCGGTGCTTGGGATTGAGCCCGCCGCCAACGTCGCGGAGGTGGCCAGAAAGAACGGGATCCCGACCGAGGTCGCGTTCTTCGGACGGGCAACCGCCGAGCGCCTGGTCGCGGCCGGGCACGCCGCAGATCTGGTGGTCGCGAACAACGTTCTCGCCCATGTGCCCGAACTCAACGATTTTGTCGCCGGACTTGCGGTGCTGGTGAAGCCCGACGGCGCGGTCACCGTCGAATTCCCTCACCTCTTGCGGCTGATCGAAGGGGTGCAGTTCGATACCATCTATCACGAGCACGTCTCGTACCTCTCGCTTGGGGTCGTCGAGCGCGTGTTCGCCGCCCAGGGGCTGACCGTCATTGACGTCGAAGAGCTGCCAACCCACGGCGGTTCGCTGCGTGTCCACGCCCGCCGCACCGGCGCGGCCGGCCACACGAGCACCCCCGTGCATGCGGCCGAGGCCGCCGCGGGGCTCGATTCACCGCAGGGCTACGCTGGCTTCGCGGCGTGGGTCGAGCACGCCCGGGCCTCGCTTTGCGCTTTCCTCACCCAGGCCCGGCAAGAGCGCAAAGCAGTCGCCGCCTATGGCGCGGCGGCCAAGGGCAACACGCTCCTCAACGTCTGCGGCGTGGGGTGCGAATCCATCGCCTACGTCGTCGACCGCAGCCCCCACAAGCAAGGGATGCTGCTTCCCGGTAGCCGGATTCCAGTCCACCCGCCGGAACGGATCGACGAAACCAGACCGGATTTCGTCCTGATTCTGCCGTGGAACCTTCGTGACGAGATCGTGCGCGACATGGCGCACATCGCCGAGTGGGGCGGCCGCTTCGTGATTCCGATCCCCGAATGTACGGTTGTGGGCTAAGTTAGCGGACACATGCAGTTCGTCGAGACGCGGGTTCCAGGTGTCGTGGTCGTCGAGTCCGAGCCAATCGAGGACGAACGCGGCAGCTTCGCGCGCGCTTTCTGCGCCGAGGAATTCCGCGATGCCGGATTTCCAGTCCGTATCGCCCAGTGCAATACCTCGTTCAACCACGCGCCAGGAACCTTGCGCGGACTGCACTATCAGGCTGCGCCCGTGGCGGAGGCCAAATTGGTGCGATGCACGCGCGGGCGCGTCTTCGATGTGGCGGTGGACCTTCGCTCCGAATCGCAAGCGTTCTGCGCCTGGACCGGGACCGAGCTAGCGCCCGAGGAGCATCGCGCGCACCTGATTCCCGAGGGCTGCGCCCACGGCTTCATCACGCTCGCCGCCGAGAGCGAGGTCTTCTACCTGATGGGCCGCGCGCATTCACCCGAGCACGCACGCGGCGTGCGCTGGGACGACCCCGCCTTCGCCATCGAGTGGCCGCTGCGGCCGAGCGTGATTTCGGCACGCGACGCTGCGTTCGCGGACTTCGTACGATGAGCCGCCGGTGAACGCGGTCCTGGTAACCGGCGCGACCGGGCTGGTGGGACGGCACGCCACGGCGGCGCTCACGGCGCGCGGCTTTCGCGTCCACGGACTCGCCCGCAAGGGCGCGGAGCACGAGGTCGACCTCTTCGATGGCGAGGCCGTTCGCGCCTGTCTCGAGACCGTGCGGCCGAGCCACCTTCTCCACCTCGCCTGGATTACCGAGCCAGGGCGGTACTGGACGGCGCCCGAGAACCTAGAATGGCAGTCTGCCAGCCTCGATCTGGTGCGCGCCTTCCACGCCGCCGGCGGGCGCCGCGCAGTCATCGCCGGAAGCTGCGCCGAGTACGATTGGGAGACGCTTCCCGACGCTCCGATCGACGAGGGTTTCGCCTGCCGCCCGGCGAGCCTCTATGGCTCTGCCAAGCACGCGCTTCGCGTCGCGATTGCCGCGTTCGCGCGCCCGCGGGAACTGAGCTACGCCTGGGGCCGCATCTTCTACGTTTACGGCGGGCCAGAGCCAGAGCAACGCCTGGTGCCGTCAGTCGCCCGCGCGCTCCTTGCCGGTGAAGAAGCCAAGTGCGGCTCGGGCACGGGACGGCGCGATTTCATCGAGGCGCGCGACGTGGGCGCGGCTTTCGCCGCGCTGATCGACTCCGAGATCGAGGGACCGTGCAACGTCGCCTCGGGCGAATCTCACACGATCGCGGAAGTGGCCCAGACGATCGCCGAGCTGGTCGGCCGCCCCGAACTCCTCCGCCTGGGCGGGCTCGCCGACCGCCCGGGGGAACCGGCGACGCTGGTTGCCGACATCGCCAGGCTGCGCGAGGAAGCCGGCTTCGCCCTGGCGGTGCCGCTGCGCGAAGGTCTGGCCGAGGCCGTCAGGTTCTGGCGGACTCGCGCCCGATGAGCCGGCGAACCGACGCCCTGGCGCCGCCGGGAATCAGGTACCACGCGAGATTGCGAATCTCTCGCAAGGACAGGAAAGCACCCGCGATGAGGGCCAGTCCAAGGCCGCGCGCGTGCCGGACGGAGTGAAAGCTCGAGGTGATCACCTGCAGAGGGAAAAGCCACGAGGCACCGGTGCGGCCCGTCTGGCGCAACTCGGACTCGCGCAGCGATTTTCCGGCGTCGAAGTAATGGAAGGTAGCACCATCGGCACGGACGAAGGTACCCATGCACGCGGCGGCCAGCACGATCTGCATGTCCGGCCAGTACCAGCAATCGACGAGATAGATCTCCTTTAGCGGCGCCGCGCGCCACACCCCGTAGATATGGTAGCAAGGCTGGAAGGCCGATCGCGCCAATCGGGCGAGAATGCTGCGCCCCGCGTTCTCGAAGTCGAGCGACACCAGCCGCGAATCGGCGATTTCGCCGGAAAAAACCGCGAGGTCGCCGAAGCAAAGAATGGCCTGGGGGTCCGCTTCCAGGCGAGCCAGGAGGTTGGCGACGTACTCGGGGTTGCGGTGATCGTCATCGGCCGCCCACAGGAAGTACTCGCCCCGCGATTCGCCAAGGACACGACGAAAGTTCTCGAAAGCGCTCAGCGGTTCGGATTGGCGCACGTAATGGATTTGCGTGAAGCGCTCCGCATGGTCACCTGCGATCTCGGCGGTGCGGTCCGAGGAACAGTTGTCGGAGACGATGATCTCCAACGGCTCGTGGGTCTGAGCGAGCAGTCCTTCGAGGGTGCGGGCAAGCGTCGCTTCGCCGTCGCGCACCGGCAGCCCGACACTGCCCAG
>CAYUNL010000072.1:8760-11257 GCA_964446055.1 uncultured Alphaproteobacteria bacterium | reverse complement strand
TGGCCGAGCGGGAGTTTCCCGCCGCCGAGGTGGTGGCGCTCGCCTCGGCGCGCTCGGTCGGCGAGGACGTCACCTTCGGCGATCAGACCCTGACCGTCGCCGCCCTCGATGACTACGACTTCGCCGGCGTCGACATCGCGCTATTCGCCGCCGGGGGCGGCGTGGCAGCCGAACACGCGCCGCGCGCGGCCCTGGCCGGCGCCGTGGTGATCGACAATTCGAGCCACTTCCGCATGGACCCGGACGTGCCGCTGATCGTGCCCGAGGTCAATGCCACAGCCGTCGAGGGATACCGCGCCCGCAACCTCATCGCCAATCCCAATTGCTCGACCGCGCAGCTTGTGGTCGCGCTCAACCCGCTGCACCGGGCGGCCACCATCCGGCGCGTGGTGGTGGCCACCTACCAATCGGTCTCGGGCGCCGGCAAGGCGGCGATGAACGAGCTCTTCGACCAGACCCGCGGCATCTTCGCCGGCTCGCAAGCCGTGCCGGCGGCCTTCACCAAGCAGATCGCCTTCAACGTCATCCCCCACATCGACCGCTTCCTCGACGACGGTTCGACGCGCGAGGAATGGAAGATGGTGGCCGAGACCCAAAAGATCCTCGACCCGGACATCGCGCTGACCGCCACCTGCGTGCGGGTTCCGGTGTTCATCGGCCACGCCGAGGCGGTGAACATCGAGTTCGAAAGGCCGCTCAGCGCCGAGGCGGCGCGCGAGATCCTGCGCACCGCGCCCGGCGTGATGGTCGTCGATGAGCACGCCGACGGCGGCTACACCACGCCGGTGGACTGCGTCGGCGACGCCGCGACCTTCGTCAGTCGCATCCGCGAGGATCCGACGATCGGCAACGGCCTCAACCTCTGGGTGGTCTCCGACAACCTGCGCAAGGGCGCCGCGCTCAACGCGGTCCAAATCGCCGAGGTCCTCGTCAACCGCCACCTCGCCCGCGCCGCCTGACCGTGAGCCCGGAAAGCGGGGCAAGCGCGGCGCCGAGCTGCCACGCTCGGTCCGTCGGCAACCTCTTCTACGGCGGCCGATGAACCATCTTCCGTTGATGGCGCGCTTCAACGCCTGGGTTAACGATCGGCTCTACGGCGCGGTCGCGGGGTTGGCGGAAGCGGCGTATCGCGAAGACCGCGGCGCCTTCTTCGGCTCCATTCACCGCACGCTCAACCACGTGCTTGTCGTCGACCGGCTGTGGCTCGGGCGCATCGAGGGCGCCGACCACGGCAGCGCGACGCTCGATCGGATTCTCTACGACGATTTCGATTCGCTGCGCACGGCGCGGCGGGACGAGGACCGGCGCCTGATCGAGCTCGTGGCCGGGCTGGGCGAGGAACGTCTGGCGGCGCCGGTGCGGTACCGCCGCATCATCGGCGAGGGCTTCGAGGAGGCGCGCGCCGGTCACATCCTCATCACGCTATTCAACCACCAGACCCACCACCGCGGCCAGGTCCACGCCATGCTGACCCAGGCCGATGTCGTGCCGCCGCCGCTCGACGTCATGTTCTTCCTCGACGAGATCGGCGAAAGCGGGCCACCCGGAACGATCGCCCCGGAGACGGCCTAGCGGACTGACCCCCGGGGCCGGCCCGGCGTCACGGCGTCAGAAGACGCCGTTGGCCTTCTGTAGCTCGCGGACGTAGCGCACGATCAGCTCGACCGTGGCGGGGTCGACGCCGGGCACCGGCTTCATGTCGCCGAAGCGCCAATGGTGTTGGCGCGCACCCCGCAGCGCAGCGATCAGGAAGGATTGGTCGGCGTGGTGCCCGGGGTGGTAGACCCGGTGCAGGAAGGTCGGCCCCTGGTCGGTGCCCGCCGCGTTCACGCCGTGGCATTCGGCGCAGTACACACCGTAGGCGGCCTCGCCGAGCTGAGCCTCGGCCGAGAGCGCCGGCAGCACGACCTCGCCCTCGGCGGCGGCCCCCGAGGCGACGACGACCGAGGCCAGCGCCGCGGCCAGCGCCAGCAGCGCGAGGCGCCGCCACATCCGCCTAATCGTGCCCGTGCCCGATTTCATCGGCGTGGGCGGCCGGCGCCGGCTCGCCGGCGTGGCCGTGGTCCATCATTTCGTGCGCCGCAGCGGTGAGGTCGGATTCGCCAAAGGTGTGCTGGGTCTCATCGTCATGGACGAAGGCGATGACGTCGGCGAGTTCGCCGCCGGTGAAATAGACCTGCTCGCCGAAGGCGTCCTCCTGGGCCGCGATCATGGCCGGGGCGTGGTTCCACATCTTGGCGGCGAAATCGAAGGGGTTCATCAGCCCCTCCATGGTGTGGGCGTCGAGGACCGGCGCGTGGTGACCGCCGACACCGTTGATGGCGTGGCAGGCGACGCAGCCCTTGGCGACGAACAGCCGCTTGCCGCGCTCGGGGTTCATGATCGGAATCACCAGTTGCGAGCCGTGTCCCGCGGCGATGAGCTCGCCGCTCTCGACGTGGCTGGCGCCCGCCGGAAGGCCGATCACCGCAACTCCAAAGGCCAGCGCCGAAGCCGC
>CAYUNL010000072.1:5255-8750 GCA_964446055.1 uncultured Alphaproteobacteria bacterium | reverse complement strand
CGCCCCAAGGGCGACCCACGCGGACGCTCGTGACATGGCAACACCTCTTCGTTTCTCGGACGCGCCCAGGCTAGCGGTATCGGGCAGGCGCGATACTGATTCACATTAGCCGCGAATTTCAAGCGCTGCGGCGGTAGACACGAAAGGCGTGGGTCGCGAAGAAACCGCGCACCACGGTGAATACGGCCAAGCGGCCACAGTCCAGCCACACGCCGGCGAGCCCGCCGCCGAGCATCGCGCCGCGCGCGGTCGAGCGCGCACCAGCCCGCGCCGAGGACTCACAACAGGGGCGCCGCGGCAAAGCTGCGGTTGGGTGCGACGATCTGGTCCTGCGCCGCGATCACGGCGAGCTCGCCGCCGGGGGAGGCGGCGATGACCCCGAACACACTCGAGACGGCGTTCGACAAGCTCTCCGCCAGACCGGCGCCGCCCAGCGTGTGACCGAGAAAGAGCGCCGCCAAGACGTCGCCGGCGCCGTAGAACTGACCCTCGAGCCGGGGTGTCCGCACCGCGAATGCCTCCTCGGCGGTGACGGCGATGGTGGCAAGCATACCCCCGGGTACCGCCAGCGAGGTGCAGACGACGGCCCTTGGGCCGCGCCCAAGCACTGCGCGAGAGGCAGCGAGCGCATCCTCGACGCTCGCGACTTCGGCACCGGCGATAAGGCCGAGCTCGAGGGCGTTGGGGGTGATGATGTCGGCCGCCGGCACCAGCCGACCGATGATCGCCTCGCGCACCGAATCGGGCACATAGGCGCCGTACGCCGGATCGCCGATCACCGGATCGCAAAGGTAGGGCGCGTCGGGATTGGCGGTCCGCACCCGGTCCGCGGCAGCCGCGACCTCTCCCGCCAGAGAAGCATCACCAAGATAGCCCGAGCACACGCCATCGCACCGCCCCAGCGCGCCCAGCGCCGCGAGTCCCTCGATCAGCGCTGCGAAGCGCTCCGGCTCGGTGGCGCGCCCGCGGTGGCTGCCGTGAGCCGGGTGGTTGGACAACATCACCGTCGGCACCGCCCACACCTCGAAGCCGAGACGCTGCAGCGCGAACCGCGCCGCCGCGTTGCCGACGTGGCCGAAGGCGACCTCTGAGTTGAGCGCCAGCACGTTCATCCCGGTGATCATTCCCGCCACGGCCGGCGCGTGCAAGGACGGATTTGGCGAGCCCGGCGCGACGTTGACTTACAGCCGCCGCTGGTTCTTAATCGACGCCACAACGAGTGGCGATTCCGCGCCACCGCCGCTGGGGGACCATAGCTATGAGCGAGGCCGACCGGCCGCTGTCGCCGCATCTCCAGGTCTATCGCTTCCAGATCACGATGGCGATGTCGATCCTCCACCGGATCACCGGGGTGGGGCTCGGTTTCGGCACGCTTTTGCTTGCCTGGTGGCTGATCGCCGCCGCGGTCGGACCCGAGGCCTACGCGAGCGCCGAATGGTTCCTCTCATCGTGGCTCGGGCGCATCGCCCTCCTCGGCTTCACCTTCTCGCTCTTTTATCACCTGTTCAACGGCATCCGGCACCTGTTCTGGGACACCGGAGTGGGCTTGGAGCTTCCGGCCATGCGCGCCTCGGGCCTGACGGTGGCGGTGATCTCCGTGCTGCTCACGGCGATCGCCTGGATCGTCGGCTACGCCGTGCGGGGTGGCTGGTGAGCCTGCGCACCCCGATCGGCCGGGCGCGCGGCTTGGGCTCGGCCAAGGAAGGGACCCACCACTGGTGGCACGAGCGCCTGACCGCGATCGCGCTCATCCCGCTCTGTATCTGGTTCGCGATCTCGCTGGTCTGGCTCGCCGGCGCCTCCTATGCCGAGGTTGTCGCCTGGCTCGCCGAGCCGGTGCCGGCAGCGATGATGCTGTTGCTGATCGGCTTTGGCCTCTACCACCTCAAGCTCGGGATGCAGGTGGTGATCGAGGATTACGTCTCGACCGAATGGATGAAGCTTGCCGGGATCATCGTCGTCAGCTTCTGGTGCCTCGCGCTGGGGCTGGCGTGCGCGATGGCGGTGCTCCACATCTGGCTCGGGGCCTAAGGCATGGCGGGCGCGGCCTATCCGATTACCGAGCACACCTATGACGTGGTCGTCGTGGGCGCCGGCGGCGCAGGCCTGCGCGCCACCGTCGGCTTGGCCGCCGCGGGACTGAAGACCGCCTGCCTGTCCAAGGTCTTTCCCACCCGCAGCCACACCGTGGCCGCCCAGGGCGGCATTTCGGCGGCGCTCGGCAACATGGGCGAAGACGACTGGCGCTGGCACATGTACGACACCGTCAAGGGCTCGGACTGGCTCGGCGACCAGGACGCCATCGAGTACATGTGCAGCCAGGCGCCGGCCGCGGTGGTCGAGCTCGAGCACTTCGGCGTCCCCTTCTCGCGCACCGAAGAGGGCAAGATCTACCAACGCGCCTTTGGCGGCATGACCACCCATTTCGGCGAGGGCCAGGCCAAGCGGACCTGCGCCGCGGCCGACCGCACCGGCCACGCCATCCTGCACGCGCTCTATCAGCAGGGCCTCAAGCACCAAGCCGAGTTCTTCGTCGAGTTCATGGTCCTCGACCTGATCATGGACGAGGGCGTGTGCCGGGGGGTCATCGCCTGGCGGCTCGAGGACGGCACCATCCACCGCTTCCGCGCCCACCGCGTGGTGCTGGCGACCGGCGGCTATGGCCGCGCCTTCTTCAGTTGCACCTCGGCCCACACCTGCACCGGCGACGGCAACGCCATGGTGCTGCGCGCCGGCCTGCCGTTGCAGGATCCCGAGTTCATCCAGTTCCATCCCACCGGCGTCTACGGCTCGGGCGTGCTGATTACCGAAGGCGCGCGCGGCGAGGGCGGCTATTTGGTGAACGCCGAGGGCGAGCGCTTCATGGAGCGCTACGCGCCCAACGCCAAGGACCTCGCCTCGCGCGACGTGGTCAGCCGCGCCATGACCATCGAGATTCGCGAGGGCCGCGGCGTCGGCGAGGACAAGGACCACATCTTCCTACACCTCGACCACCTCGACCCCGCGCTCTTGGAAGAGCGCCTGCCGGGTATCTCGGAAAGCGCGATGATCTTCGCCGGCGTCGATCTCACCAAGGAGCCGGTGCCGGTGCTGCCCACGGTGCACTACAACATGGGCGGCATCCCGACCAACTACCGGGCCGAGGTGGTGGTGCCGCGGGACGGCGATGACGACGCGATATCGCCGGGCTTGATGGCCATCGGCGAGGCCGCTTCGGCCTCGGTCCACGGCGCCAACCGGCTCGGTTCGAACGCGCTCCTCGACCTCGTCGTCTTCGGCCGCGCCGCGGCCGAGTTCACGGCCGCCGACATCGTACCGGGAAGCCCGCACCGGCCGCTCCCGGCGGACGCCGGCGAGGCCGCGCTCGCGCGCCTCGATTCCTTCCGCAATGCCAAGGGCACGACGCCCACGGCGGCGCTGCGGCTCAAGATGCAGCGGGTGATGCAAAGCAACTGCGCGGTGTTCCGCACCGGCGATGTACTCGACGAAGGCGTC
>CAYUNL010000072.1:0-5245 GCA_964446055.1 uncultured Alphaproteobacteria bacterium | reverse complement strand
CGTCAAAAAGATCGCCGAGGTATGGGCCGAGTTGCCCGATCTCTCGGTCGCCGACCGCTCGATGATCTGGAACTCTGATCTCGTCGAGACGCTGGAGCTCGACAACCTCTTGCGCCAGGCGCTTGTCACCATGTCCGCCGCGCAAGCCCGCACCGAGAGCCGCGGCGGCCACGCCCGCGAGGACTACCCCGACCGTGACGACGAGAACTGGATGAAGCACACGCTTGCCTGGCTCGACGAGGCTGGCAAGGTGCGGCTCGGCGAGCGGCCGGTGCACACCTATACGCTGACCGACGAAGTCGAATACATCCAGCCCAAGGCGCGGGTCTACTAGGGCCGGCGCGACAATAAGGATCGGGGAACGGCGAGATGGTCCAATTCACACTGCCGGCGAACTCCAAGATCGGCAAGGGCGCGAGCCACAAGGCCGCGGCCGGGACCGCTCGGGTGCGCCGCTTCCGGGTCTACCGCTGGAACCCCGACGACGGCGCCTGCCCGCGGATCGACAGCTTCGAGGTCGATCTCGACCACTGCGGGCCGATGGTCCTCGACGCCCTGATCAAGATCAAGAACGAGATCGACCCCAGCCTCACCTTTCGCCGCTCGTGCCGCGAAGGGGTGTGCGGCTCTTGCGCCATGAACATCGACGGCACCAACACCTTGGCGTGCACCAAGGCCATCGCCGACGTCAAGGGCGAGGTCAAGGTCTACCCCTTGCCCCACCTCAAGGTGGTCAAGGACCTGGTGCCCGACATGACCAACTTCTACGCCCAGTACGCCTCGATCCAGCCCTGGCTGCAGACCCACTCGACCGCGCCCTCGACCGAGCGGCTGCAATCGGAGGACGAACGCGCCAAGCTCGACGGCCTCTACGAGTGCATCCTCTGCGCCTCGTGCTCGACCAGCTGCCCGAGCTACTGGTGGAACGACGACCGCTACCTCGGCCCGGCGGCGCTGCTGCAGGCGCAGCGCTGGATCGCCGATTCCCGTGACGAGGCCGCGGGCGAGCGCCTCGACGCGCTCGAGGACCCTTTCCGCCTCTACCGCTGCCACACCATCATGAACTGCACCGCGACCTGCCCCAAGAGCCTAAACCCCGCCAAGGCCATCGCCGAGATCAAAAAAGACCTGGTCGCCCGCCGCTAGGGCGTGGCGATCCGTATGCCCTGCGTCCTTGCTAAGCGTGCGGCTTGAAAGTGCGCGCGCACGTGACCGGGCGCCTGTGGACAACATTGTGAATAAGTCGTCCCTACGGGTAGAATGACAACAAAAAACGGCACCTCGCGGGGAGGGGTTCGAATTGCAGGGGGGAGATGGCCGCGGCGCCCGCCTTGGCGTCACGCGGGAATCGTTGCGCCGTGCGCTGTGGGCGGCGGCGTTCAACGTCGTCATCGCCGGCTGGGCCGGCGGGGCGGCGGCTGAATCGCGCGAGGCGCAACCCATCGGCGTCGTCGAGACGGTTGCCGGCGAGGCGCTGGCCACCAGCGCCGAGGGCACCCGCGTGGTCTTGCGCGAAGGGGTGCCGGTGGTGCTGGGCGATACCGTCGAGACCGGGCTCGCCTCGGTCATCGGCATCGTCTTCGTCGACGATTCGACCTTCGCGCTCGGGCCCGAGGCGCGCATGGTGCTTGATGCCTTCGTCTTCGATCCCGACGCCGGTAGCGGGACCTCGGTATTCTCCGTCGTCCAGGGCGTATTCAGCTTCCTCTCGGGCGAGATCGCCAAGACCGGCCCCGAGGCCATGGCGGTGCGGACGCCGGTGGCCACCATCGGCATCCGCGGCACCCGCGTCGCCGGGCGCGCCGCCCCGGAAGGATCGCCGACCACCGTGACGCTCCTGCCCTCCGCCGGCGGCAGGGTCGGCGAGATCGTGGTCCGCAACGCCGGCGGCGCCCGCGTGTTGAACGCCGCCAACCAGACGGTCGAGGCACGAAGCGCATCCCGCGCCCCCTCGCCGCCCGCGGTGCTGGGCGCCGCCGAGGTGGCGACGCGCTACGGCGCGGTGCTGGCCGCGCTGCCCGCCAATGCCAACGCCCGAGGCGGCGGAACGCAGTCCGATGGGGACGACGCCGGCACTGAAGAGCGTGACGCCGAGACCGGCTGAAGACGACCCGAGCAAGGGCAAGCGCAAGGACGCGGGCAACGGCAACAACGGCAATGGCGGCAGCAACGGCAATGGCGGCAGCAACGGTAACGGCGGCGGCAACGGCAAGGGTGGCGGCAACGGCGGCGGGGGCGGCAACGGCAACGGCGGCAGCCAAGCGAGCGCCAACGGCGGCGCTCAAGGCAATGGCGGCGGGAACGCCATTGGCCAGGGCAAGTCCAAGTCGGGCAAGGCCAAGGGCGGCAACGGCAACGGCCGGCCCGCCTGGGCCGGGCGGGGTGGCCGGTGAGGGCGAACGCGGTCGCGAAATCGCTTTGCCTCGTCGACCTTGGCGCGTAAAAGTTCGGACGCCTCCCCGCTCGTCACCCGGCCACGACACCTCGAGTCCATGCCCAAGCCTCCGCGATACTCGATCTTCAGCCTGGTGCGGAATTCGTTCAGCCACCACCAGAACTGGGCCCGCGCCTGGCGCTCGCCCGAGCCCAAAGAGAGCTACGACGTCGTCATCATCGGGGGCGGCGGCCACGGGCTGGCGACCGCCCATTACCTGGCCGCCGAGCACGGCATCAGCGACGTCGCGGTACTCGAGAAGGGCTGGCTCGGCGGCGGCAACACCGGGCGCAACACCACGGTGGTCCGCTCGAACTACCTCTACGACGAAAGCGCCGGCATCTTCGAGCACTCGCTCAAGCTCTGGGAGGGGCTGAGCAAGGCGCTCAACTTCAACGTCATGTTCAGCCAGCGCGGGTTGCTGGCGCTCGCCCACGACCGCCACGGTCTCTCCGAGATCAAGCGCCGCTCGACGGCGATCCGACTCAACGGCATCGATTCCGAGTACCTGACCCCGGCCGAGATCAAGGCCTACTGCCCGATCCTCAACACCTCGCCCGATGCGCGCTATCCGGTGGCGGGTGGCATGCTGCAGCGACGCGGCGGCAACGCCCGGCACGATGCCGTCGCCTGGGGCTTCGCCCGGGCCGCCGATGCCCGCGGCGTCGACATCATCCAGAACTGCGAAGTCACCGCCATCCGCACCTCGCGCGGCCGGCTGAGCGCCATCGAGACCAACCGCGGCACGATCAAGGCAAAGCGCGCCGGAATCGTCGTCGCCGGCCACTCGGGCGTGCTGGCGGCGATGGCCGGCTTCCGCTTGCCGATCGAGAGCTATCCCTTGCAGGCGCTGGTCTCCGAGCCGATCAAGCCGATCCTCAACACGGTGATCATGTCGGGCGCCGTGCACCTCTACATCAGCCAATCCGACAAGGGCGAGTTGGTGATGGGGGCCAGCCGCGATATCTTCAATTCCTACGCCCAGCGCGGCTCGCTCAAGATCATCGAGGACCAGATGGCGGCCTGCAAATCGCTGTTTCCGATCGTCAGCCGCCTGCGCATGATGCGCCAGTGGGGCGGTATCGTCGATGTCTGCCCCGATGCCAGCCCGATCGTCGGCAAGACCCCGGTCGAGGGGCTGTACATCAACTGCGGCTGGGGCACCGGCGGCTTCAAGTCGACGCCGGGGTCGGGTCATGTCTTCGCCCACACCATCGCCACCGGTGAGCCGCATCCTTACAACGCCCCCTTCGCGCTCGACCGATTCCACTCCGGGCGCCTGGTCGACGAGCACGGCGCCGCCGGGGTCGCTCACTGATCCCATGCTGCTGATTGCCTGTCCCTACTGCGGCCCCCGTGAGCAAAGCGAGTTCACCTACGGTGGCGAGTCGCACATCGAGCGCCCGGCCAACCCCGACAAGCTGAGCGACGAGGAATGGGCGGATTATCTGTTCATGCGGACCAATCCCAAGGGCCCGCACCACGAGCGCTGGTGCCATGCCCAGGGGTGCCGGCGCTGGTTCAACGTCACCCGCGATACCCTCAGCCACGAGATCACGGCGGTCTACGAGATGGGGGAGCGGCCGCCCAAGACGCCCGCCGCGCCAAAGCCGCGCCGCCGCGCGACGAAGCCAAAAGCCAAGAAGGCGTCGTGACGGCGGCGGCGATCGAGACCCTTCCCTACCGCCACGACACCGCGGCCTGTTTCGCCGAGCGCCTCGGTGCGGGCGGTTTGACCGCCCAAGAGTTTGCACCGGTGCTCGCCGAGACCGCCGTCCCGCTCGAACGCCTGCGCGAGGCGCGCAGCGCAGGCGGCTTGCCGCTCCTCGCCCTGCCGAGCCGGCGCGATGACCTCGAGGCCATCGCCGCCCACGCCGAGCGGCTGCGCTCGGACTTCGCCCGCGTCGTCGTCCTGGCCACCGGCGGCTCCAGCCTCGGCGGCCAGTGCTTGGCCGCCCTCGCCGGCGACGGCGGCGTCACGCTCTGCTTCCTCGACAGCCTCGATGGCCTGGCGCTGGCCGCCGCGCTCGATCCCGCGCAGCTCGGCGCCACCGCGTTCCTCGCCATCTCCAAGTCGGGCGCGACCGTCGAAACCGCGGCCCAGACCCTGGCCGCACTCGCGGCGCTTGGCGAAGCCAAGCTTCCCCCGGCGCACCACTTGCTGGTCATCACCGAGCCCGGCCCGCGGCCGCTGCGCCGGCTGGCCGAGGCCCACGGCGTCGCCGTCCTCGACCACGACCCCGGCATCGGCGGGCGTTATTCCGCGCTCAGCGTGACCGGCGCCCTGCCGGCCATGATCGCCGGGCTCGACGTCGTGGCCTTGCGCGCCGGTGCCGCCGCGGCGCTCGATGCGGCGCTCGCCAACCCCGATCCCGAGGGCTCCGAGCCCTGCCTCGGCGCGGCCATACACCTCGCGCTCTTGCGCCACCGCGGCGTCACCCAAACCGTGGTGATGCCCTACGCCCAGCGGCTCGAGCGCCTCGGTGCGTGGGCCGCGCAGCTGTGGGCCGAAAGCCTCGGAAAAGGCGGCCGCGGCACCACTTTGCTGGCGGCGCTGGGGCCCCGCGACCAACACAGCCAGTTGCAGCTCTTTCTCGACGGCCCCGCCGACAAGCTCATCACCCTGATCACGGCCGAGGGCGACGGCGATGGTCCGCCCATCGACCGTGGCCTCGCCGCCGCGGCCGGGCTCGACTATATTGGCGGGCACACCGTCGGCGAGATTGTCCGCGGCCAGGCGCGGGCGACGGCCGAGACCCTGGCGCGGCGCGGCCGGCCGGCGCGGCGCTTCGATCTCGCGCGCATCGACGA
>CAYUNL010000071.1:0-11349 GCA_964446055.1 uncultured Alphaproteobacteria bacterium | reverse complement strand
GGGCGCGGGCCGCGTCGGCGAGTTTCTCGATCATGTCGACACGGACCGCGCGGCCGCCGCAGACGCAAAAGCCCGCGGCGGCGTAATAGTGCTCGCCGAGACGCTCATCGACTGCCACCGACACCAAACCGGGTGGTGGTGGCGGCGCATCGCCGATGCCGCGATGCACCGACCACAACAGGCACTTGAGTGCCACCGCCCGGGGCTTGAGGGTGGCCGGAACGAACACCGTTACCTCGCCAAATCGTACGCCCAGTCGCCGTAGCCGAGCGCGGCCGGGGGGCGCTAGGGCGGCGAGCTGCGGGGCCAAGGCGCGCCGCGGCACCGCGCCAAGCGACTCCACAAGCTGAAACGCGACGCCGCGCGCGGCGCCGTCCAGCTTCGCGGCCTCGAGCCGACCCAGCGCGCCGAGAACCGTGTCAACGTGGCTGTCGAGCCAAGCCGACAGGCGGCCGCGCACCCGCTCGCGCGCATCGGCGGCGGCGAGCTCGGAGGGAAGCAGCTTGATCGCCGGCTGCAGGGCGGTGCTCCCCGCGACAAGCCGCGCGATCGGCGCTCCTTCCCAGCGCAGCCGCGCCTCGGGATCCAGCGAGATCGTAGCGTCTTCGGCCTCGCTCAGCCGGGCCGCGCGCGCGCTGACCTCGCCTGCCACCACCCGATTCGCCGCGGCGCGGAGCGTCCTTGCCTCGATCCCTCCCTCGCGCGTATCGGCGAGGAACCGGAATCCCTCGAGCCGGCCGACGCCGTGACCTTCGACTAGCACCTCGCCATCGGGCGCCACGCTTGCCACCAGCTCGGACCGGTCTTTGAGCCGGCGGGCCAGCGCCGCAGTCCGGCGATCGACGAAGCGCTGGGTGAGCCGCGCATGAAGCGCGTCAGACAGGCGATCCTCGACCTCGCGCGAGCGCTCCTGCCAGTGTCGGGGCGCGTCGACCCAGTCGGGACGATGGGCGATATAGGTCCAGGTTCGGATGTGGGCGATGCGGGCCGCCAAGGTATCGACATCGCCCTCACGGCGGTCGAGTCCGGCGATACTGCGGGCGACCCAATCGCTGGGGAGTACGCCTTCGGGGCCCGCCAGATGGCCGAAGATGCGGCCCAGGAGCCGGGTGTGCGCCTCGACCATGGTCTTGCGGAAATCGGGGATGCGGCAGACCTCCCACAGGAGCCTGAGACGCGCCGGCGCACGCGCCAGCTCGGCGATCGCAGGCGTTGCCGCCAGCATCCGAAGGCTGCGCTCGTCCTCGGCCTCGGGCGCACGTACCAGCCCGGCCCGCGGCGCCGGAGCCTCGAGGCTTCGCAGGAGCGCGGGCAGCGACGAAAAATCGAGCCCGGCGCTGCGATAGTAGAACGCCTTTTGCGATTCGAAGCGGTGCGATTCGATGTCGGCCACGGTCTCGGGTGCAAGCGGGCCCTGCTCGGCGGTGGTGCCGAAGCTACCGTCGTTCATGTATCGCCCCGCACGGCCGGCGATCTGGGCGATCTCGGCCGGCCGCAGGGCGCGGACCGCGCGGCCGTCGAACTTGCGCAAGCTGGTGAAGGCGACGTGATCGAGGCCGAGGTTGAGCCCCATGCCGATGGCGTCGGTCGCCACCAAATAATCGACCTCGCCGGCCTCGAACATGGCGACCTGGGCGTTGCGGGTGCGCGGGCTGAGGGCGCCCAGGACCACCGCCGTACCGCCGCGCTGGCGGCGGACAAGTTCGGCGATCGCGTAGACATCGGCGACCGAGAAGGCGATGACGGCGCTGCGTCTGGGCAGTCTCTTCAGTTTGCGCGGCCCGGCGTAGCTGAGGCGCGACAGCCGCGGGCGGGATATGAACTCGGCCTCGGGAACCAGCTTTCGGATCAATCGGGCGGCGGTCTGGGAGCCCAGGAACATGGTTTCCTCGGTGCCGCGCGCATGGAAGAGCCGGTCGGTGAAGACGTGGCCGCGCTCGGCATCGCCGGCGAGCTGGATCTCATCGACGGCCAGGAACGCGGTACGCCGGCGCAGCGGCATGGACTCGACGGTGCAGACGAAATAGTCGGGGTGCGAGGGCACGATCCGCTCTTCGCCGGTGATCAGCGCCACCGCCGCGGCGCCGCGCGCCGCCACCACACGGTCGTAGATCTCGCGCGCCAAGAGCCGCAGCGGCAGCCCGATCATGCCGCTCCGGTACCCGAGCATGCGCTCCACCGCGAGGTGGGTCTTGCCGGTGTTGGTGGGGCCCAGAACCGCCACCACACGTGCGCCGCCATTTTGCGGGTGCATCGCCTACACCGCTTCCGCGCTGGCCGCGATCCAGGCGGCGATGGCCGCCTCGTCGATCTCGCCGGCCGCGAGATCGCGGATCATGACGACTGCTTCGGGTTCCGAAGCCATTAGGCGAAAGCCGTTGAGCCGCAGGAAGGTGTACGCAGCCATCAAGCCCGTGCGTTTGTTGCCGTCGATGAATGGGTGGTTGCGGACGATGCCGGCGCAGTACGCCGCCGCAAGCTCGAATAGGCTCGGCTCACCATAGGCCAAGAGGTTCTGCGGCCGGGCCAGGCCGGAGTCCAGAAGCCCGGCATCGCGAACACCGCCAAGCCCCCCATACTCGGCGATTAGATCCTCGTGGATGGCCATGACCGCATCGTGGGTGAGCCAGACCGGCTCGGTCACTTGGCAAGCTCGCGAAGCGCGTTGCGGTACTTTTTGCGGCCTTCGTCGAACGCTTCCATCGCCTTTTCGAAGGTTTCGTCGTAGGGGGTGACGCGGAACCCCTCGGGCGCGTCGGTAAGGATGATCTTGTCCCCCTCGCCCACGCCGAGCATCTTCAACGCGTCCTTCGGCAAGGTAACGCCGAGGGAGTTGCCGACCCGGCGAATCTTCAGCGGATACGTTTGACTCATGGCTGCGCCTCGCGACGATGGGTTACAATCGTAATAACATATGTAGCGCCCGACCCGCCGAGCGTCAAGCGCGGTCTTGGTCGCGTTGACACCCACTTGGGGCGCCACCATAGTTGGCGCCGGGAGCCCCGATCATGCCCGAATCGCCAGAATCCAGCCTCGATGCGTGGCGCAGGCGCGTCGCCGAGGAGCTCGACGGTACCGACCCCGATTCGCTGAATTCGCAGACCCCCGAGGGGATCGCGCTTCGGCCGCTCTATACCGCGGCCGACGCCGCGGCCCTCGACGAAGGCGGGGTGCCGGGATTCCCACCCTACCTGCGCGGGCCACGCGCGAGCATGTATCCCGGCCGGCCGTGGACCATCCGCCAGTACGCTGGCTTCTCGACGGCCGAGGAATCGAACGCCTTCTACCGCCGCGCGCTGGCCGCGGGGCAGACCGGGCTTTCGGTCGCCTTCGACCTCGCTACCCACCGCGGCTACGATTCCGACCACCCGCGGGTCAGTGGCGACGTGGGCGCCGCCGGGGTCGCCATCGACTCGATCGAGGACATGAAGACGCTGTTCGAGGGCATCCCGCTCGAGCATGTCAGCGTGTCGATGACGATGAACGGGGCGGTGCTGCCGGTCTTGGCCGGCTACATCGTCGCCGCCGAGGAGGCGGGCGTGGCGCCGGCGGCGCTCTCGGGGACCATCCAAAACGACATCCTCAAGGAGTTCATGGTCCGCAACACCTACATCTATCCGCCCGAGCCCTCGATGCGCATCGCCGGCGACATCATCGCCTTTGCCGCCGCCCACATGCCCAAATACAACTCGATCTCGATCTCGGGCTACCACATGCACGAGGCCGGCGCGACGGCCGTCGAGGAGCTCGGCTTCACCTTGGCCGACGGACTGGAATATGTTCGCACCGCGCTCGCGCGTGGCCTCGATATCGATTCCTTCGCGCCGCGACTGAGCTTTTTCTTCGCGGTCGGCATGAACCTTTTCATGGAGGTCGCCAAGCTGCGCGCAGCGCGCGTCCTATGGACGCGGCTGATACAACCCTTCGAGCCCAAGGACCCGCGCAGCCTCGCGCTCCGTATGCACTGCCAGACCTCAGGCGTCTCGCTCACCGAGCAAGATCCCGCCAACAACATCGTGCGTACCGCATACGAGGCACTGGCGGCGACCCTGGGGGGGACGCAATCGCTCCACACCAACGCCTTCGACGAGGCACTGGCCCTGCCCAGCGAAACCTCGGCGCGGATCGCCCGCAACACCCAGCTCATCTTGGCCGAGGAGACCGGCATCGGCCGTGTCATCGATCCCCTGGGCGGCAGCTACTACGTCGAGACCCTGACCCGAGAGCTGGCCGAGGCCGCCCAGGCACTGATCGACGAGGTCGAGGCGATGGGCGGCATGACCCGGGCCGTCGCCGAGGGCATGCCGAAGCTGCGCATCGAGGAGAGCGCGGCCAGGCGTCAGGCCCGCATCGACCGGGGCGACGAGGCGATTGTCGGCGTCACCACCCACTGGGCGCCCGCCGAGGACACCGCCGAGACGGTCGAGCTGTTGCGGGTGGACACCGATGGCGTGCGCGAGGGCCAGATCGCCCGCCTTGCCACGCTCCGCGCGAGCCGCGAGGAGTCGCGCTGCCGGGCGGCGCTCGACGCGCTGGAGGCCGGGGCACGCGGCGATGACAATCTGTTGACGCTAAGTATCGAGGCGGTGCGCGCGCGGGCCACCGTGGGCGAGATTTCCGACGCGCTAGAACGGGTGTTCACCCGCCACCGCGCGCCGGTGCAGGTGTTGGCCGGCGTCTATGGCGCCGGCCTCGCCGATGATGAGGACTTCGCACGTACCGGGGCCGAGGTCCGCGCCTTCGCCGAGATCGAGGGCCGCCGGCCGCGACTGCTGGTCGTCAAGCTCGGCCAAGACGGCCATGATCGCGGCGCCAAGATCATTGCCTCGGCATTCGCCGACCTCGGCTTCGATGTCGACATCGCGCCCTTGTTCCAGACCCCCGAGGAAGCCGCTCGCCAGGCCATAGAGAACGACGTCCACGTGGTCGGCGCCTCGACCCACGCCGCGGGTCATCGAACGCTGGTGCCCTCCATGATCGGGGCGCTGCGGCGCGAGGGCGGCGGCGACATCTTGGTGGTGGTCGGCGGCGTGGTACCCCCCGCCGATCACGAAGCGCTGTTCGAGGCCGGCGTCGGCGCCGTCTTCGGGCCCGGCACCCAGATCACTTCCGCAGCGGCCGAGGTCCTTAGCCTGATCCGCGCCCGCCGCAAAACCGCCTGAGCCGGCTAGTTCGTCAGCCGGGCCTGGACCTTTTCGCTTGTGAGCTCGCGCAGGGCGTCGCGGGCGATCCAACGCGCCGCTTTCGAATCGCTCTCGGCCAACCCTTCGGCGCAGGCGATCGCGGCCGCGTTGAGCGCCCGGTTGCGCTTGCCGATCTGGCGAAGCGCCCAGTTCACCGCCTTTTTGACAAAGTTGCGCTCGTCCGCCGCCGCCCCGGCGATGATCGGGAGACAGGACACGAACACCGCGTCCTCGGCGCGTTTGTCGTGGACCGCCAGCGTCGCCATGAGGGCGAAGCCGGCGCGCTTGACGAAAGGCTCCGCGCGTTCGGTCCAGGCCAGGGCCCGAGCGTGGGCAAACGGCGTCTTGCGAAAGAGGTTGATGCAGGCGCCGTCACAAACGTCCCAGGAATCGAAGTCCGCGACCCAGGACTCCATCGCCGCCTCGGTCATTTGGCGCGGATCGGCGATCATGGTCGCGAGCAGCCGGGCTTCGTGAAAGCCGGACGCCCACAGGTCATGCGCCAAGTCGTGATCGCGTCCGATCTCGCGGGCGATCGGCCTCAGGGTCGAAACCGCAACACCGAAGGCACGGCCGGTGTCGATGCCATAGCGGCGGGCCATGCCGGCGCGGGCCTCCGCCGAACTGAGCGAGCGCAGCCGGTCGATGATATCTTTCTCTTTCAACGCAAGGTTCCGTTAACGGCCGATGTGCTTCACTATGCGTCGAGGCCGCGATGACGAACAACACCCACAACCTCTCCGCCCCCCCGGTGCCCGCCACCCGCGGCGAGGTTGTGGCCGGGCGGCAGGCGCTGATCGAGCAAGCGATGCGCTGCCGTACCCAGCTGCTCGGCAAGCTCAATCAGGGCGCCCGCCAGCAGCTGCGCGAGCTCGCGGAGGCGATTGGCGAGCCCGACGCGCTCGGGCTGGACTGAACCCGCGGCGCTCACTGGCGCCGCCCCATCGAAACATTCTCTGGTGCGCGCGGCGGCGGCGTTGGGCTATGCTAGGGCATGGCCAAGGCGCTGGCGCAGACCCCGAAATCCTCGGAATCGGAGAGCCTTGCGGCCGAGTTGATCGGCGGCGAACGGCGCGCGCTCGCCCGAGCCATCACGCTGGCTGAATCGCGCCGCGTCGACCACCGGCGAAGCGCGAACGAACTGCTGGCCGAAGTATTGCCCCACGCCGGCGGCGCCTTTCGTCTGGGGATTACCGGCGCCCCGGGAGTCGGCAAATCCAGCTTCATCGAGACCTTCGGCCTGCATCTCATCGAGCACGGCCACAAACCGGCGGTGCTTGCCGTCGATCCCACCTCGGGGCGATCGGGCGGCTCGATCCTTGGCGACAAGACCCGCATGGATGCGCTCGGCCGCCGGCCAGAGGCGTTCGTCCGCCCCAGCCCATCGGGCGGGGTGTTGGGAGGTGTCGCGCGCGGCACGCGGTCGGCGGTCGTGTTGTGCGAGGCGGCCGGCTTCGACGTGGTAATCGTCGAGACCGTAGGCGTCGGCCAGTCGGAATCGGCGGTCGCGGATACCGTCGATATGTTCGTACTGGTGCTGGCGCCAGGCGGTGGCGATGAACTTCAGGGGCTCAAGCGCGGCGTCGTCGAGCTTGCCGACCTGTTGGTCGTGAACAAGACCGACGGCGCGCTCGAACCGGCGGCGCGGCAACTCGCGCTCGACTACCAGGCGGCGCTGTCGCTGCTGCGGCCCCGCTCCACGGCGTGGAAGCCCGAGGTCTTACTGGTATCGGCGCTCGAGGCTAGGGGCGTTGCAGAGGTGTGGGACGCCGCAACACGGTACCGTGCCGCCCTGGAGGGCTGCGGTGAGATCGCGCGGCGCCGCGCCGACCAAGCGCGGTCGTGGCTGTGGCGCGAGGTCACCGAGGGGCTGACCGAGTCGCTGCGCGGCGACGCCGCCATCTCCGGTCTCGTGGAGGAGCTCGAAGACCAGGTGGCCGAGGGCGCGCTCACCCCCGGCGCCGCCGCGGACCGCGTGCTCGCGGCCTATGCCAAACGGGCGCATTGAGCGCTAGGGACGGCAGGTAATCTCTTGAACGTCGAGACCACGGTGCGCGAACTCACCCTGGGGCAGGGCTACGTCATCCTGGAAGGCCACTTCGATGAGGCGACGGTTGCCGAGGCGCGCGCCCGCCTTATGGAGCTGGCCGGACCGGCGCCGGAAGTACCCGAACCGATCGACCGCGAGACCTTGGACGCGATCACCACGCGGGCGCCAGGCACCGACCTGCTGGTCAACAACGTCGAGGTCTGGAACCTGATCGACAAGGGTGAGATCTTCCGCACGATGGCGGCGGAGCCGCGCATGCTGGAGATCATGGCGCCCATTCTGGGCGCCGACTTGATGCTCGGCTCGTGGGCCGGCCGGGTGCTGTTTCCCGGCGCACCGCCCCAAGAGCCCCATGTCGATTACCCCTACTGGGACCTGTTCGAGCGCGACAACTGGCCGCGCACGATCGACGACAGCTTCCACCTGGCGGTCGAGGCGGTGGTGATGCTCGATGATTTCACCGCCGAGAACGGGGCGACCGGTCTGCTGCCGGGCAGCCAGAGACTATGCCGCTGGCCCGATCCCGCCGAGTTCGACCGCAGCGGCATTCAGGCCACCGGCCCCGCCGGCTCGCTGATTCTGTTTCCGGCGCTGATGTGGCACGGCGGCCGGGGAAACCGAAGCGATTCCTCGCGCGCGGCGGTGCTTGGCTGCTACGTCTCGAAATCGATCCGGCCGATCGAGGACTGGCGGCGCTGCGTGAGCGCCGAAACCATCGCGGCGTGCGAGGACCGTCTGATCAAGCTCCTGGGCGTGGAGTATCCCTATCCCGCCGACATGGACCACCTGCCCGGCCCGGACTAGCCCGGGGCAGGGCCACTCGCGTGGCTGGACCCAGATACCTCATATTTCGAGGTGACGAGGCCTGAGGGGAAAGCCTTGGTTTCTACGTGCTCGAGATGGATGTCGCGGTCAAGCGATCCGAAGAGGGGTATTCCGGTCCCCAGGAGAATTGGGATCCGGGTGAGGGTCATGTCGCAGATCAGGCCCTCGCGTAAGAACGCCTGGATCAATTGTCCGCCATCGACATAGACGCGAGCCCAGCCCTCCGCGGATAGGGTATCCATGATTGGTCTAGGTTCGACGTTAAGGATGCGGACGCGGCCGACAAGATCGTCACGAAGATCTTGCTCGGAAAGAGTGCGGCTCAAGACCACCACCGGCTTTGGATAGGGCCATTCGACGAAGGTGAGCACCTTCTCATAGCTGCCGCGGCCGATGACCAAGCCGTCCATGGAGGCCATGAACGCGTCGTATCCATGATCCTCGCCCTCGGTCGATTGCTTCATCAACCAGTCCAAGTCGCCGTCCCGGCGGGCGATGAATCCATCGAGGCTGGCCGCGATGAAGACGTGGCCGCTGATCATCGATGCTCCAAGGTCATATCGGATGACGGATCATGTCCTGGGACAGTATACGATCTCCCGCTGGTGAAGCCGCGCGGAGGATTGACAATGGGTTTCGCGAACGTCGCCGTGATCGGCGCGGGCCTGATGGGCCACGGTCTGGCATTGGTGCACGCGCTCGGTGGATGTAACGTTCGGCTCTACGACGTGTCCGAGACGACCCTCGAAACCGCGGGAACACGGATCGCCGATGCGGCGCACACCCTGGCCGCGGGCGGCGCCATCGCCGAGGCCGAGGCCGAAGCCGCACCCGCGCGCATCGTGACCTGCGAAACACTGGGCGAGGTGCTGGCCGATTCCGACCTGATCGTCGAGGCGATCGTCGAGAATCCCGAGGCCAAGCAAGAGCTTTACGCCAAGGCCGCGGGCCACGCACCGGAGCACGCCGTGCTCGCCAGCAACACCTCGTTCCTCGACATCTTCCCGCTCTTGCCCGCGAGCTTTGAAGAACGCGCCTTCATCGTCCATTGGTATACGCCCCCCTACATCGTCGATCTGGTGGACGTCGTGCCGGCGCCGGGGATCCCGCAAGAGCTGACGCGGCAAATGACCGGCTTCCTTCGCTCGCTCGACAAGAAACCGGTGGTGCTGAAGCGATTTGTGCCGGGCTACCTGGCCAACCGCATCCAATTCGCGATCGAGAACGAGGCCTTCCGGCTGGTCGATGAGGGGATCGCGGACGTCGAGAGCGTCGATGATTCGATCCGCCACGGACTGGCGCTGCGACTGGCGCTGATGGGTCAGTTCAAGAAGCTCGACTACACCGGGCTGAGGGTGGTCCGCGACGTCCATCGCGAGGGATTCTACGAGCCGCCCGCGCATGCCACGGGCGGTCTGCTGGATCGATTGGTCGACGCCGGGCACGAGGGCGTGATGAGCGGTCGCGGGTTCTACGACTATCAAGGGCGCGAGGCCGCCGAGCTCTTCCGCGATCGCGATCGAGCCTTGCTGGCGCTGAAGGCGGCGGTCGCCGGCATCGAATCGTGACGACTTCCAAGCCGCCCAAGCGCGTTTGACAGAGCCGCGGGTTCGGACTAGTCAACGCGCAAGCAAGAGAAGGGGAGTGGGGGATGAGCAACGAAACCGAATCGCTGGACGAACTCTTCAAGACCTACAAGGTCAAGTGGTACCGCTGCCCGATCGAGCGGGAAGCCCTATACGACCTTATGAAAGCCAGCGACCTTCAGGGCTGGTTCCAAACGCTCGGTCATCTCGTGCTCTTCGGCTGCACCGGCGCGCTGACCTATTATTTCTTCGATCGCGAGATCTGGGTCGGCTTCGCGCTGGCGCTGTTCGCGCACGGCACCGTCGCCTCTCACTTTCTGTACGGCTGCCACGAGCTCGGCCACGGCACCGTGTTCCGGACCAAGTGGCTGAATGCCTTTTTCCTGCGCGTATACAGCGTGCTCGCCTGGTGGAACTTCCACGAGTACGCGATGAGCCATACCTACCACCACATCTACACGCTCCACCCGCGCGCCGACAAAGAGGTCACCCTTCCCGCTAATCCCTCGTTGCAGCCGCTCTACCTCTTCCAGCTGTTCACCCTCAACCTGTTCGGCGGCTTCGCCACCAGGGGCATCGTCAGTTGGCTGTGGGGCATGATCAAGACGGCGTTCGGGTTCTATAGCGTCTTCAGCACCCCGGGCTGGCTCGAAGCCCTGTACGCCAACCGCCCCGAGGTGCGCGCACGGGCGGTCAATTGGGCCCGCTTCGTGTTGGTCTTCCACATCGGCTTTGCCGTCGTCTGCATCGCGCTGGGGCTGTGGATCGTGCCGGTGATCCTCAGCATCGCGCCCTTCATCGCCAACTGGCTGGGCTACTTCGTCGGTGTACCCATGCACTGCGGGATGCGCGATGACGTGCCCGACTTCAGGCTGTGTGTGCGAACGATTACGCTCGATCCGCTGTCGGAGTTCCTTTACTGGCACATGAACTGGCATCTCGAGCATCACATGTTCGCCGCCATCCCCTGCTACAACCTCAAGAAACTGCATCACGCGTGCGCCAAGGACATGCCCGTGCCGCGCACCCTGTTGGGTTCGTGGCGCGAGATGCGGCAGGCGTGGAGCGCGCAGAAACAAGATCCCAGCTACCAGTTCGACACGCCGCTCCCACCCCCGTCCGAGGTGGCCGCGACGCAGGACCCCGAAGCCGCCTCGATCGGCGACATCGCGCCTGCAGAGCTGGCCGCGTCGCAGCGGGGCGCGTAATGCTCTTCGGGCCGGAGCGCGGCGCATGACCGATCAACTATGCCGCTGGGGCATCCTGGGGACCGCCCGGATCTCCCGTAAGAATTGGCTCGCGATTCGCAACGCTGAGAACTGCACCCTGGCCGCGGTGGCCAGCCGAAGCGCCGAGCGGGCCGAGGCCTACGTCCGCGAGTGCCAGGGGTACGCGGCCTTTGACGAGGCGCCCGAGGGCATCGGCGGCTACGAAAACCTGTTGGCTCGCGACGATATCGACGCGGTCTACCTTCCGCTGCCGACGGGGCTGCGCAAGGAGTGGGTGGTGCGCGCGGCCCAGGCCGGAAAGCACGTCCTGTGCGAGAAGCCGTGCGGGATCGACGCAGCGGAGGTGGCCGAGATGATCGCGGCCTGCCGCGAGAACGGCGTCCAGTTCATGGACGGCGTCATGTTCATGCACAGCCGGCGCCTTCGCCGCCTGCGCGAGGTGCTCGATGATGGGACCACCGTCGGACCGCTACGGC
>CAYUNL010000070.1:0-11365 GCA_964446055.1 uncultured Alphaproteobacteria bacterium | reverse complement strand
GCCTCGGCTCGCTGCTGGCGAGGTCGCTGGTGGCCTGCGTGCTGGTTTTGGCGCTTGCGCCGTGGCCGCCGGCGCTGGCCCAGGGGACCGCACAGGTCAGCGACATTGAAATCGTCGGTAACCAGCGAATAGACGCCGCCACGGTGCGCTCGTACATGCGCATCGAGGCCGGCGACATCGTCGATTCCGAGCGCGTCGACCGCGCGCTAAAAGAACTCTTCGCCACCGGGCTATTCGCCGACGTGACGATTCGACGGGAGGGCGGAAGGCTTGTTGTCAATGTCGTCGAGAATCCCATCATCAACCGGCTCGCCTTCGAGGGGAATCGACGCATCGACGATGACACGTTGCTGGCCGAGGTGCAGCTCAGGCCCCGCGTCGTCTATACGCTTCGCCGCATTCAGAACGATGTCCAGCGCATCATCCAGGTCTATCGCCGATCCGGGCGGTTCGCCGCCACCGTCGAGCCCAAGGTCATCCAACTAGCCCAAAACCGCGTCGATCTGGTGTTCGAGATCGCCGAGGGACCGCTCACCCGAATTCGCCGAATCGCGTTCATCGGCAACCGCGAGTTCTCCGACGGCAAGCTGCGGGGTGCGATCGCCACCAAGGAGTCCCGTTTCTATCGCTTCCTTACCGGTGGGGACACTTACGATCCCGACCGGTTGACGGCCGACCGCGACCTGTTGCGACGCTTTTACCTCGAGCGGGGTTTCGCCGATTTTCGCGTCGTCTCGGCGGTCGCCGAGTTGAGCGCGGACCGCGAAGATTTCTTCGTCACCTTCTCGGTCGACGAGGGGCAGCAGTACGACTTCGGTGAGATAGAGGTCGAAACCACGCTCAAGAACCTCGACCCGGCCGGTCTGAGAGGCGTGATAACCACCATCCCGACCGAGACCTACAACGCCGAGGAGGTGGAGAACACCATACAGAACATCACCTTCGAGGTCGGTCGTTTAGGGTTCGCGTTCGTCGACGTCGTGCCGCGCCTCGATGCCGATCGCGAGGCGCGGACAATCGATATCGTATTCGAGGTCAACGAGGGCCGGCGGGTTTACGTCGAACGCATCGACATCAGGGGCAACGTTCGCACGCTCGACAAGGTAATCCGGCGCGAGTTCCAGCTCGTCGAGGGCGATGCCTTCAACACCGCAAAACTGCGGCGCTCGCTCCGCAACGTACGTAGTCTCGGCTTCTTCGAGACCATCGACATTTCGCCCGAGGTGGGCAGCGCCGAGGACAAAAGCGTCATCGAGGTTGAGGTCAGTGAGCGCTCGACCGGTGAGTTCAGCTTTGGCGCCGGATTCTCGACGACCGACGACGTGATCGCCGATGTATCGGTGCGCGAGCGCAATCTGTTGGGCAAGGGTCAGGACCTGCGCGCCTCGATCGGTCTGTCAACCCGGCACCAATCGATCGACGTCTCGTTCACCGAGCCTTTTTTCCTGGACCGAAACGTCGCCGCCGGGTTCGATGTCTTCCGCCGTCGCCGTGAGCAGCGCGAGAGCTCGTTCGACGAAAGCTCGATCGGCTTCGCGGTTCGCGCCAGTTTCCCGATCGCGCAGTTCCTCCGCCAATCGGTGAGCTACGGGCTCCGCTCGGTGGACATTGAAAACGTCGATTCCCTCGCTTCGCGGTTCATTCGCGATCAAGAGGGTCAGACCGTGACCTCCGAGATCGGCTATGCGCTGACCTACGACCTGCGTGACGACGCCATCGAGCCTTCGGAAGGATTCGTCATTCGGGGCCGGCAGAACCTGGCCGGCATCGGTGGCGACGCGCGGTACCTGCGTACGACGCTTGACTATTCGCACTACTTCCCGCTGCTAAAGGAGTTGACCGGGATCGTCTCGCTCAAAGAGGGCTTTATCGTCGGCATCGGTCAGGATGTTCGCATCAACGAACGCTTCTTCCTCGGCGGCAACAGCTTCCGCGGGTTCAAGTCTTCAGGGGTTGGACCCCGCGACCGCGGCACCGACGATGCGCTGGGCGGCAATTTACTCTACGTCGGTTCCGTGGAGGGCCGGTTTCCTCTTGGTCTGCCCGACGAGTTTGGTATTCTCGGTCGTGTGTTCACCGAATTCGGCAGCCTCGCGCTGGTTGACGATTCCGGGACGAACGTATTTGACGTTGGCTCGGTTCGGGTCTCAACCGGAATCGGGTTTACGGTGCGATCTCCGCTCTTTGGTCCACTGGGTCTGTTCGAGCTGGATGTAGGACTGCCGGTGGTCAAGGAAGACGTGGACGAGACCGAGGTATTCCGGTTCAGTCTTGGGACAAAGTTCTAGATGAGGACATTCGTACCACGGCGAACGCTTGCGGCAACCGTGTACCTGTCGGTGATCGCGGCGTTGTTTGGCGGTGGCGCCTTTGGCCAGACGATGCCGGGGGCGGTCATCGCCGTGATCGACTACCAAAGGATCGAGCGCGAATCGATCGCGGCCCAGACCATCATGGCGCAGGTCAACGAATTCCGCGCCGTCTATCAGTCGGAGATCACCAGCCAGGAGGATGCCTTGCGCGCCGAGCGCGAAGAGCTCGAGCGCCAGCAAACGATCCTTTCAGCGGAATCCTTTAACGAAAAGCGCCGCGCCTTCGAGAGCAAGTTTCAGGAACTACAGCGCCAAGTCATGGATCGTACCCGAATCCTGGATCGCGCTTTGGCCGCGGCCCGAGACGAAATCCTCCAGACCGTCCTGGTGATCACGAGGGACATCAGCGAAGACCGCGGGTTCAATATCGTTATGGAGAAATCGCAAACCTTCTTTTTCAGCAACTCCTTGAGCATCACCGATGCGGTCCTGACGGAACTGAACCAGCGCTTGCCTGTGGTTTCGGCGTCCGTCCCCATACCGGAGTGATGGCGGACCCACGGTTTTTCTCGCGCCGCGGGCCGTTCACGCTGTCGGCCTTGGCGGCGGTGGGTGAGGCGACGCTCGCAAGCGGCGCCGATCCCGAACAGATTGTCGGCGATGTCGCGTCGCTCGAAAACGCCGGCCCCGAGCACATCAGCTTCCTCGGCAATCCCCGCTATATCGACGCTTTCACCGCCACCGCAGCGGGAGCCTGCATCGTCGCTCCAGGCCACGTCGGCGCGGCGCCCGATGGTCTGGCCTTGCTGATCAGCGAGGCGCCCTACAAGACCTATGCCAAGATCGCCAGCGCATTTTATCCTCGTGCGGCGCCGGTGGCGGGATGCGCGCCCTCGGCGGCGGTGGACCCGACCGCGACAATCGATGTCGGGTGCTCGGTCGGCGCCGGAGCGGTCATCGAAGCCGAGGCCGAGATCGGCGCGCGATGCCGGATAGACGCCAACGCCGTAATCGGGCGCGCGGTCAGAATTGGCCAGGACACCTCGGTCGGTGCGTGCGCCTCGCTCAGCCATTGTACTATCGGCGACCGCGTCACGATTCACCCGGGCGTGCGAATTGGTCAGGACGGCTTCGGCTTGGTGCCCGACCCCCAAGGACATCTCAAGATTCCGCAGCTGGGCGCCGTGGTCGTAAACGACGACGTCGAAATCGGCGCCAACTCGACGATCGATCGCGGCAGCACGGGCGACACCGTGATCGGCGCCGGCTCGTGGATCGACAATCTCGTTCAGGTCGCGCACAACGTACGACTTGGCCGCGGCTGCATCATTGTCTCCCAGGCCGGCATCGCCGGCAGTACTCATCTTGGCGATGGCGTCATGGTCGGCGGGCAGAGCGGTGTGGGCGGACATCTGCGTATCGGCGACGGCGCCGAGATCGCAGGCAAGAGCGGGGTCATGCGGGACATTCCGGCGGGCGGCCGGTACGGTGGATTCCCGGCGACGCCAATCCGAGACTGGCACCGCCAAACCATCGCGCTCGGGCGGCTCGCGGCGCGCAAGGGGGAAGGGGCGACATGAGCGAAACCCAGCCCAGAGTCGAGCTCGATTCGGTGGACATCCAGCGTGTGATGGAGATGATCCCGCACCGCTACCCGATGTTGATGGTGGACCGGGTCGTCGATATTGTCGCCGACGTCTCGGCGGTCGGCATCAAGAACGTCTCGATCAACGAGCCTTACTTCGCCGGGCACTTTCCCTCGCGGCCGGTGATGCCGGGGGTGATGATCGTGGAGTCGATGGCGCAGACCTCGGCGGTGCTGGTCGTCCATACGTTAGGCCCCGAAGCCGAAGGCAAGCTCGTCTACTTCATGTCGATCGAGAACGCGCGCTTTCGCAAGCCGATCGTTCCGGGCGATACGATGCGGGTAAAGGTGGACAAGGATCGCCAGCGCGGCGCGGTGTGGAAATTCGTCAGCGAGGTTCGAGTCGATGGCGCCCTAGTTGCGGAGGCGAATTTCTCCGCCATGATCCTTGATACCTAGGCTCAGATGAGTACCCCGCCAGAAGCCGAGCACCAAATCTTCGATGAGACGATGGGCGAGATTCATCCCACCGCTATCGTCGAACGCGATGCGACACTCGGCGCCGGCGTCCGCATCGGACCCTATTGCTGTGTCGGCCCCGAGGTCACGCTCGGCGACGGGGTCGTGTTGCAATCGCACGTGGTCGTCGCCGGGCGCACCCGCATCGGCCCGCGCACTACGATCTTTCCCTTCGCCTCCATCGGGCTCCCACCGCAAGACCTCAAGTACAAGGGCGAACTCTCGGAGCTGGTGATCGGCGCCGACAACGTAATCCGCGAGCATGTGACCATGAATCCCGGCACCTCGGGCGGCGGCATGGTGACCACGGTCGGCGATCGTTGCCTGTTCATGATCGGCGCCCACGTCGCGCATGACTGCCTGATCGAGGACGACGTGGTCTTGGTCAACAACTCGGCGCTTGGCGGCCATGTGACGATCGGCGAGTTCGCGATGATCGGCGGACTTGCGGGCGTCCATCAGTTCGTGCGCATCGGCCGGCACGCCATGGTCGGCGGCGCATCGGGCGTCGAGAACGACGTCATCCCGTACGGCTCGGTCACCGGCAATCGCGCGGTATTGTGCGGATTGAACGTGGTCGGTCTCAAGCGCCGTGGATTCGCTCGCGAAGGTGTCCACGACTTGCGCGCCGCCTATCGGCTCCTTTTCGCCGAGGAGGGCACGCTCCAGGAGCGCCTCCAGGATGTCGCCGAGCTCTTCAGCGGCAATCCCCTGGTAATGGACATCGTCGAGTTCATCCGCGCCGATTCCTCACGGTCGATTTGCCTCCCTAAAGGTGATCGTGCCGCCTAAGCTCGGCATTCTCGCCGGCAGCGGCGTGCTTCCCCAGCGCGTTGTCGAGGCGTGCCGCGAAAGCGGGCGCGACGCCTATGTGATCGCGTTCAAGGGCGAAACCCATGCCGACACCGTCGCGGCGACGCCCCACGCTTGGGTGCGGATCGGCGCCGTCGGGCGGACCCTAGAGCTATTGCACGAGGCCGAGTGCGAGGACGTCGTTTTCGCCGGACCGGTGCGTCGCCCGGCGTTCAGCTCGCTTCTGCCCGATCGACGCGGGGCCAAGCTTCTGGCGAAACTCGCGGCCGCCTCGGGCGGCGATGACTCGCTGTTTTCGATCCTGGTGTCCGAGCTCGAAGGCGAGGGCTTCCGCGTCGTCGGCGCCGACGAGGTGGTCGCCGATATCTTGGCGCCGCCGGGACCGCTTGGGATCCACTCCCCCGACGATGCCGCCTTGAACGATATCGAGCGCGGTGTCGGCGCGATCCGCGCGCTGGGCGCGCACGACATCGGCCAGGCCGCCGTGGTGCAGCAAGGCCGCGTTCTCGGGATCGAGGCCGCCGAGGGCACCGACGCCTTGATCGCGCGCTGCGCCCAGCTCAGGCTCGACGGGCCCGGCGGGGTGTTGATCAAGCTCAAGAAACCGGGCCAACAGCGCCGCGTCGATCTGCCCGCGATTGGACGGACGACGGTGGAGGCTTCGGCGGCAGCGGGCTTGCGCGGCATCGCGGTCGAAGCGGGCGGCACCATCGTCTTCGATCGTGCCGCGGCCAGAGAGGCCGCCGACGGAGCTGGTTTGTTCGTCTTCGGCCTGACGCTGGACGAGACGGACGAAGACCACGGCGTCTAGCTTCGGCTGGCAGCAGAGCCGGCGCATGGGGCATCCCATCCATATCATGATCCTGGCGGGGGAACCCTCGGGGGACATCTTGGGCGCCCGCCTAATGGCCGCGCTCGCAGAGCGCACCAGCGGTGCGGTCCAGGTGAGCGGCGTCGGCGGAGAGGCGATGGCGGAGCAGGGCCTGAGCAGTGTCGTCCCGATGGACGAGCTCTCGGTCATGGGATTCTTCGAAATCGTTCCTCGCATCCCACGCTTGATGCGCCACATTCGTCAGACCGCGGCCGCCGTAAGGCGCAGCCGGCCCGATGCCTTGGTCACTATCGATTCGCCGGGTTTCAATTTCCGCGTCGCGGCGCGGCTTGGCGGCCGCGACTTCCCACTGATCCATTATGTGGCGCCGCAGGTTTGGGCGTGGCGACCGAGGCGCGCCCGGACCATCGCCAAATTCGTCGATCATCTGTTGCTCGTGCTCCCGTTCGAGGCGCCCTATTTCGAAGCGGCGGGTCTGCCGACGACGTTCGTGGGTCATCCGGTCACCGAGACCGGGGTCGCGGATGGCGCCGCCTTCCGCGACCGCCACGACATCGCGCCCGAGGCAAAACTATTGGCCGTCCTTCCGGGTAGCCGCAATAGCGAGACCTCACGCCTGTTGGCGGTGTTCGGCCAGACCGTGGAGCGCCTATCGGCGCGTGTCCCAGGGTTGAGCGTGGTCCTCCCCACGGTCGTCGGGGTCGCCGAGCAGGTGACGGCGGCGGCCGAGCGCTGGCCGCGACCGCCGATCATCATCCGCGACCATCACGACAAGGCCGCCGCGTTCGCCGCATCGGATGCCGCCCTGACCGCGTCGGGAAGCGCGGTCCTGGAGCTTGCCATTGCCGGCGTACCGATGGTCGTCGGCTATCGGGTCAACCCATTGACCATGGCGCTCGCCCGCCACCTGGTGCGGATCGATCGGATAAGCCTGTTCAATCTTGTCGTCGATCGCGCGGTTGTACCGGAGTATCTACAGGGCGACTGCCGCCCCGACATCCTGGCCGCCGCCGTGGAAAATATCCTCTTTGACGGCGTGGCGCGCGCGGCGCAGATCGAGGCTGCGCGGGAGGTTACGAGCCGCCTCGGCGTCGATGGCGCGCGGCCGTCTCAGCGCGCTGCAGATGTTGTGCTGGGGCTAGCCGACGGGGGTTCGGCGCGTTAGTCGCTGAACAGCCATAGAAGGACGACCGTCACGGCCACGATCGCCGCGATTCGCGCAAGCCGCCCGGTGCGGTTGTCGTTGGCCGGCGGGTGGATGCGAACGGCAGGGCCGGCCTGTCGATCCCGCGGCGCGGGTTTGGGTTTGAACGGCGTGGCGTGATTGTCGGTCACGCCTTACCCCCTTGCCTCGATCGGCACGTAGTCGCGCTCGGCGTACCCGGTGTAGAGCTGGCGCGGACGGCCGATCTTCTGGGTCGGATCCTCGATCATCTCTTTCCACTGTGCGATCCACCCAACCGTGCGGGCAAGCGCGAACAGAACCGTGAACATCGCGGTGGGAAAGCCCATCGCTCGCAAGATGATGCCGGAGTAGAAGTCGACGTTGGGGTAGAGCTTGCGCTTGACGAAATACTCGTCCTCGCGCGCGATATGCTCGAGTTCCAAGGCCAGCGCGAGTATCGGATCGTCGCCCATGTCGAGTTCGTTCAAGACCTCGTGGCAGGTTTCGCGCAACACCGTCGCCCTGGGATCGAAGTTCTTGTAGACGCGGTGGCCGAATCCCATCAGTCGGAAAGGATCGCCTTTGTCCTTGGCCTTGGCCAGGTACTCGGGGATCCGCTTCACCGAGCCGATCTCGGTCAGCATCCGCAGCACGGCTTCATTGGCACCGCCGTGCGCCGGCCCCCACAGACACGCGATTCCGGCGGCGATGCAACCGAAGGGATTGGCCCCTGACGAACCGGCGAGCCGCACCGTCGAGGTCGAGGCGTTCTGCTCGTGATCGGCGTGAAGGATGAAGATGCGCTCAAGCGCCCGCGCGAGCACCGGATTGACCTGGTAGTCCTCCGACGGCACCGCGAACATCATGTGCAGGAAATTATCGACGTAGCCGAGGTCGTTTCGTGGATAGATGAAGGGCTGGCCGATCGCATACTTGTAGGCCATAGCCGAGATCGTCGGCATCTTGGCGATCAGTCTCAACGAAGCGAGTTCGCGCTGTGGGAGCTCGGAATCGCCGGCCTCGACAGCGCTGCCCGAACCATCCGAGCGGCGGTCCTCTTCGTCGTGGTAGAAGGCCGAGAGTGCCCCCACGACCCCGACCAGAATGGCCATCGGGTGAGCATCGCGCCGGAACCCGCGGTAGAGGAAGCTCAGCTGCTCGTGGACCATCGTGTGCTCCACGACGCGCCGACGGAAGGTCGCCATTTCGTCGGCGCCCGGGAGCTCGCCATTCAACAGCAAGTAGCAAACCTCAAGGAAATCGCTGCGCTCGGCCAAAACCTCGATGGGGTAGCCGCGGTAGAGCAAAACGCCCTTGTCGCCGTCGATAAAGGTGATCTTGCTTTCGCAGCTCGCGGTCGACATGAAGGCCGGGTCGTACGTGAAGTGGCCGGTCTCGGCGTAGAGCTTTCGAATGTCGTATACGGCGGGGCCTATCGTGCCCTCGATCCGTTGTAGCGCCGTTGTCGTGCCATTTGTCCCGTCACGAAGCGTAGCGGCGTCTTCAGGGGGCGTGTCCTTGGTCGCTTTCGGCATGGATGCACCCTCCCGGTCGGTGGACGCCACGATGGCTTTGCCGCTCCCGATTATACGCTCTCACCAGGGGCGTTCGCCACCCGAGTAGTTGAAGAACTTTCCGTTGTCGGCCGTGGTAAGTCGGTCGAAAACCTCACGCATTGCAGATACGCTCTCCGACGCTGATAGATCTGCGTTCGAGCCGCCCATGTCGGTGCGCACCCATCCCGGATGGATCACCGCGACGATGATGCCGCGGCTCGCCAAGTCCCTTGAGGCGCTCTTCATCGCCGTCGGCTAGATCGCCCTATCAGCCGGGTTTGGCGAGGCCTTTGTAGGTGTAGGTCCACGGCTTCGGCCCCTTGAGGTATTCCGTCTCGATGCGGGTGATGCGGAAGCCGGCGGCAGCGATCAGCTCGTCGATCTTACGATTGAGGTTGCAGCCGCCGGCGAGCCGCCGCTGGATCGGATTGAGCCGGTCCTGCCAAGCAACGACGCGCGCCTCAGGCGCCCGCCCGTGCTCGACAAAGATCAGTTGACCGTCGGGCCGCAGCACGCGGCGGATTTCGCCCAGCGCCTTGGCCACATCGGGAATGGTGCATAGCGTCCAGGTGCTGAGCACGGTATCGACGCTTCGATCGTCGAGCGGGACGGTTTCGGCGGCAAGGCCGACAAAGTCGACCGGGAAGGACGCCGCCTCGGCCCGCGGCATGGCCATCCGTTTGAGAGCCGGGGAGGGATCAAGTCCGTAGAGCCGGCTCACCCCGTCTCCGTAGTGGGGAATGTTGAGCCCGGAGCCGAAGCCGACCTCGAGCACCACGCCGGTAGCCAGCGGCACCATCGCCGCGCGTTCGGCGCGCGTGATCTCGGTGTCCATCCCCCAATTGATGAGCCGAGGCAGGACGTGGCGTTCATACAATCCCATGCGTGTTCCAGTTGGCCCGGTCGGACGAGGTCGCGCCGCCAAATGGTATCTAAGCGAGAGGCGCTTGCGGCGCAATCGGTCCGGGCGCATGATGATTCGAGGCAACCGCGCGAGGGGGACAATCAAGTGGTGAGAACCGGGCAAGTCGTGAGAACCGGGATGGCGGCAATTGCCGCCCTATGGGTACTCGGGGGGGCAGCCCATGCGTTCGAGCAAGAAGACCTCGATACGCTGACCGCGACCGGCAATTGCGAACGCTGCGACCTTGCCCAGGCATCGCTGAGCGGGGCCCAGCTTCCCGGCGCCAATCTCGAGCGGGCCACGCTCAGGGACGCCAATCTCAAGGGCGCCAATCTAAGGGGCGCCAACCTGCGGCAGGCCGATCTTCGGCGTACCGCACTCGAAAAAGCCGACCTCCATGGCGCCAACCTACGCGACGCGACGATGGCTGGCGCCGATCTTGAGAAGGCGAACCTTACCGAGGTTGACCTCGAGGGCGCCGACATGCGCTCGGTCGATCTCGAAAAGGCCGATCTTTCGGGTGCCGTCCTCGATGACGCCGATTTGCGCGGCGCCGACCTCAAGCGCGCACTGCTTAACCAGGCGCAGCTGCGCGGCGCCAGTCTCGAGCGGGCCGACCTCGAACGCGCGAACCTAGAAAGCGCGGACCTAAATGGGGCGGACCTGACCGGTGCCGATCTCGCTCGCGCCGACTTCCGGGATGCGATGCTGCGCGCGGCCGACTTCGAACGGGCCGACCTGACGCGCGCGATCTTTGACGGCAGCGATCTCGAAGACGCCAACCTGACCGGCGCGGTGCTGGATAAGGTGAAATTCCGTGCTGCCAACCTCAAAGGCGTGCTGGGCCTCAACCAGTTCCAGCTTGAGACGGCTTGCGGGGACGGAGCGACGATACTACCGGGTGATCTTACGCTTACCCCTTGCGGCTAAGCGCCGCGCCCGTGCGGTGCGGTGAAGTCGATCGCCGGACCTTTCGGCACGATGCCCAGCGGGTTTCGCACCTCGCTCTTCGAGTAGTAGCCGAGCCGATAGATGTCCACGTCGACGGTCTCGGCAATCCCCTGAATCTGATAGAGATCGCGGGTGTAGGGCCACAGGTTGGGGTAGTCCACGAGGCGATGGAGGTTGCACTTGAAGGCCCCGTGGTAGGCCGAATCGAAGCGCACAAGCGTCGGGAACAGGCGCCAGTCAGCTTCGCTGGGTTGATCACCGTACAAGTAGCGCCGCCTCGATAGCTGGGCCTCGATGCGCTCGAGGATCGCGAACAGCGCGTCGAAAGCACTCTCGTAGGCCTCTTGGGTTCGCGCGAAACCGGCTTTGTAGACGCCGTTGTTCTCGGATTCGTAGACGATCGCGTTCCAGGCATCGATCTCGGCGCGACGCGCCGGCGGATAGTAGTCGGTCGCATGCTTGGCGAGGGCAGCGAAGGCGCTGTTGAACATGCGAACGATTTCGGAAGATTCATTGTTGACGATGGTCTGGCGCACCTTGTCCCACAACACGGGGACCGTGACCCGGCCGCTGTAGCCGGGCTGGGCGAGCGTGTAGAATTCGTGCAGGCTTGCCGCACCGAGGACCGAGTCTCGGAAGCGATCGGTGCCATTGTCGAACACCCAACCCTGGCTGGTTCGCCGGGGCGAGACGATCGACATCGAGAGCGCATCTTCAAGCCCCTTGAG
>CAYUNL010000069.1:0-11398 GCA_964446055.1 uncultured Alphaproteobacteria bacterium | reverse complement strand
CCATGTTGGTTTTGCCCAACATGACCGCGCCGGCCGCCCACAGCTTGGCGGTCACCGTCGATTAATAGGGCGGCGCGAAGCCCTCAAGAATGCGAGAGCCGGCGCTCGTCAACACCCCCTCGGTGGCGAACAAGTCCTTGACCGCGAGCGGAATACCCTCGAGCGCCCCGGCCTCGCCGGCGCGGCGCCGCGCATCCGAGGCCTCGGCCTGGGCCAGCGCCCGCTCGGGCGTCTCGGTGACAAAGGCGTTGAGCGGGCGCGCCGCCTCCATTGCCGCAACATGCGCCGCCGCCAGCTCGCGGGCCGAGAATGCGCCGCCCGCCAAGCCCTCGCGCGCCGCGGCGATGCTCAGCCCGGTGAGCTCGGCGCTCACTCCAGCACCTTGGGCACCGTGAAGTAACCGGCGTCGGTTTCCGGCGCGTTGGCCAGCGCTTGCTCGGCGCAGTCGCCATCATCGACCGCGTCCTCGCGCCGCCGCAGCGCCATCTCGGTGACGCCGGTCATCGGCGGCACGCCCTCGGTATCCACCGTGTCGAGCGCGGCGACCCAGGTCAGGATGTTGTCGAGTTCGGCGGCCAGCGCCTCGAGCTCGCCCTCGGCGATCTTGATGCGGCACAACGCGGCGATGCGGGCCACCGTGGCTTTATCGAGCGACATGTGCGAGTCTCGGGCGGGTGGAATGTTTCTCCGCCGGACTGCCGGCGCTGCGGAAAATCTCCGCAAACCCTGGCTTCGCGCGGCACGCGGGCCGACCGTATCACCCGGTATGTTGCACGGCAAGCCTCGGGAGCTGAAGACGCGCCTCGCCGCCGGCGACCGCCTTCTCGGCCTCGACGTCGGAACCAAAACCGTCGGGCTCGCGCTCTCCGACACCACACTCACCGTCGCCAGCCCCTACGCGACCCTGCGCCGTACTCGCTTCACCGCCGACGCCCAGGCGCTCGCCGAGATCATCGCGCGCGAGGGCGTGGGCGGACTGATCATTGGTCTGCCCATCAATATGGACGGTACAGAGGGGCGGCGCTGCCAGTCGATCCGCGCCTTCGCCACCAACTTCCTGAAAACCGTCGATATCCCAACCGCCTTCTGGGACGAACGCCTGTCCACCGCTGCGGTCACCCGCACGCTCCTCGAGGCCGATGCTTCGCGCCGTCGGCGCCGTCAGCTAGTCGACAAGCTCGCCGCCGCCTACATCCTCCAGGGCGCCCTCGACAGCCTGGCCGCCAAATGATCCTCTAGCAACCGCCCAACGCTTGCGCTCGACGGCCCGAGGCGTATAGTCGAGTTTTAATGAGCGCGCCCACGGGAATCGTTTTCCCGCACCGTCACCTCCTTACGATCGACGGCCTTTCGGCCGACGAGATCACCGCGCTTCTCGACCTCGCCGAGGCCGAGGTAGCGCGCAACCGCGGCGCCGACAAGAAGCAGTCGCGCTTGCGAGGCCGCACCCAGATCAACCTCTTCTTCGAGAGCTCGACCCGCACCCGCACCTCGTTCGAGTTGGCCGGCAAGCGCCTCGGCGCCGACGTCATCAACATGTCGGTCGAGGGCTCCTCGATCAAGAAAGGCGAGACGCTGATCGACACGGCGATGACACTCAACGCCATGCAGCCCGATGTCCTGGTGGTGCGCCATGACGAGAGCGGCGCGGTGGCGTTGTTGGCGCAGAAGGTCGATTGCGCGGTCATCAACGCCGGCGATGGCAGCCACGCCCATCCCACTCAAGCGCTCTTGGACGCGCTGACCATCCGCCGCCGCAAGGGCCGTCTCGCCGGCCTCACGGTGGCAATATGCGGCGACATCCTGCACAGCCGTGTCGCGCGCTCCAACATCGAGCTCCTGACCACCATGGGTGCTGCGGTGCGCGCGGTGGCCCCGCCGACGCTCCTGCCCGCGGCGATCGAGCGCCTCGGCGTCGCCGTCCACCACGACATGCGCCAGGGCCTCAAGGCGTGCGATATCGTGATGATGCTGCGCCTCCAGGTCGAGCGCATGCATGGCTCCTTCGTCCCCTCGACGCGCGAGTACTACCGCTTTTACGGCCTCGACTACGAGAAGCTCAGCCTGGCCAAGCCCGATGCCCTGGTCATGCACCCGGGGCCGATGAACCGTGGCATCGAGATCGACACCGCACTTGCCGACGACATCGACCGCAGCCTGATCCGCGAGCAGGTCGAGATGGGCGTGGCGGTGCGCATGGCCTGCCTCGAGGCGTTGGTACGCGAGCCCGGCATGATCGCTGCAGTGGCCGCGGTATGAGCGCGGGAGGGCGGCGCGCCTACTGCGACGCCCGGCTCCTCGACCCAGCCAGCGGGCTCGATTCGCGCGGCGCGCTCCTGACCGAGGACGGGATCATTGCGGACCTCGGGCCGGGTCTCTTCTCGGACGGCGTGCCCGAGGGAATTGAGACCGTCGATTGTGCCGGCCACGCGCTGTGCCCCGGCCTGATCGACATGCGCGCCTTCCTGGGCGAGCCCGGCGCCAGCCACAAGGAGACGCTCGCGAGCGCCAGTCATGCCGCCGCTGCGGGCGGCGTGACGACGCTGGTCGCGATGCCCGATACCGAGCCCGTGATCGACGACGTCTCGCTGGTCGAGTTGATGGCGCGGAGGGCCCGCGACAGCGCCATCGTCCATGTCCACCCGACCGCCGCCATCACCAAGGGGCTCGGCGGTGCTGAGATGACCGAATTCGGTTCGCTCGCTGCGGCCGGTGCCGTTGCCTTCACCGACGGCACGCACACGGTGGCGAACGCGCGGGTGATGCGCCGAGCGCTCTCTTACGCCTCGGCATTCGATGTGCTGATCGACCACTTCCCTCAGGAGCCGAGCCTTGCCGAAGACGGCTGCATGAACGAAGGCGAAGTCGCAACCCGCCTCGGCCTCGCGGGGATTCCGCCCGCCGCCGAGGCCATCGCACTCGACCGCGACCTTCGGCTCGTCGCGCTCACCGAAACCCGCTATCACGCAAGCCACCTCTCCACCGCCGCCGCCCTCGATTCGATACGAGCCGCCAAGGCGCGGGGTCTGCCGGTCAGCTGCTCGGCGGCGCCCCACCACTTCGCCCTCAACGAAACGGAAGTCGGCGAGTACCGCACCTTCGCCAAAACCGCGCCGCCACTGCGCGCCGAGTCCGACCGCCGTGCGGTGGTCGAGGGCTTGGCCGACGGCACCATCGACGTGATCGCTTCGGGTCACGCGCCGCAGGATCAGGAAAGCAAGCGCCACCCGTTCGCCCAGGCCGAGTGCGGGATTGCGGGATTGGAGACCATGCTGCCTCTGGCGCTTGAGCTCTACCACAACGACCAGGTGCCGCTCTTGGCAGTGCTCGGCGCCATGACGGCCGCGCCGGCACGTCTCCTGCGACTCGAGTGCGGGGCGCTGGAGTCAGGCGCACCGGCCGATCTCACCCTCATCGACCTTGAGGCGCCATGGCGTATCGATCCTGAGGCCTTTCGCTCCAAGTCCAAGAACTCGCCCTTCGAGGACCGCCCCGTGCAGGGCCGCGCGCTGCGCACCGTGGTCGCCGGCCGCGAAGTCTACGCCGCCAATCCCAAGCGCTAGCCGTGCCCGATCCCCTGGGCGCCTTTGAATACACTTGGCGGTTGTGGGCAGCGGCGCCCCTCATCGGCTACCTCGTCGGCTCGATCCCCTTCGGCCTGATCCTCACCCGCCTCGCCGGCCACGGAGACCTACGCGAGATCGGCTCGGGGAATATCGGCGCGACCAACGTCCTGCGAACCGGGAACAAGGCGATGGCGGCGCTGACACTGCTATTGGATGCGACCAAGGGTGGCGTCCCGGTGTGGCTTGCGGGCGCGATGTTCGGCCAGGACTTCGCGGTAATGACGGGCTTGGGCGCTGTCGTCGGCCATGCCTTCCCGATCTGGCTCCGCCTCGACAATCTTCCCGGTGCGGCGGCCGGGATCGGCACGCTCGCGACCGTCGGGGTCGCCTTCGCATTGCTCACCGTAGGCGGCCTGAACCTGGTCAGCGCCGTCGGCCTGGCGGTGATCCTCGCGGCGAGCTTCTTCGCCTGGGGCGGCAAGGCGGTGGCAACGACGCTCGGCTGCCTCATCGCCATCGCCTGGCCGGTCGGGCTCGCCGCTTGCGCGATGTGGCTCGCGCTCGCCGCCCTGTTCCGCTATTCCTCGCTGGCCGCAATCGGCGCTCTGATTGCCGCACCGGTTCTCGCCCACTTTCTCGTCGATCTCCAACGCACCGAGTTCGCCGCCTTCCTCGCCGCCTTCATCCTCGCCCGCCACTACGCCAACATCCGCCGTCTCCTCCGCGGCGCAGAGCCGAGAATCTTGTTCGCCGCCGGCAAGCAAGAGTGAGCCGGCGCTCCGCGCCACGGGACAGGGACATGGACCGCCAAGGAGAGCGCCCGCCACTCGACCGCCGCCAGTTCCTCCTGCGCTCCGCGGCCCTGGTGGCGGTGGCCGCCGGCGCCATCGCCTGCCAACACACCGACGGCGGCGCGACTGAGGACGCCGAGGAGTACGACAGCATGCAAATCACCCCGCCCGCCGCCGCCGGCGGCATGTAATCGACACATCCGGCCAAACGGAGTCTTGTGAATGACATCGGGATCTCGCCCCCGCGCACCCCGGTTTGGCTCCTCAGACCTGCGCTTGCCCGATGCGCTGCGCGGCCCGTTGCGTACGCACCTCGAGGACCTCCGCGCCAAGTACCTTGCGCGCGGCTGGGGCAATCGCGTCGGCTTCGGCGCTCGCCCGGCGCTCGTGGTCATCGACATGGCTCGGAACTGGCTTGATCCCTCGCTGCACATCGGCAGCAACCTCGACAGCGTTCTCGACGCGACCCGCGGCGTGCTGGCCGCCGCGCGCGCGGCGGGGATCCCGATCTTCTTCACCAGCTACGCGCACGATCCCGCCGCGCCGCCCAGCCCGCGGCCGCAAAAGCTAACCATGCAGATTCCCGACGGCGTGGGCGATCTCTTCGACCTCGACCCCAGCCTCGCCCCGCGAGAAGATGAGAAACTGCTGCGCAAGCGCCACGCCTCGGCGTTCAAGGGGACCGAGTTTCACGAGATGCTGAGCGCGCTCGGCATCGACACCTTGATCGTCACCGGCGTTAGCACCAGCCACTGCGTTTACGCGACCTGCCGCGACGCCTCCGAGGCCTATCGCGTCATCGTGCCCCACGAGGCGGTCGGCGAACGCTGCGAGCTCATGCACGAGGTCAATCTCCTCGACATCGACCTCGACCTCGGCGACGTGATCCCGGCGCAAGAGGTGATCGAACACCTCGAGCGTCTGACCTCGCCCGCCGACACAGAGCCCGCAGAAACCAGTGACAGTATATAGTTTTCCGGCACCCCTGCCGGACGACGGTTCGCCGCAGAGTCCGGATTACGACGAAGTCGATGTAGGCGCGGCCGGGCCGCGCGCGAGATCACTGACGAAGACGACGCGCTCGGGCGGGAAACGAACGGTCACGGTGGTGCCGGCGCCGAGCCTGCTTTCGAGCTCGACGCCGGCCCCGTGCAATTCGCTCATCGACTTCACGAGCGGAAGCCCTAGCCCGGTACCCCGATAGTGGCGACTCAGGGTCGAATCCACCTGGACGAAGGGCTCCATTACCGTTCGCAGATCCTCTTCACCAATCCCGATGCCGTTGTCCCGGACGCGAAAGCGAAGCGCGCCGTCCTCGTCAACCGAGACGTCCAGCGTGACCTCGCCGCCCGCCGGCGTGAATTTCACTGCATTGGACAAAAGGTTGAGGAGGATTCGCTTGACCATCCGAACGTCCGCTCGCAACAGCGGTAGTTCATCGGGAACATCGGTACCCAGCCGCAATCGACCATCGCTCGCCCGTTCCCTGATCATCCGCACCGCCGCCTGCACCGCCGACGCCACCTCGACGATGTCCTCGGCGAGCGTGACCTGACCCGATTCGATCTTCGTCAGATCCAGGATGTCATTGATGATCTCCAGCAGCGCGTGGCCGGAAGTTTGGATGTCCGAAACATAATCCGTTTGCCTTGCGTTTAGCTCTCCGACGTAGCCGCCGGCCATCATGTCGGTGAAGCCGATGATCGCGTTCAGCGGGGTACGCAGCTCATGACTGGTGTTGGCAAGGAACTCTGACTTGGCTCGGCTCGCGAACTCCGCCTCCTGCTTGGCGGCAATCAACGCAGTGTCCGCCCGTTTGCGCTCGGTAACGTCGCGCATCGAGCCGATGAACTTGCGTTGGCCGCCAATGGCCATTTCGGCCACGGCGAGTTCCATCGCAAAGACGCTCCCGTCTTTTCGCCGCGCCGTGATCTCGCGAGGGCCGACTCCGATGATCGAGCCCTCGCCCGTCTCCCGGTAGTGTCGCAGGTATCCATCGTGGCGGTCCTGGTCGCCCGCGGTCATCAGCTCGCGCACGTTGCGGCCGATCATCTCCTGCGCGCGGTATCCGAACATCGCTTCCGCCACGGGGTTGAAGGATTCGATGCGGCCGCTCTCGTCGATGGTCGCCAAGCCTTCGGCAACGTTCTCCATTACTCCGCGCGTCCATTTCTCGCTCTCGTTCCGCGCCGCCTCGATCCGTTTGCGTTCGGTGATGTCGCGAACCAACCCTGGACGGCGGGTTGGCCCCCCCAAGTGATCCCCCGGCCGCTGGCCTCGACCCAGAACACCGAGCCGTCCAAGCGGACCAATTGCATCTCGACGATTGGCGGCGATCCGCCGCTCGCGATCTCTGTCCGGCGATCGAGAACGCGGCTGTGGTAGTCCGGATGCACGTGCTCGATGCTATCCTTGCCCAAGAGATCATCCGGCCGCTCGCCGCCAAAGACCGCGACTGCCGACGAGTTGACGAAAACGAACTTGCTATCGCGGTGGACGACGATCGCGTCGGGGCTCATTTCAACCAGCTGTCGGTATCGCTCCTCGCTCTCGCGCAGCGCCTCCTCCGCCCGCTTGCGCTCGGTGATTTCGCGGGCGATGTACTGGATCGCCGGCTTGCCTTCAAAGACAACAGGCGCGCCGGCTGCCTCGACGAAGACCTCCGTGCCGTCCAAACGAAGAAGTTTCAGCTCGACAAAGGGCACCGTTTGACCCGTAAGGACGTTCTCTGCGCGACCCCGCACTTGATCGTGATAGTCGGGATGGAGGCGATCAAAAACACTCTTTCCAATCAGATCGTCGGCTTGTCCGGCGCCAAAGAGCTTGACCGCGGCGGCGTTGACGAACCGGAACTTGAAGTCCTGAACGATTGTGATGCAATCAGGCGATAGCTCAACTAGATCCCGGTACCGGGCCTCGCTTTCGCGCAACGCATCTTCGGCCCGCTTGCGCTCGGTGATGTTGCGATGGATGGCCAGGACCGCCGGCTTGCCCTCAAACATGAGACGCTTGCCGTTTGCCTCGGCAATGACCTCGGAGCCGTCGGCGTGGGTGAACCTCAACTCAGCGAAGGGCATCTCCTCCCCCGCCAGTATCTTCGCTTCGTGAGCCGGCACCTGATCGTGATAATCGCGGTCGACGCGATGCATAATACTCTGTCCGATCAGATCATCGGCTCCTGCGCCGCCAAACATCTCGACAGCCGCGGCGTTGACGAATCGGAACTTGCGGTCCTCAAAGATGGAGATGGCATCAGGCGATAGCTCAACTAGGTCCCGGTACCGGGCCTCGCTTTCGCGCAAGGCGTCTTCGGCCCGCTTGCGTTCGGTTATGTCGAGTATTGTCCCGTGTATCCCTAACAGTTGGCCGGCTTCACCGACCACAACTTGGTTCCGGCTCACTACCGTTCGTTGAACGCCGTCGGGCCTGACGATTCGGTACTCCATCTCAGTGTTCTGCCGATCTTCGAGTGTGGCCGCGATCGTGGCGTCCACATCCGCTCGATCTTCATTATGGATGAGCGGCAAGAACTGGCTTGCCGAGGGAGCAACCTTCGCCGACGATAGGCCAAGGATTTCGTAGGTCTGTTCCGACCAATACATTTCGTCCTTCACCAGGTCGAGGTCCCAGCTCCCGACCCCGGCCACTGCATGGGCGATGCTCAGGCGCGCTTCGCTCTCCCTCAGCGCATCTTCCGCCCGTTTGCGCTCCGTGACATCGACGATGACGGAAAGGAAGTGCGCCGGGTCTCCCCTGTCGTCGCGCTCGACGATCGTGGAGATCAAGGTGTCGAGGATCTCGCCGTTCTTCTTGATCAGCTGCCGGGAGAGGTCGCTGGCGATGCCGCTGCGCAGAAGCGCCGGTAGCGATTCATTTCGGAACAGCTGCCGCGATTCCTCGGTCACGAACTCGATGATGTGACGGCCGATCACCTCGTCGCGCTGGTAGCCCATGACCTCGAGCCAATGGTCGCTGACGCTCACGAACCTGTGGTCACGGCCATAGGACTGCAGCATGGCCGGGGTGCGGTTGTAGAGGTTTCTATACCGCTCCTCGCTCCGCTGCAGCGCCTCCTCCGCCCGTTCGCGCTCGGCGATCTCGCGTCTCAGGGATGCATTCGTGCGCGTAAGATCTGCTGTGCGTTTCTCGACCTGGCGCCGAAGTTCGTCGCGGGAGTCCTGATGTTCCTCGGCGACCGATTCACGCGGCTCGGCGCCCAGCGAACGCTGATGCTCCGCGTCAATCTCCTCGCCGGTTTCTGAAGGCATGCATCCTCCCTCTTCTTCTGTGGCCGCGACAGATGCGTGTTCAAAGGCCGCAATGCGTGAAGAATCGGTGCGGCGGCCGGCCTTACCGCCGCGCGTCAGCCGAGTGGCTGCTATCGGAAACCCCGTCCCTGGCAAAAAAGTACGCGATTATCCCCTTGACGTACGACCCCCGGCGGCGGCAGAGTCGGGGGTATGGGATGGTTTAGCGAACACGGGTCAGCACTTAACGCTGCCCTGGGTGCAAAACGATATATGCTCGTGCCAATCACTGGTGCGATTGTCGGTTCTTTTGGCTGGGTTATCTCCAGACTCGCGGAGGCGAGCTTGGAGAGCCTGATTGGGGTGCCATCTTGGGCTGTCGGAATATTTGCTGGGTTGCTGTTAGCGACATACTGGATTTTTGAATATGCGGTTCAGTTGAAAAGACATCTGACGCCCAAATTAGAAGCATCATTTAATCCTGGATCTGGTGGTGTTTCAGTCACGACCTTGACAGAACGGGCGCCGGGAACATTTGCTGAGCCAGTCAAATACGTGAGACTGGCTGTCAAGACTACTTCCCGAAAATCGGTTCGAGAGTGTGTGGCGAAACTTGTAAGGATCGAGCACCGGCTGGAATCAGAAAGAACCGAAACGCTTTGGGACCAAGACGCACTACCGCTTACGTGGTCTGTAACAGGCGGCTACGAAACGACGGTCGATGATCTCACGAAACGGTATGTTGATGTGGGCCGCGTCTTGAAGAACCTCGGGCGGTTCGAGATTCTGACAGTTATTCCCAATCGATTGGCACCTGGTCTTAAAAAGACGGGTACGTTTTTGCTAACTGTCGTCGTCACCGGGGACGGCGTTTCAAGTGATGCCATAATCGAAATCGAAACTGACGGGACATATGACGGCTTTAAGGCGAGAGCAGTTTAGTGGCGCGCGGTAAGTACCTAAGCCTTGAGGAAGCCCGCAAAACCGGGAAGTTAGATAGGTTTGCCAAAGAACACCCGAGCAAGGGTAGCTGGAATCGGTTTGACGAGGGATTGGCCGCTATGACGGAGGGCGATCCGGCAAAGGCCGCACGAATCCGGCAAGCAAGGCGTCGAACATCAAGTGGGGAGCCTTCCTCAGATTGAACCGGAACTCAAACTCCGCGAGGTACTTGGGTAGATGCTTGCGCGAGACATGAACGTGGGTGCCACGGATCGACCGTTTCAATTGGGACCAGAAACCCTCGATGCTGTTGACATGTGTATCGCCAACAACCCATTCGTCCGCACTGTGATTGACCGTCCGATGGCGGTAGCCGTGGCGGGCCAGTGCGCCGTAAGACTTCAACTCATCGGTGCTGATCCGGGCTCCAGACTCGATGTTCTCAAGGATATGGGCTTCGAGGGTAGCGCGCCTCACATTGCCGATAATGCGCGTCATTACGTCGCCGCCGCGTTCAAGCATTCCAAACACGACGGTCTTCCCCGGCGCGCCGCGACCACGCTTCCCGCCCGCGTGCCGACCGCCGACGTACGTCTCGTCAACCTCGATATGGCCATCAAGCGGTGGATCGCCGTCAACTTCACCCATGTACTTGCGAAGCTCGTGGCCCATGCGCCACGCCGTTTTGTACGTCACGCCCAACTGGCGCTGAAGTTCCTTTGCAGGGACGCCGTGTCGCGACGTGGTGAACAAATACATCGCGTAGAACCACTTTTGGAGCGGCGTGTGAGAGCGTTCAAACGGCGTTCCGACCATCGGGTGAATATGATGCCCGCACGTTGGGCAGGCGTAGGCCGGAAGCTTCTTGAGCTTGGCAAACTGGCCCTCGGCACTGCACTTCGGGCAATAAAGCGGGTTGCCGAAGCGAAGCCCCATCAAATGCTCAAGACACGCATCGTCATCAGGGAACTGCTTGAAAAACTCCTGTACGGTCGGTGCTTTCGCCATCATCGAAACCTCCAATACCCCCAATATGGGGATTGGAGCTTCGTACGTCAAGGGGATAATCACGAAAAAGTATCTGGTCGTCTTGCTACCAGACTAGCCGACGCGGCGTCGAACTCAAAGCCGCCGGCAGTGAAACATCTCGTGAAAGCTGCTGCGAAATCAATGCGACGGTGACGGCGGTCACACAATCGCGGCTCACTTCCAATCGGCGCTTGATTCGCGGGCGGGAAACCAGGATCGTCCGCAGCGCACGCCGAACCAGGAGGGAACCACCGATGGCAGCGGCGCCGCGCAGCCTCACGGACGCCGAGCGAATTGACTGGTTGCGGCTGATCCGCAGCGAGAACGTTGGGCCGATCACCTTCTTCGCGCTGTTGCAGCGCTTCGGCTCTGCGGCGGCCGCGCTCGACGCCCTACCAGGCCTCTCGCGACAAGGCGGCCGACGCAAGGCAGTGGCCACGCCCGCGCGCGCAAGCTGTTGGCGAGATCGAGGCGACCGAGGCGGCCGGTGCACGCTTGGTGGCGATAGGTGAGCCCGACTACCCGGCGCCCTTGGCCGAGATCGCCGATCCGCCGCCGCTCCTCGCCGTCAAGGGCGCCGCCCATCTCTTGCGCCGCCCGACGCTCGCGGTGGTCGGTGCGCGCAACGCCTCGGCCAACGGCGTCCGCTTCACGCGCAGGCTCGCCGCCGATCTCGGCGCCCGCGATCTAGTGATCGCATCCGGAATGGCCCGCGGCATCGACACCGCGGCGCATCGCGGCGCGCTCCAGACCGGCACCGTCGCGGTGCTCGCCGGCGGCATCGACGTGATCTATCCACCCGAGAACGAAGGCCTCTACTCCG
>CAYUNL010000068.1:246-11421 GCA_964446055.1 uncultured Alphaproteobacteria bacterium | reverse complement strand
TCTCCTCGGTATGCCGACGGCGATGGTATTCGGCACCTCGCTCTTTCAGATCTTCTTCGTCACCGCCAACGTCACGATCTTGCACGCGATCAACAACAAAACGGTCGACGTAACGCTTGCCTTCCTGCTCATTCTCGGCGCCGTGATCGGTGCCCAGTTCGGCGCTCGCTTCAGTGCCCGCCTCAAGGGCGAGCAGCTGCGCGGTCTATTGGCGATCCTGGTACTCGCCGTGTGCGGGCGGCTCTTGTTCGGCTTGGTGGCGAGGCCCGATGACTTGTACTCCATCGCCGCCGTGGTGGTGCGGTGATGCGCGCCGCCGGCACGACGTTGGGCGCGGCGGCGGTCGCGCTTTGCCTCGCCCACGTGGGCTCTGCGGGGGCGGTGGAGACGCTGGTCGCCGACCTCTCCTCGTACCGCATCTCCATCACCTCCAGCTTCCAGGGGGCCGACGTCTTGTTGTTCGGCGCAACCGAGGGCGGCGGCGACGTCGTCGTCGTCGTTCGCGGCCCGGCGGAGGACCTGGTCGTACGCCGCAAGGAGCGGGTGGCGGGCATATGGGTCAACCGCGGCGCCATCGTATTTGCCGACGTGCCGTCGTACTACTCCATTAGCTCGACGCGCCCCTTGGACGAGGCGCTAACGGAATCTCAGCAGCGGCGTCTGCAGATCGGCGCCCGCCACCTGACGCTGCGCCCTCGCGCGCCGGGCGTCGACGAAGCCGAGATCGCCCTCTACCACGAGGCGCTGAGGCGCAACAAGGAGCGCGAGCGGCTGTTCCAGGAGGCGCCGGGAACCGTTACCTTCCTCGATTCGGCGTTGTTCCGGACCAGGGTCCACTTCCCCGCCAACACGCCTGTGGGCCGCTATAACGCCGAGGTCTACCTGGTCCGTGATGGCCAGATCATCACCGCGCAATCGACGCCGCTGTTCATCTCCAAATCCGGAGTCGAGCGCACGCTCTTCGACTTCGCCAATCGGCGGCCGGCGAGCTATGGCATTCTTGCGGTGATTCTCGCCGCGCTTGCCGGCTGGCTGGCCTCGGTGGTTTTCCGCCGCAGGTGAGGGTTCGGACGACACTTCAGGGCCACAACAATGTGATTGGCCTTGATCGCTAGCGCCGATTATGTGTTTGGCCTCAGAGACAACGACGGAAACGCAGCGGTGGCAGGCTTGGACATCTCGTTTGCACTTGCGGCCGGCGCCGGCGCGCTGAGCTTTCTCTCGCCGTGCGTGCTGCCGCTGGTACCCGCCTACCTCTGCTTCGTTGCCGGCACCAGCCTCGATCAGGTTGCCGCGGCGCGCGCGGGTGCCGTGATGGCGGGCGCCGGGGGCGGCGCGGTCATCGCCGAAGGTGGCGGCGACGCCAGTACCGGGCTAACCCGCCGGGTCGCGCGCTACGCGCTAGCTTTCGTTCTCGGCTTCAGCACCGTATTCGTCGCGCTGGGCGCCACCGCCTCGGCGGTGAGCGCGCTCCTCTTCGACCACCTCGAAGTGATCAGCCAGGTCGCCGGCGCCGTCATCGTTATCTTCGGCCTCCATTACATGGGGCTGTTCCGCATCAAGCTCCTCAATCGCGAGGCCCGGTTCCAGGTCGGCAAGGTGCCGGGCGGCCTATTGGGCGCCTACGGCGTGGGACTCGCGTTTGCATTCGGCTGGACGCCGTGCATCGGACCCATCCTCGCCACCATCCTGACCATCGCCGCGAGCACCGATTCGGTAGGCTACGGAGCATCCCTACTGACCGTCTACGCACTCGGCTTGGGGATTCCCTTCATGGCCGCGGCGCTCGCGGTGGGACCTTTCATGGGCTTCCTCAGCCGCTTCCGGCGCCACCTCCACAAAGTCGAGATCGGCGTCGGCCTGCTCCTGGTCGCCACCGGGCTGATGATCTTCTTCAACCGGCTGTCCGACCTTAGCTACTACCTGATCGAGATCTTCCCCGTCCTCGCCGAAATCGGCTGAGCCGCGCTGCACGGGCACTGCTGCAGTCGGTCGCCGCCGCTGCTATGCTGGCGGCGCCTGGGCGGCCGCAAATGCGGGCTGGGGTGATGGACGCGATCAGGCGGCGCACGCACGAGATTCTGGAAGGGACGCGCGAGGGCGACCTCGTGAATCGCGTCTTCGAAATCTTCATGGTGGCCTTGATCGCCGGCAACGTGCTGGCGGTGATCCTCGAGACGGTACCCAGCATCAACGCCGACGCCGAAGGCTTCTTCCTCGGCTTCGAGGTCTTCTCGGTCGCCATCTTCACCGTCGAGTACGTGTTGCGAGTGTGGGCAACGGTCGAGGACCGCCGCCGCGCCGTGGTCACGCCGGTCGGAGGCCGGCTCCGCCACATGGCCACGCCGATGGCGGTAATCGACCTCTTGGCCTTCCTGCCCTTCTACCTCAGCGCCTTCTTCGCCGTGGACCTGCGCTTCCTCCGGGTCCTCCGGCTTCTTCGGATTCTCAAGCTCACACGCTATTCACCGGCGCTCGAAACCTTCGCGCGAGTCCTGCGGAACGAGCGCAAGCCCTTGGTGGCGGCGCTCCTCATGCTCGGTGTGCTGCACATCTTCGTGTCCAGCCTGATGTTCGTCTTCGAGCAATCGGCCCAGCCCGAGGAGTTCGGCTCGATCCCTGCCGCGCTCTGGTGGGGCATCGTGACCCTGACGACGGTGGGCTACGGCGATGTGACACCGGTCACGTTGGGCGGCAGAATCTTCGGTGGAATGGTCACGGTGATGGGGGTGGCCATGTTCGCCGTCCCCGCCGGGATTCTCGCCTCGGGCTTCAACCAAGAGATACGCAAGCGTGACTTCGCGGTCACGTGGACCATGGTGGCCAAGGTTCCGCTCTTCTCGGGGCTCGACGCGCGCCGGGTGGCCGAGATCGTGGAGCTCCTGCACCCGCGCTTCGCGGCCCCGGGCGAGATGGTGATTAGGACGGGCGAGCGCGGTGACGCGATGTATTTCCTTGTCGCCGGCGAAGTAACGGTGGAACGTGAAGATGGCGAGCCAATTGGCCTACACACCGGGGATTTCTTCGGCGAGATTGCGCTCATCGACGACCGTCCGCGCACCGCCACCGTACGGGCCGTCACCTCGTGCCAGCTGTTGGTTCTCAGGGCCAGGGACTTCCAGGAACTGGTCGAGATCGACCCCACGGTGCGCGCCGCGGTGAAGCGCATCGCCGCCGAGCGCCTGGGCGCGGCAAACGTTGGGCCGATCGCCGACGGCTAGCGGTGTTCCTCGACCAAGAGGTGCGCGTGCATGTTGGCGAGCCACACCCGGCCTGCCCCGGTATAGCCCAGCAGGTCCGTCGCCTCGCCGATCAAGGGGTGGAGGACGCGCCAGAAGAAGACCGGGTAGCGGGCGATGAAGTCGGGGGCATTGGCATAGCCAAGCTGGTCGGCGATGCCAGATTCGTGCGCCTCGAGGAACAACCGATTGATTTTCAGCACGAAGTTCGGGTCGGCCACGGTGCCGATGAGGTGGGCGGCGCGCAATAGGCCGGGGTAGGACGCGACCTCGTGGTCGCTGTCCAACGGTGGCGGGAAGCGGGAGTACTGGATGTTCGCCGCCAGCGCCTCCCAGCTAAGAACGGCGTGGTCGCGAAAGTGATGGCGCACGAAGATCTGCGAGCGCTCCGCACGGTAGGACCACAAAGCGCCGTCGGTGGCGCCGCGGGGTAGCTCCATTGGCTCTGCGTCATCGCCGGTGACGCAGCGGTTTTCGTCGTCGCCAGGACAGGTGCCGCGCACGATGCCCACGTTCGAGCACAAGATCGACGCAAGAAAGTGCACCCAGTCGTTCGAGGTAACATCTGCGTCGCGCGCGATTCGGCCGCGCAGGATGTCTTGGCCGACAAGGGTGACAAGCAGGGTGTAGACGAGATCGTGGTAGAGCGCGTCCGAGCGCGCGACCCGGGCCAGCGACATCCGCACCACCTGCACCAGGGTATCACGATGCTCGGGCGGACCGCCCCCGAACGCCTCGCTGTAGTCCTGGCTCAGTTAGTGGACGAAGGTTTCGATTACGAGGTCGGAGGGGCGAAACATGGGCGGTTGTCAAAGCACGTGCCGATGTTCCTCGGCGAAGATGTGCGAGTAGAGGCCGGCCTCCCATTCCCTTCCCTCGCGCGTCACCCGAAGATACTCGAGCCCCTTGAGCAAGAGCTCGCTCACCAACTACCACTAGAAGTTGGCATAGCCCTCGCGAAGGTCCTCGGGCGATTCGTAGCCGAACAGCGCGGTGGCGCCGGTCTCCTCGAACTCGTGGAAGAGCGCCGGGAGCTTGCGTAGATAGTCGGGATCGGCGAGTTGCCCGATGAGGTCGGCCGCGCGCACCAAACCGGGGTAGTCTCCGCCCTCCGTCGAATCGCCCTCTTCGGGTACAGGAAAGCGGGTGTTCTCGATGTTCGACGTGATGACCTCGTGGTTGATGATCGGGTGATCGCGGAAGCGCCAGCGGACGAACAGATTGCCGCGCTCTACGTGATAGGGCGTAAGCACCGCGTCGGTAGCGCCGGGCGGCAGCGGGACCGTACCACCATCACCGTCGATGACGGCGACACCCTCGCGATCGCCGGGACAGATGCCGCGCACATAGCCGATGTCATGGCACAGGAGCGAGACGATGAAATGGACCCATTCCTCGGCGCTGACGCCGCCATCGCGCAAGTATTTTCCGCGAACGATCTCCTGCCCCACCAGCGTCACCATCATGCTGTGCTCGGCGTTGTGATAGAGCGCGTTGGAATTGGCGATGATCTCCATCGCCATGACCGCTGCGGTGTGGATCACGCTCGGGTACTCTGGCGCGTATCCCCCAAACAATCGCTGGTAGGTCGTCTCCAGGCTCTCCAGAAGATGATCGACCAGAATCGTCGTGCTATTGAACGTCGCCATGCGCTTGGGTTCGCCCGCGGACTTTCCTCAAGGGTGAGGAGTCATCTTACCGCCGAAAGCTTTGACACCCGCCCACCGGAATAGTCGAGCACGTAGAGCGCGCCCTCCTCGTCCTCGCCGAAAGAGCTGATCGCGAATCCCGATTCGAGGAGCGTGGTGCGGGACCAGCCCCCGCCGGCCTCCCGGGAAAGGCCCCAAATCGTGCCGGCGCAATAATCGGCGAACACGTACGTGCCGGCTAGCTCGGCAAGCGTGCGGCCGCGGTAGACATAGCCACCGGTCACCGAACAGCCTTGCGCCTGGCTGTATTCGTGGACCGGCTCGGTCAGGCCTTAGCGCCCGCATCCGCTGGCGGGATTGAAGCAGTGTGCGCCCTCCATGATGCGCCAGCCGTAGTTCAGCCCACCGCGGTGTCCCGCCGGCTGGGAGTCGATCTCCTCCCATTTGTTCTGGCCGACATCGCCGATGTAGAGGTCGCCCGTCAGCCGATCGAAACTGAACCGCCAGGGGTTGCGTAGGCCCAGCGCCCAGATCTCCGGCGCCGCGCCGTTCGATGCCGCGAAGGGATTGTCCGGCGGGATCGCGTACGGCTCGGAAGAATCGACGTCCAGGCGCAGCATCTTGCCCAGCAGCGAGCGCGGATTCTGCGCCCGATCGCGGGGATCCCCGGCCCAGCCGCCATCCCCCATGCCGATGTAGAGATACCCATCCGGCCCGAACGCAACCTGGCCGCCATTGTGGTTGCCGTAGGGCTGGCCGATTGAGATCAGTTGGGCCGCGCTCGCGGGATCGCCGCGCTCGGCATCGCGGGATACCGAGTAGCGCGCCACCACGGTGTCGCCGTCGCGGTCGGTGTAATTGAGGTAGAAGAACCCGTTTCGCGAGTACGCGGGATGAAAGGCCACGCTCAGAAGCCCGCGCTCACCACCGCTCCTGACGATGCCGGAGATGTCCAGGAATGGCGTAGTCGCGACTCCCGCCTCGCGCAAGACCCGAACCCGGCCGGCCTGCTCGACGACGAACATGCGCCCCGAGCCATCGCCCGCGTGCGTCAGATACACCGGCTGGTCGAGCCCGTCGGCGACCTCGACCAGCCGAATCTCATCTGCGGCGGCCGTCGCGCAACCCAGCGCCGCGGCGAGGACCCAGCCAATTACTGCACGCTCGAACACCGGTGGCACACTAGATGGCTTGTGCCGCATCGGCCAACACTACGACGCCGGTGCTTTGGAATGTCGGGGCCGCGGCGTATAAATGACCCATGAGGCGGCCAGCGCAGAAATCGATACTCGCAGCGTTGGCAGTGCTCGCGGTGGCCGCGGTTGCGCCTGCGCCGCAGGCCCAAGAGGGGGTGCGGCACTTCCGCATCGCGACCGGTCCGACCGCCGGTACCTACTTCCCGATCGGTGCATTGATCGCCGGCATCATCTCCGGGCCCGAGGGCGGCCCCGCGTGCGGCGACGGCGGCGGCTGCGGCGTCCCCGGACTGATCGCCGTCGCCCAGGCCACCGACGGCTCGGTCGCCAACCTCGCGGCAATCGCCGAGGGCCGCTTCCACTCGGCGCTGGCGCAGGCCGATGTTATCCACTGGGCCTACTCGGGCGAGGGCCCGTTGCAGGGCCAGGGGGAGAACACCGCGCTGCGTGCAATCGCCAACCTCTATCCCGAAAGCGTTCACCTCGTCGCCCGCCGCGGCAGCGGCATCGCCACGGTGGCCGACCTCAAGGGCCGGCCGGTCTCGCTCGACACCGCCGGCTCGGGCTCCCGCGCCGACGCCGAGCTCATCCTCGCCGCCTATGGCCTCGGCATCGACGATGTCCGGCCGATATACGCCTCCCTCGATCGCGCCGCCGACATGATGGAGGCAGGCGATATTGACGCGCTTTTCTTCGTCGGCGGCTACCCGGCGCCAGGGATCAGCGCGCTGGCCGCGCAAGACCTGATCACCCTGGTGCCGATCGACGGGCCTGCGGCCCTGGCGCTTCGCGAATCCCATCCCTTTTTCTCGACCGACCGCATCCCCGGCGGGGCCTATGCCGGGGTCGCGGGCGTCGATACCTTGAGCGTGGGCGCGCAATGGGTGGTCGGCGCCACCGAGCCCGAGGACCTTGTCTACGCGATCACGGCCGCGCTGTGGCATCCGGAGAACCGCCGGTTGCTCGACGCCGGCCACGCAAAGGCGCGGCTCATCCGTCCCGAAACCGCGCTCAGCGGGATCACGATCCCGCTTCACCCCGGCGCCGCGCGGTACTATGGCGAGCTTGGAAAGACGCGCTGATCGCTGACTAGGAGCCGCGGGCGTGGGCGTGCCACTCGACAAACGCCGGAAGCGCGGCGACCGCGCGCGCGTATTTGCCGGCGGCGCCGTCCACATCGATTCCGTAGGTCAGGAATCGTGAGACCACCGGCGCGTACATCGCGTCGGCGATGGTGAAACCGCCGAACAGGAGCCCCTCGTCCTTCGCAGCCCCATCGTAGCGGCGGCGGCAATCGTCCCAGATCGCGACGATTCGCTCGATCTCGTGCTCGACCTCCGGCGTCCGCGGGGGCCGGGGCAGCGAACGGGCGGCAGCGAACGGCAGCGTCTCGCGCAACGCCGGAAAGCCTGCGTGCATCTCGTGGCTGATCGCGCGCGCGTGCGCCCGCGCCGCGTCGTCCGTCGGCCACAGCCTTGTCTGCGGGAAACGCTCGACCGCCCACTCGCAGATGGCGAGCGATTCCCACACCGTGGCGCCGTCGCTTCGCAGTACCGGCACCCGCCCGGCCGGCGAGTACGCGCGAATGAGTTCCGCGGTGTCGGGCCGGCCGAGGTGGATCGTCACTTCATCGAACGCGATGTTGGCGGTCTTGAGCGCGAGCCAAGGCCGAAACGACCACGACGACAGCCTCTTGTCGCCGATGACCAGCGTGAGATCGGCCATGTCTCCCTGCTATGGTTGTTGCGCTGGCGGAACGTTAGCACCGCGAAACTTTGATTCTAGTGCGATGACGCTGACCACGGAACAGGCCCTTGGGCTATGGCTCGGCCCCCTTACCGTCATGGTGCGGGCCGAGGGGAACGACCTCTCGGCGCGCCAGACGGCGGTGCTCGTGCGCGTCTACGTCGAGCCGCCGCCCCACACCGTGCGCGGGCTCGCCGCGGCGCTAAGGCTCAGCAAGCCAGCCATCAGCCGTGCCCTCGACACCTTGGGCCGGCGCGGCATGATCCGCCGCGCGGCGGATCCGCGCGACAAGCGTTCCATCGTGGTTCAGCGCACCGTCAAGGGATCGGTGTACCTGCGCGAGCTCGCCGATGCCATCGCCCTCGCCGCCGATGCACTCAGTAGCCCCGAGCCCGATCGACCAGGTTGAGAAGCGGCCGGCCTTCGCGCACCCGCCGTACATTGTCGACGATCTGCGGGGCCATCAGTCGGGGCACGCAAAGGCCGGCGATGTGCGGCGTCACCGTAACCTTGGGGTGGGTCCAGTAGGGGTGGTCGCGGGGCAGCGGCTCTTGGTTGAAGACATCGAGCATGGCGCCGGCGATGTGACCCGATTCGAGCGCCGCCAATAGATCGGCGTCGACCACGTGGCCGCCGCGCGCGGCGTTGATCACATAGGCGCCGCGGGGCAGCGCCGCGAGCGTGCGGGCGTTGATGATACCGCGTGTCTCGGGCGTCAGCGGCAACAGACAGACCAGGAAGCGGCTCTCGGCCAGCATCGGCTCCAACCCGTCGGGTCCGTGGAAGCATTCGACGCCTGGCAGCGCCCGCGGCGAGCGGCTCCAGCCGCGCACCGGAAAGCCAAAACCCGCGGCCTTCGACGCGCAATCGGCGCCGGTGACGCCAAGGCCTAGGAGCCCCACCGGGGTCACGCCGGTATCGGGCGGCGCCTCGCGGAACCAGCGCGCCGCGGTCTGCGCCACCCCATAGCCTTCGAGCATACGGTGATGGCGCAAGATCCCCAGGATCGCATACTCGCTCATTTGGCCGGTCAGCGTCTCCTCGACCAGGCGAACCAATGGGACTTCTGCGGGCAGCGTGGGATCGTCGAACAGATGATCGACGCCGAAACCCAGCGAGCTGATCGCCTTGAGGTTGGGAAAGCCCGCCAACACGCCGGGCTTGGCCTTCCAGGTCAGCGCAAAGTCGACCTCGGACGTCTCGCCCGCCTCGGGCCACACCCGCACCTCGAGCTCGGGCATCAGCGCCTGCATCTGCCGTGTGTATTCGTCGGGATCGTCCGACTTCGAGATAAACACCAGCGCCATAGCCCGCTCAGGTTCGTACCACGTCGCCTTCGATGGTCTCGATATCGAAGGCGGCGGCGATCAGGGCCTTGGTGTAATCGGTTTCGGGGTGGTCGAAGATCTTGTCGGCGGAGCCCTGCTCGACGATGCGACCGTCGCGGATGACGATCACCGTGTCGGCAAGCGCGCGCACTACCTTGAGGTCGTGACTGATGAACAAGTAGGCGAGACGGTGTCGCTCCTGGAGGTCGCGCAAGAGGTCGATGATCTGCGCCTGCACCGACATATCGAGCGCGGAGGTCGGTTCGTCGAGCACCACGAAGCGCGGCTTCAGCACCATGGCGCGGGCGATGGCGACACGCTGGCGCTGGCCGCCGGAGAACTCGTGCGGATAGCGGTCCTGCGATTCCGGGTCGATGCCGACCTCCTCGAGCGCGCCGCTGATCAGCGCCCGGCGCTCTTCGAGGTCCCCGCCCAGGCCGTGCACACGCATCCCTTCCTCGACGATTTGGCCCACCGAGAGCCGCGGGCTAAGGCTGGCAAACGGATCCTGGAAGACGATCTGCATCTCGCGGCGCAGCGGCCTCAGCGCCTCGAAGCTGGCGCCCTGGATCTCGCGTCCGCGGAAACGGATCGATCCCTCGCTCTTGATCAGCCTAAGGAGCGCGAGGCCAAGCGTGGTCTTGCCCGAACCCGATTCGCCGACCACGCCAACGGTCTGACCTTCGTGAACCGTGAGCGCGATGTCATCGACGGCGCGTACGTACCCCACGGTCTTGCGGAAGATGATCGCCCTCGCCGCCTTGATCGGGAAATAGACCTTGAGCCCCTCGGTGGCGGCGACCGCCGGCGCGTCGGCATGCGCGGCCAGTGGCCGGCCCTTGGGCTCGGCCTCGAGCAGATGGCGGGTGTAGGAATGCTGGGGGTTGGCGAATATCTCGGCAGTCGGCCCGCGCTCGACGATCTCGCCGCCCTGCATCACCAGCACGCGGTCGGCGATTTTGCGCACCACACCCAGATCATGGGTGATCCACAGCATTGCCATCCCCAGCCGCGCCTGCAGCCCGCGCAAGAGTTCCAGTATCTGAGCCTGGATGGTGACGTCGAGCGCCGTCGTCGGCTCGTCGGCAATCAGGAGCTCGGGCTCGTTGGCCAGCGCCATGGCGATCATCACACGCTGGCGCTGGCCGCCCGAAAGCTGGTGGGGGTAGGCGTCGAGCCGTGATTCGGCCTCCTTGAGCCCGACCAGGTGGAGGAGTTCCACCGTCCGGGCCCGCGCCGCAGTTCTGCCCAAGCCGCGGTGCACGTACAGGCCTTCGGTCACCTGGCGCTCGATCGAGTGCAGCGGGTTGAGCGAGGTCATGGGCTCTTGGAAGATCATCGAGATGCCGTTGCCGCGCACCTCGCGCAAGGTATCTGGATCGGCGCCGATCATCTCGGCGCCATCCACCCGGATCGAGCCCGAAGGGTGGCTCGCCTTGGGATAGGGCAACAGCTGCAGTACCGACAGCGCGGTCACCGACTTGCCCGAACCGGATTCGCCGACCAGCGCCGCGGTCTCGCCCCGCGCCACCTCGAACGAGATGCCGCGCACCGCATCGAGCGCGCCGCCTTCGACGCGAAACCTGACGGCCAGGTCCGTTACCTCAAGGTAGGCGCCGTTGCTCATCCGGTGGTCTTGCGCGGATCGAAGGCATCGCGCACCGCCTCGCCGACGAAGATCAGGAGCGTCAGCATGATGGCGATGACGAAGAACGCCGAGAAGCCGAGCCACGGCGCGTGCAGGTTGGCTTTGCCTTGGTTGAGCAGTTCACCCAGCGAGGCCGAGCCCGGCGGCAGCCCGAAGCCGAGGAAATCGAGCCCCGTCAGCGTCATGATCGAACCGTTGAGGATGAACGGCAGGAACGTGACCGTCGCCACCATGGCGTTCGGCAGGACGTGGCGGAACATGATCGTGCGGTCGCGCACCCCCAGCGCCCGCGCCGCACGCACGTAGTCGAAATTGCGCCCGCGCAGGAACTCGGCGCGCACCACGCCGACCAGCGCCATCCAGCTGAAC
>CAYUNL010000068.1:0-236 GCA_964446055.1 uncultured Alphaproteobacteria bacterium | reverse complement strand
CCAGAAGTTGGGCTCGACGATCGAAGCCAGGATAATCAGGAGATAGAGCGTCGGCAGGCTCGACCAGATCTCCATAAAGCGCTGGAACAAGAGGTCGGTCCAGCCGCCGGTGTAGCCCTGGATCGCACCGGCGGCGACGCCCACGACCGAGGACACCGCCGTCAGCACCAGCCCGAACAAGACCGAGACGCGAAAGCCGTAGATCAGCCGTGCCACCACGTCGCGGCCCTGGTCGT
>CAYUNL010000067.1:10637-11524 GCA_964446055.1 uncultured Alphaproteobacteria bacterium | reverse complement strand
CCCAATCGCGCAAGCGCACGATCGAGAACGCCGCATTGACCGCACCCGGCCGGCCGAACCCGGGTGCGAGAATGGTGAAGACCCGTGCCGCGTCACCCCGCTCGACGAGCGGGCTCAGCGCTTCCTCAATCTCGATGACGTAGCGCTTGGTGTACTCGAGGCTTGCGCCCTCGGGTGCGCTAATAGGGATAAAGGCCACGCCGCGGTCTTCGGCCGGCGCGAACTCACGCGGCAAAGAATCAAACAAGGCGTAGGACGCGGCCGAAATGGCCAGGCCGACGGCGACGACGACGACGGGCGCGCCCAACGTCCGCTCGAGCATCCACGCATAGCCACGGTGTAAGGCCGAGAACCCGACCTCGGTCACACGCCACAGGACGCCGGCCCGGGCCGGCGGGCGCAGCAACTTGGAGCACATCATTGGAGTCAAAGTGAGCGCGACGAAGGAAGAGAAGATCACGGCAGCCGCAACGGCGATGCCGAATTCGCGGAACAGCCGACCGGTGGAGCCCTCCATGAACGAGATTGGGACGAATACCGCCACCAAGACCACGGTGGTGGCGATCACCGCGAAGGCGATCTGCCGCGAACCGCGCATGGCGGCGAGCAACGGCGGCTCGCCAGCCTCCATGCGCCGGTGGATGTTCTCAAGGACCACGATCGCGTCATCGACCACCAAGCCAATGGCCAGCACCAGCGCAAGCAGCGTGAGGACGTTGATCGAGAAGCCAAGCGCCGCCAGCACCGTGAAAGAGGCGATGACCGAGATCGGAATCGCCACCGCCGGTATCGCCGTCGCCGCTACCGAGCGCAGGAACACGAAGATAACCCCGACCACCAGAACAAGCGCGATGCCGAGCGCGACGAAAACCTCTTCAATGGACTGG
>CAYUNL010000067.1:0-10627 GCA_964446055.1 uncultured Alphaproteobacteria bacterium | reverse complement strand
AAGACCGAGCGGTCGTAGGACACGTCGAGCGTGACGCCCAGCGGGACCGATTCGCGAAGCGCTGCGACCTCCGCGGTTACGCCATCGGCCACATCGAGCGTGTTCGCAGTCGACTGCTTGACGACGCCGATGCCGACCGCTGTGCGGCCGTTTACGCGGAACTCCGAGCGCTCGTCCTCGGCCCCCAGCGCGACTTCGGCGACCTCGCCCAGGCGTATCAGATGGCCGGCGTCTTGCTTCACGATCAGGGCGCGAAACTCCTCGGCGCTGCGAAGCGCTGACTCGGTGCGCACGGCGACCTCGCGGCTCACCGATTCGATACGGCCCGAGGGCAGTTCCACGTTCTGACGACGGAGCGCCGCCTCGACGTCCTGCACGGTCAGGCGCCGCGCCGCCAGGGCCTCGGGATCGAGCCAGATGCGCATGGCGGTACGACGTCCACCGCCGACCATCACCCGTGCGACGCCGGGAACCGCGGAGAGCCGATCGACCAGGAAGCGTTCGGAATAGTCGGTCAACGCGAGGCCGTTCATGTTCTCGCTGGCGACCGCGATCCAGATCATGGGTCGGGCGTCGGAATCCGACTTCGCGACCCGTGGTTGCTCGGCCTCCTCGGGCAGGCGGCCGACGGCGCGCGCGATGCGATCGCGCACGTCATTGGCGGCACCCTCGATATCGCGCGACGATTCGAACTCGATATTGACCGAGGAGGATTCCTCGCGGCTGGTCGAGGTAATGGTGTCGATCCCGGCGATGCCGGCGATAGCATCCTCGACGACCTGGGTGACCTGGGTCTCGATGATCGGCGCCGAGGCCCCGCGATAGGTGGTGCCGATCGAGATCACGGGTCGATCGATGTCCGGATACTCGCGCACCGTCAGCCGTTCGAAGGCAAACAGACCGAATATCATGAGTACTGCGCTGAAGACGGTGGCGAGCACCGGGCGGCGGATCGAGGTGTCGGAGAGCACCATCGCCTAGCCGCCCCCGCCGGCGGCCCGATCGACGATCACGACGCGGGTGCCGTCACTCACTTTCTGAACGCCTCCGACGATTACCTCGATCCCGGGTGCGAGGCCGGAGACGATCTCGATTCTGCCACCCACCGAATCGCCTGTCTCGACCGTGGTCCGCACCGCCATTCCATCGATGACCGCGAAGACGAACTGCTCCTGGGCACCGCTAACGATCGCTTCCTCCGGCACCAGCACCGCGTCGTCGCGCCGCGAGATCACCAACGTCGCACTCAGGAACATGCCCGGCTTGAGCAGATCGCCCGGGTTGGGAACGCGGGTACGTACGGTGACCGACCGAGTTTCGGGATCGACCCGCGAATCGATGGTCTCGACGAGGCCTTCGAACACGCGTCCGGGGTAGGCGATGCTATGTGCTGTCACGGCGAGGCCAGGCCGAAGCACGCCGAGGGCGCTCTCGGGGACCTCGAAGTCGACCTTCATGCGGGAGGTATCGTCGAGCGTGGTGATCTCGGTGCCGGGGCTGACGAATGCGCCCAGGCTCACACGCCGGAGGCCAAGACGCCCAGAGAATGGGGCGCGAATGACGTAGTCTTCGAGGGTGCTCTCATCCGCCCGCACCCGCGCCTCCGAGGCCAGCACCTCGGCGCGAAGTTCGTCGATCCGCGATTTCGGTATATTGCCCGAATCTAGAAGCTTGTTTGCGCGCTCGTAGAGGCGCCGCGCAAGCTCATTCTCGGCCCGCATCTCATCGATCTCGGCGGCAAGCCGACCGGGGTCGAGCTCGACCAGCACCGCGCCCTCGGACACCGCCTGTCCCTCGGCGAACCGTATCGCCTTGATAACGCCCTGGACCTCCGGCGTGATGACCACCGATTCGTTTGCCCGAGCGGTACCGACCGCCTGGACAGTGGCCACCACCTCGCCGGTCTCGGCCGTTGCCACCTCGACCGCCACTTCTCGGGTCTCCGGCGCGCGCGCCGCGCGCGCACCGTCGCCCTCGGCGTCACCCCACAGAGCGCCCCCGTACTGCCACGCAGCAACGCCTGCAGCGGCCAGCGCGGCAACGACGATGAGTTGTGATCCGATCTTCATTCAATTCGGGCGGCGTCCGGGGCGCGCCCGAACGCAGATTCTCGCACAGGGTAGCATTTCCAGCAAAATCGGTTGACAGTGCCTCGATTTCCAGTGCCTCGGTGCGGGCGGCGAATGACCACGCTTTACTACACGCACGAGGCGTGCCTTGGCCACGACACTGGTCCCGGCCATCCTGAGCGCGCCGAGCGCTTGCGCGCCGTCAACGCGGCGCTCGATGGTCCGGCCTTCGGCGAGCTTGAGCGCCGCGTCCCTCCTCTCGCCCTAGCCGAGGTGCTCGGCCAGGTCCACGGCCGCAACCACGTACGGACCGTTCTCGACGCCATACCGGCCAAGGATTACGCGCGGCTCGATCCCGACACCGTGGTTTCGCCGGGCTCGGGAGCTGCGGCGCTGCGGGCCGTTGGGGCGCTCATCGCCGCGGTCGACGCGGTCGTCGCGGGTGAAGCCACGAGCGCATTTTGTGGGGTACGGCCACCCGGCCATCACGCCGAACCGGACCGCGCCATGGGCTTTTGCCTGTTCAACAACGTCGCCATCGGGGCCGCGCATGCACGAAGCAAGCACGGGCTGCGGCGCGTCGCGGTGGTCGATTTCGACGTCCACCATGGCAACGGCACCCAGGCCGCCGTCGCCGCTGAGCCCGATGTTTTCTTCGGGTCCTCGCACCAGTATCCCTTCTATCCCGGCACCGGGGCAGCGGACGAGACCGGTTGCGGCAACATCGTCAACGCGCCGCTCCCCGCCGGTGCCGGGTCGACCGAATCCCGGGCTGTTTGGAGCGAACGTATCCTTCCGGCGCTCGATGCCTTCGCGCCCCAGATTGTCCTGATCTCGGCCGGCTTCGACGCCCACGCAGCAGACCCCTTGGCGGCCATCAATCTAGATGAGGAGGACTACCGCTGGATTACGGCCGAGATCGCCGCAATCGCCCGATCGCACGCCCAGGGACACATCGTATCGACGCTCGAGGGCGGCTACGACCTGGACGCGCTGGCCAACTGTGCCGGCGCCCACGTCGCCGCCCTAATGGCCGTGTGAGGGGCAGGGCTTGCGTCTGTACACATATATTCTTATTTAGGAAACAAGACCTAACCCGGAAGCGCCCAAATCGTGGACCAAACATTCAAGGAGAACGTTACCCAAGAGAGCACCTGGATGCGGCTCGTCTACATGATTCTGTTCGCCGTCATCTTCAACATCGCCGAATTCGTCATAACGGTGGTGGTGGTCGTCCAATTCCTGTTCAAGCTCTTTGTCGGCCGGGTCAATGAGAATCTGCGCGCCCTCGGCCAGACGCTGGCGAGCTATGTTTACGAGATAATCGCCTACCTCACCTTCCATACCGACCACATGCCCTACCCCTTCGGGCCCTGGCCCACGGGCGCCCCCGGCGCGACCAAACGGCGCCCCCGAAAGGCGAGGGCCAGCAAGGACGAGGGCAAACGCCGCACGCCGAAGCCACCCGCCGCGGGCCTGGCTAAAAAAAGCTGAGCCAAGCACAGAAACTCGGCCCGGGCTCAGACGTGTTGGCCGCCGTTGATGTGGATTTCGGCGCCGTTAACGTAGCTCGACCCCTCGGTACACAGGAAATAGATGGTCCGCGCCACCTCCTCGGGGGTTCCGAGCCGGCGTAGCGGGATGGTTTCGGCCAATGATTCGTACTCGGGGCCGATCATCGCGGTGCGAATCTCGCCCGGCGCGATGGCGTTGACCCGCACCCCTAGCGGGCCGAAATCGGCCGCCATCTCACGGGTCAGCGTCGCTAGTGCCGCCTTCGAGGTCGCGTAGGCCGAACTGGCGAAGGGGTGAACGCGACCGCCCGCGATCGAGGTAACGTTCACGATTGAGCCGGGGCCGGACTTGAGCTCTTCGATCAGGCCGCGCGCGAGAACAAGCGGCGCATAGAAGTTGACGCGAAAAACGGATTCCCAGACGACGATGTCGCTATTGAGGCAGCCCAGCCTTGCGCCCTGTTCACCCCGGGGCGAGATCGCCGCGTTGTTCACTAGAGCGTGCAGCGGCGCACCGCCCAGCCGCTCGCGCAGCGTCTTCACTCCCTCAACAATGCCCTGGGGGTTGGCAAGGTCGATTTCGGCATGATCCTCGGGCCCGCCCTCCCACGGGCAATCCTCGGGGAAGGCATGGCGCGAGCAGGTGATCACGCGCCAACCCGCGGCGCTGAAGCGTTTGACCGTGGCGTGCCCGATGCCGCGGCTTGCGCCGGTGAGAACGAGCGTCTTGCGGGCCTCGGCCATGTACGGATTGTAACACCGCCGGCGCGCGGCGGGTGCAGCGGTTTATTCGACCGCCGCATCGCGCGGAGGAGGGCGCATCAGGGCGCGCCGTGCCGCCGCCTGTACTGCCTTGTGCGTCCCGCCTCCGCTTACCTGGGCCCATGCCACCGTCGAGACGTCGTAGCCCAGTTGCTCGTCCAGTACCGCTACCGTCGCGTCAGAGGCATCGCCCCTTCGCCCTTCGATGCGCCGCACCATGACCTCGCGCGGTACCTCAAGCCACAGCCCATCAAACGGAACGCCGAGCCTGCGCGCGACCGCCTCTATCCCCTCGCGCTCGCCCTGCCGGGCATAGACGGCGTCGACGATTACGGCGTGCCCGGCGCCAAGCGCGATCGCAGCCTGGTCCTGAATGGTCTGGTAGACGAGTGTCGAGATCCGCGGCGCATAGGCTTCAGCCGGCAGGCCCTCGGAAGGATCAACACCCAAAAGCCGCTTGCGTACCACGTCGCTGCGCACCACGAGCGCGCCGGGCGCTGCGCCAAAGGCCGGAGCGAGACCCATGGCAAGGGTCGTCTTGCCGCTGCCGGAAAGACCGCCCACCGCCACCAATCTCGGTGGCGCTGGATCGAGGAAGCCAAGGGCATGGCTGAGGAACTGTCGGGCCTCGCCACGCACCGCTTCGGACGCCGGCGCATCCGCCGTAGTCTCGGCGGTAGCCGCGCCGACGTGGGCGCGTATGGCCGCCGCGCAGGAAAGGAAGATGGGCAGCAGCGAGAGCCCGGCGATGCCGTTTCCGCGCCACAGGTATTGATTGAGCGCCACGCACGCCAACCGACTGAGGTCGTGGTGAATGAAATCCATCAACAAGAAGGCGAGATCGTAGAGTACGTCAATGTTGGCGAAGCGATCGGAGAACTCGATGGCGTCAAACAACCGCGGCCGACCGCCGACGAGGCAGACGTTCTTGAGGTGAAGATCGCCGTGGCAGTGCCGCACGTAGCCCAAGTTTCGGCGCTTCTCCATCACCGGCGCGTGGTGAGCCGCCGCGGAAAGCGATTCGCGGTCCAGCCGCTCCACCGCCACGCGGTCGAATATCGCGGGCACGTACCGTTTGAGCTCTGTAGCGTTGCCCTCGAGTTCGCGGCGAAAGTCGATGGCGCGGAACGCGTCGGGCCGGCGTTCGGCGGCACGGTGGAATGTCGCCAGGGCGGCGATCAAATCGACGATCAAGATCTCGTCGAGGGCGCCCCGCGCTGCCAAGCGATCGAACAGCGTGTCCTCATCGAAGCGGTTCATCTCGACCAGCCAATCGACGGCGGGTCCGACGCCGTCGATCTCGAGCCCGCCCTCGGCGGTACGGGTCACTGAGACCACGCGGCGATAGATGTCGGGCGCGGTGCGGCTGTTGATTCGCACCTCTGCCTCGCACATCGCGCGGCGACGCTCGGCAGTGCCGTAATCCATATAGTCGAAGCGGACCGCGCGCTTGAGCTTGTACGCCCGCTCGCCGACCAGGAACACGATCGCGCCGTGCGTCTCATTGCGAGCGATCGCGACGTCGCCCTCGCCGTACGCGCCTGGCTCGGAGAGAAAGGCTACGACCTCGCTCTGATCTTCAACGATCATGGCCGCCGGGTCAGACCACCCCGCCATCGGCGAGCGGTAAGCGCGCAAACTCGTCCACCAATTCCGTGGCCGGCCGCGCACACGACGCGAGGCGCACTTCGACGCCCGCCTCGGTCAAGCGACGCAGAGCCGCCGTGTCGATATACGCGCAGGCCAGTCCATCGACCGCGTGCGCGAGCGCGGTCGTGCACACCCAGTCGCTTGTCCAGCCACGATTGGCGATGTAGGATTTTCGTCCTGTCGTCGGATCGACGATAAGCAGCCAGTCGGCTTTGCCGAAAAAGGGTGAGAGCGGTGTGGTGTCCTCGTTGCGCGCGACTGTGAACGCGAATTTGGGCATGGTATGTCGTAGTGTCGGAGGTCCCGCCATTGCCCAGACTAGGCGCCGCCGGCACCCGCGGCGTTAACGCAAGTTAGGAGACGCCCCTCGATGCAACTGTTTTCTGTGCCCGAACCTGGCTCGACCTGCGCGAACTGCGGCGTTCGCGGCCAAACCGTGTGTGCGCCACTCGATAATTCCGAACTGGATGTTGTCGATTCGTTCCGAGCCGGTACGAGGATGCTGGCCGCCGGAAGCGATATCTTCACCCAAGGCGAGGCCGGGCATGAGGTGTACACGCTACTCAACGGCTGGGTGATGCTCTACACGCTGCTGGAGGACGGGAGGCGACAGATCGTCGATTTCTGTGTGGCCGGGGCTTTTCTCGGCTTCCAGCCTGACCTCGATGTGCCGAGCAAGCACACCGCCGAAGCACTGACCGCGGTCGAAGTATGCGTATTTCCGAAACGAGGGCTGCTGACCATGTTTGGGCAGCATCCCAAGATGGCGGTGCGCATGGCGTGCATTGCGGCGCGCGACCAAGTGTTCGCATACCAGCACCTGACCAGCATCGGACGGCGTACCGCGCGCGAACGCATTGCCAATTTGCTGCTCGAGTTGTTCGTCCGGGTCCGCCAAAGCGCCCCCGATACTGCGGGCGATTCCATTCGACTGCCGCTCACCCAGGAGCACCTCGGGGACGCCCTTGGTCTTACCTCGGTGCATGTCAACCGCAGCTTACGCGCTTTGCGCGAGGACGGCGTGCTTGCGGTCAAGCGCGGCGCGCTGAGCATCCTCGACCCCGATCGTCTGGCCGAGGAGGCCGGCTTCGACGCCGAGGTTTCGATTCCCCGCAGCCCGGCAGGCTAGGAACCGCACCGATCGCCTGATCTGGATTAAGGCGCCTTGCGCCCAAGCCCGGCACTGTGACGTTCAAGGCGCACTGCAGCGCCCCGCTGTGACATGACGGGATCGGGGACATGACTATCAAGGATATCCTCGTCCATCTGGACGAGAGCCCGCAAAGCGAGACGCGTATGGGCATCGCCCTCGAACTGGCCAAGACCCATGATGCGCGCCTCACAGCCAATTACACCGCTGTTTCGCAGCTGGCTGACGAGACCGAGGATGCGATGACGGCGCCCGAGGAAGCGTTTCGCGAAAAGACGGCGGACGCCAGCGTGGATGCCGATTTCTGCGGATACTTCGGGGAGCCGCAGACGATCATGGCGCTACACGCGCAGTTGTAGTGACATCGTGATCGTGGGCCACTCCCAGGGCTCAAGCATAGCGGCGCCCAGTCTTGCCGAGCAGCTTGTCCTCGTGTCCGGGCGCCCTGTGGTGTGCGTACCGGGCAGCAACGGCCACGCGGCGGTAGGCAAGCACGTGTTGCTCGCCTGGAACCAGACCCGGGAGGCATCACGAGCCGTCGCCGACGCCCTGCCGATACTGGAAAGAGCGGATAAGGTTACTGTCACAACCGTGCACACACCGATGACAGGCGCAGGCGTGGCGGCCGATTTCCTGGACTATCTGTCGCGGCATGGCGTGCAGGCCGAGGGGCATCACGAGATCGCGCCGGACGCGCGAATCGGCGACGCCTTGGTCGAGGCTGCCGACAAGCACGAGGTTGACCTAATCGTCATGGGTGCATACGGGCACTCGCGCCTGCGCGAAGTAGCGTTTGGCGGCGCTACCCGCCACGTTCTCGGCCACGCGAGCGTGCCGGTTCTCATGTCACATTGAGTGTCACGGCCTCAACGGCACGTTCGCCGCCGAGAACCCGCGAGAGGCCTTGCACAAGATTCGTTTCGGCCAGCCCGGCGTCGGCGTGTTGTCGTGGAGCGTGTTGGACGTTCAGCAGGTTGACATCCGCGCCTACCTTCAGACGCTGCCAGCCGAGTAACCGGGCGAATGGGCCTGTTGATCCACCGAGGACCGCCGCATAGAACCTACCGCACGGCACGGTGGCCGGGGCAGTGCCCTGGTCACCGCGCGCAGGGGGCGCCATGCGGTTTCGTTGTTTGGGGTGCGACGGTGGGATCGGCGGTGACTCTCGCACCACATCGTTTCTTGTCGATGACGACGTCCTGATCGATGCCGGCACCGGAATCGGCGATTTGACCGCGGTCGAGCTGGCGCGGATCACCGATGTCATTCTCACCCACGCCCACGTCGATCATGCCGGCTGTCTGCCGCTCCTGATCGACGTAACTTCGTCGAAGCGGACCGAGCCGCTGGTCGTCCGCGGCACCGCGGAAACCTTGGAGGCCCTTTCCCGCCACGTCTTCAACAACGAGATTTGGCCCGACTTCACCCAGATCCCCACGCCCGAGCAGCCGTTCCTGCGCTACACCCCGATCACGCTCGGCGAGACCCTGGAGCTCCGGGGCCGCCGGTTCACCGCGCTTCCCGTCGAGCATACGGTCCCGGCGGTCGGCTACCATCTCGACAGCGGCCGGGCGAGCCTGGTCTTCAGCGGCGATACCGGTCCGTGCGATTCGCTATGGCGCGCGGTCAACCGAATCGAGAACCTGCGGCATCTGATCGTCGAAACCTCCTATGGCGACGACCAGCAGTGGATTGCCGAGCTATCGGGGCATTTGTGTCCGAGCTTGCTGGCGAAGGAGCTCGAAAAGTTCGAGGGTGCGGCCGAGATTCTGCTCACCCACATGAAGCCCGGCGCGCACGAGAAGATCATGCACGAGGTCGCGGCGCGGACCTGGCGCAACGAGCCGCGGCAACTGAGACGCGGTCAGGTCATCGAGTTCTGAGACGGCGCTAGCGGCGCGACTGGGTGGACGACCACCCGAGGTTTAGGTGGGAGGCCGGCTCGGGCCAGTCGATGCCGCGACGCTTGGCCATATCGCGACCGAGCCTCTCGAGGTCGTCGGTCTGCAGGCGCTTGCGGGCCAGGGGCACGAGCACCGCGTTCTCCCATCGGACATGCCGGCGCTGCGCATCGCCGAAGTCGTGCAGGTTGCCGAACAGGCTCCCCGTTGTCTCGGTAGGCCCGGTTTGCTCGGGGACGGCGCGCAGGTCCTTGATCAGCTCACGCGCTAGGGACTTGTCCTCGTTGTGCTCCCAATCAAGCTGGGCGAGGATGGCCTCGACCCCGTCCTCGGCGAGGCAACGGGCGCGCAAGAGGGGAAACAGCCCCTTGTCCTCGTCCTTCGCGTGCAATGGCAGCTCGCGGCTGAGGTAGTCGAGGATGGCGGCGCGTTCCGCTTGCACCGGCGCGACATCGCCGCCCTCGGAGAGCGCGATGAACCACTCGCAGAGATCGAGCTGGCGGTCGTGCACCGATTGGAGCACGTCGAGCGGGCGCAGGAGGTCGCGTGGCGCGACCGAGAGGACCGGGACGCTCACCGCATCGCCAGCCGGGCCAGCGCCTCGCAAACCGCTGCGAGGCCACAGGAATCGATCCAGCCCATTTCATCGTCGGGTGCCGGAGCCATCGTACCCTCGCGATTCGAGGTACCTTCGCGCTGACGAGAAACGAGCTTGTCCAGCTGTTCCGACAGCCCCTCCGTCGTGTCGACCGGCAAATCGCAAATCCGGTTACTGCAAACGTAGGCGGTGGCGCTCCGGTCCAGGAGCGGCCGCCCCGCCAGCAGCGGCCACCGCTCATTGTCCAACGGAGCCTCGGGAGGGATGACCGCGAGCACGGTCCCGTGAAGCAGCCTTCTGTGGACCTCCTGCAGCAGGTTCCGGGTGTCGGCACCGGCGAGATCACCGACGATCACGATTTCATGGGCTTCGGTCGGCTGGTAGTCGAGGGCGCGCAACAGCCCGGTGGCGAACGGGCCCGACGATTCCAGATGGCGGCCCAATCCAGCAACGATGGCCTGCACCTGCCGCTCGAGCTCCTCTCCGGCACCGAACAGCACCAAGCGGCGCATGGCGACCAAGGCCGCGGCGTTGCCCGACGGCGCGTCGTCCTCGTTCAGGATGGCGCGGACCGGAACCCCCGAGGATTGGCCCACGGGGGTAAACCGGAACGGCGCTCCCGGTTCGTCCTGGAAGCGCGCGATCAGGTCCTCCGTCAGCTTCCGGGCGTCGTCGAGATAGCCGTCCCGGAAGTCCAGCTCATAGTGATCGAGGATCGCTTGGACGAGGAAGGCATAGTCATCGAGAAACACGTGATCGGTGCTCTTTTCCCCGAAGCGACTGTGTGACAGCGGGCGGGCCTCCGAGAATGAACCCAGCAGACCTCGCATCTCCTCCCGGGCTAGCCGCGCGTAGCGTTCGTCACCGAGGACTTGCGCCGCCTTGACGAAGGCGCTGACGGCAAGCGCGTTCCACGAGGTGAGAATCTTGTCGTCACGGCGCGGTGCATCGCGTCGGGCGCGGGCGGCCAGCAGCCGCCGCCG
>CAYUNL010000066.1:0-11560 GCA_964446055.1 uncultured Alphaproteobacteria bacterium | reverse complement strand
CGTACTGCTGCCCCGCCGCCGGCGACAAGGCGTTCGTTGGGACCCGGCTACCGGGCCATCACAAGCATTCGAATCAAGCCCTCGGGGTCGTCGCCGGCAAAGGGCTGCAGCGCCTTTCCAACCACCGCGCCGATCGAGCGCTCGATGTCCGTTGCCGCCATCGCCACGCCCGGACTCGACGAGGATATCAAGAGGTCGCGGGTGAGATCGGCCCGTTCTCTGCGGATACGCGTACGTAGACTTGGCCGGAAAGTGCGACCGGCAGATCGTGCGAGCCGTCCTCGCGAGAGCCGATCAGCATCGCGTGCTGAAACTCGCCGGCCCCGCTGATCACGCCCACGACCTTGCGGTCATACGGCGCCGCCGCGGGCATCAAACGGCCACTACCAAGGGCGTCAACGGACATCACCGAGCCGGGAACGACGCCATCCCGGGTCTCGAGGTCGAAGACCTCGGCCACGTCGTGTACCCGTGAACCGCTGACCGAAATGAAACCGGCGCCACCGCCGCTGTCCGCCGCGATGAGCACCACCGTTTCGTCGGCGTTGTCCTCGAGCCGAAGGAAACCGCCATCTGCGTCCACCCCCACGGTGGCTCTCGATTCGCCGCCACTGCCGCTAACCCAGAATACGCCCTCGCCATCGCTGTCGGCGCCCAGGAACGTTACCGAGTCGCCCGCGTTGTTCGACACCCAGAACGCGCCGCCGTCGCCATCGACGCCAAGATGAGCGACCAAGGTCCCGTCGCTGCTGGTGACCCAGAGAACGCCTCCGGTATCGTTGGTCTCCAGAGAGGTCGATTCCTGCCCGCCGGGGCCGTAGGTGTGGAGACTGCCGCCGCTGTCGCTAACCCTCAGCGCCACCCTCCGCTCTCCGGTGTTGTCACTGATGTTCAGGCTGCCGTCGCCTTCGCCGTCGGCGCCAAGGAAGGTGATGGGCACGCCCGTCTGATTGGCCGTGGTGACGCTCCCTCGTGGGTCGCTCGCTCTTGGGTCGAGCGAGGCCCCGGTGTCCCTCGTACCCTTCAACGACAAGCTCTTGTCCTGGGCCACCCCGTTCGCCGCCGCAAGAGTGAGGGAAACGGCGAGCGCCGGAATCAATATGGAAATCCACCTGGTCATCATTGTCTCTCATCCCTTCTCAGTGTCTGGATAATCCCTTCGCCGGAGCCACCCCGGGCTCCGGCCCCTCTGCCTTGAGATCGCCGGCGATGCTGGGCCAGCGGAAACATTGTTCGCTCACATCGACGCCGCCGATGTTCAGTCGGCGTTTCTCGGCCGACTCACCGCCGAGTGCCGAGTAGAACGCCCGCGCGGGATTGTCCTCAAGCGCCCACACCACAAGCGACTCGAAACCCTCGGCGGTAAGATGGTTGCCGCTCGCGCCAACCAGCCGCCGACCCAGCCCCTGGCGCTGCCAATCGGGCAGAATGTAAATGGCCATAATCTTGCCCCAGCTCGGCGCGCCGCCGCGTTCGGGCCCGCAGTCGCAAAATCCGACCACGCCGGCGTCCGCGTCTTCGGCGACGTGCGCGCGCCCTACATGGTCGTCGTCGTCGAGCACGCGCGACCAGAACGCCGCCTGGCGGATGTCGGAGAGCGCGTCGAGGTATTCGTCGGACAAGAGCCCACGATAGGTTGCGCGCCAAGTCTCGACGTGCACGCGCCCGAGCCGCGCGGCGTCGTCAGGCTCGGCCGGCCGGACTAGCGCCACCGCGGCCACCATGCGGACATGAATCGCGTCCACGCTCCGCGCTTCATTCCGGCGGCTCGGATATTGCTTCTGCACCGAGCTCCGCCATCATGGCAGACAGCGCTTCGCCTACTGCTTCAAGCCGGCTGGCGTCGGTGGAACGGGCGACCACGCTGCACCCCGGCCGGCCCTCGTGAAAGAACGGATAGCTGCCGATCTCGACGTCGGCGAAGCGCGCCTGGACCGCAGCCAGGGGGCCGGCGAGATCACCCTCGCCGACGCGCGCCGTCACCGTATGCGCACGCACCACGGCGCCACCCACGAAGATATCCCGGATGCCCTCGAACATCGCCCGCATGATCGACGGCACGCCGGCCATCACGATGACGTTCTCGATGCGGAACCCCGGAGCGCCGCTGACCGGATTGTCGACCAGGCTTGCGCCTTTCGGAATTCGCGCCATGCGCAACCGGGCCTCGTTCAACTCGAGCGCTCCGCCCTTGTAGTGGGCGGCAAGCCGCGCCCGAGCCTCTTCGTCGATCGGCAGCTCGACGCCGAATGCCTTGGCGATGCTCGGCGCGGTGATGTCGTCGTGAGTAGGTCCGATGCCCCCAGTGGTCAGTACCCAGTCATAGCGAGCGCGGCAGGTGTTGACCGCCTCGACGATCGCCGCCTCGTCGTCGCGCAGGAAACGCACCTCGCGGAGCGCGACACCGACCTCGCCGAGCGCGCCGGCAAGATAGGTGGCGTTCACGTCCGCGGTGCGCCCGGACAGGATCTCGTTGCCGATCACGAGAACGCAGGCGGTGGCTGAATGTGAGCTCGGTGACATGGTGGCGTTTCAAGTTCAGGTCGTTATAGCACGCTGGCCGGGCCCGCCAGACTCTCGGGTTGCCGCTCCGGCCGGGTCGCGGCTAGGCTCCGGCGTGGACTTTCCCGAACCCCTGCTCGGTGGCACGCTGATCCAGCGCTACAAACGATTCTTGAGCGACGTGCGGCTCGACTCGGGCGAGGTCGTGACAGCGCACTGTGCCAATCCCGGGGCGATGACGGGACTCAACCATCCGGGTCTCAGGGTCTGGCTCTCGCCCGCCCGCAACCCCAAACGAAAGCTGGCCTACAGCTGGGAGCTGGTGCGGATCGGCAAGGGCCTGGTTGGCGTGAACGCGATGCACCGAACGCCATCGTCGCCGAGTCCGTGCGCGCCGGTCATGTTCCCGAGCTGACCGGATATGATGAGTTGCGCCGCGAGGTCAAATACGGCACAAACTCGCGCATTGACCTGTACCTCACGGCCACCGGCCGGCCGGCATGCTATGTCGAGGTGAAGAATGTGCATCTGATGCGGACCCCGGGTTTGGCCGAGTTCCCCGACGCGGTAACGGCGCGCGGTCGCAAGCATCTTGTGGCTCTGGCACGCGCCATCGACGAAGGGTATCGCGCGGTCATGTTCTATCTCGTCCAACGCGAGGACTGCGGCAAATTCTCGCTTGCCGGCGATATCGACCCGGACTACCGCGAAGCGTACATGACCGCCCGGCAAGCGGGCGTCGAGATGCTTTGCTACCGTTGCCGCCTGCGGCCCGATTCGATTCGGCTGGGCCGCTCTATACCGCTCGCAGACTGAGGTTTGTTCCGTGGCCTACGCCGATGAAACCGACACCCTGCCGCGCAAGACCGGCGAAATCAAGATTCACGATGCGGCCGGCTTCGCCGGTATGCGGCGCGCCGGCCGGCTCGCCGCCGAGGTGCTCGATTACATCGCCCCCCAGGTCGTCCCGGGAGTCACCACCGGCGAGCTCGACGCGCTCTGCCACCGCTTTATTCTCGACCACGACGCTATTTCTGCGCCCCTAAACTACCGCGGCTTTCCAAAGTCGACCTGCACCTCGGTCAATCACGTCGTCTGCCACGGCATTCCGGGCAGGAAGGTGCTGGCGAGCGGCGATAGCCTCAACATCGACATCACCGTGATCGTCGAGGGGTGGCACGGCGACACCAGCCGGATGTTCCTCGTCGGCGAGGTCGGGATCAAGGCCCGGCGACTCGTCGAGGTGACCTACGAGGCGATGATGCGCGGGATCGCGCAGATAAGGCCGGGTGCCACCCTCGGCGACCTCGGCCACGCCATCCAGTCCTTCGCCGAATCCGAGCGTTGCTCGGTGGTGCGCGATTTTTGCGGCCACGGGCTCGGGCAACTCTTTCACGACGCGCCCAACGTCCTGCACTACGGCACACCCGGCACCGGCGCGACACTTCGCGAGGGCATGTTCTTTACCGTCGAGCCGATGATAAACACCGGCGACTGGCAGGTGAAGGTGCTGAAGGATGGCTGGACCGCGGTGACCAAGGACCGCTCGCTCTCGGCGCAGTTCGAGCACATGATCGGGGTCACCGCGGATGGCGTCGAGATATTCACGACCTCGCCCGCCGGGCTCGATAGCCCGCCCTACGGATAGCGCCGGGGCTGGCGGCGGCGCGCAGAATGGCGGGCTCGGACAACCGCTCGCACCGCGAGCGCTTGCGCAAACGCTTCATGCGCGGCGGCGCCGAAGCGCTGGGAGACTACGAGCTCTTGGAGCTGCTGCTGTTCTCGGCCCAGCTTCGCCGCGACCAGAGGCCCTTGGCCAAGCGCCTTCTCAAACAGTTCGGCTCCTTCGCCGAAGCGATCAGCGCCGAGCCCGCCCGTTTGCGCGAAGTCGACGGTATGGGCGAGAGCTCGATCACGCTACTCAAGGTGGTGCAGGCCGCCGCCCACGAACTCGCGCGCGGCAAGGTGCTCAACCGCCCGGTGCTGACCTCTTGGCAATCGGTGCTCGAGTATTGCCAGGCCAGCATGGCGCACGAGCGGACCGAAGCCTTCCGCATCCTCTTCCTCGATTCCCGGAACACGCTCATCGCCGATGAAGTACAGCAGACCGGCACCGTCAACCACGCGCCGGTCTATCCCCGCGAAGTGGTCAAGCGCGCGCTCGCGCTGGGCGCCACCGCGATCATCATGGTTCACAATCACCCGAGCGGCGATCCCACGCCCAGCCGCGGTGATATCGCCGTGACCACTGAGGTGGCCGAGGCCGCCAAGAGCCTCGGCATCGCGCTCCACGACCACATCATCGTCGGCCGCGGCACCCACGCCTCGTTCAAATCTCTGGGGCTACTCTAGGCAAGGTTGTGGCCTAGGTAGCGGCGCCCGCGAGCGCGCTCGGCAGCGCTTCCCAGTTTTCGCCTGCGGCGACCACGCAACTCACCCCGTTGGGCATCGTCACCAACAGTGTCCAGCTTCCCCCTTCAGAGGCCAAGACCTCGACCACGCCGCCGCTTGAGGCGAGTCCCATGGCGACGGGGTTTTCCGCGTAGCGATGGGCGAACCGGTCGATAAACTCGGCGCGGGTGCTGCATACCGTCTGCGCCATTACCGGCGAGGCGGCGATAAGTGCCGCCAGGGCCGCGATTTTCCACATGACCGCCTCCACGATTGATCGGGAGCGATGCACCGATTCCGACGCATCAATCGTGCCAACTAGGGTTAAGGCGTTGTAGGGTTTCCGAATCTCGGCACAATATATAGGGTCATACCCGTAGCAGCGCCGCTGGATCGTGGGGCCGTTCACGCAAATGGGCGCTCCAGCGAAACTCGAGCCTACGGAACACGAACACCAACGTGTAGCTCATCGCCAGATAAATAAGCGCCGCGACAATATAGGTCTCGTAGACGACAAAGGTCTTGGCGACGATGCGCCCCGCGATACCGGTGAGATCGAGGACGGTGATGATGCTGACCAGCGAGGAGGCTTGCAAGAGAAAGATGACTTCGTTGCCATAGGCGGGCAGGCCCAGACGAAACGCCTTGGGCAGGATGATCCGGCGGTATAGACGCGCGCCCGAATAGCCACAGGCCCGCGCCGCCTCGATCTCGCCGTGCTTCACCGCCCGGATCGCACCCCGCAGAATCTCGGCGGTATAGCCAGCGGTGTTCAGCGTGAGCGAAAGGATCGCGCAGAAATAGGCTTCGCGAAAGAACACCCACAGGCCGACTGATTCGAGAAAGTCCCGGAACTGGCCTCGGCCCCAGCCGCCACATTTACTGCCGTCATTCCAGCGCGATTTCGCCCTCGATCGTGTGATTGAGATCCACGCTTTCGGCCACCACCGTGGCGCGAACCCTGATCGGGCCGCTTCCTGCGATGGCGCCCTGCTTCACGGCTTCGCGCACCGCGCGTTCGATCTCGCGCTGGGACGAAACGCCGAGGCGCTTGAGAAACTTGCGCACCTCCATGTTGAACGCATCCTCGTTCATTTCCGCCTCTCCCAACACACCCACGAACCGCACCTCGGAAGTATCCGCGCAAAGCCAAACACTGACAAGCCGAAGCAAATCCGCCTTAACGGTTTTTGAAGTCCCACGGGCGTAATGAAATCCAAACGGGTAATCAATCTCCATATACTCGCATGAGTAGCAATTCCATCACCTGGTGCGAAACCGTGTCGAGGGCGTTCCCGCCGCACCGCCGAGGACGCGCGGACTCGCAGCTCGCCGAGGCGCTTGAAAGTGTGACCGAGGGCGTGGTGTTGTTCGGCCCCGACGATCGGCTTGTGCTCAGCAACGCCAAATACCGCGAGATCTACCCGCTGATCTCGGACATCCTCGTTCCCGGCACCAGCTTCGAGGCGATCCTGCACGCCGCGCTCGAGCGAGGCCACTTCGAGGACGCGGATGGCCGGGCCGAGGAATGGGTCGCCGAACGGGTGCAGCGCCATCGCACCGAGAGCGAACCGGTGGAGCGTTTGCTGGGCGACGGCCGATGGTATCGAATCTCGCAACGCACCACCGGGTCCGGGGGCATCGTTCAGATCTTCACCGATGTTACCGAGCTCATCGGCCGCGAGACCGCGCTCCGCGAGAGCCAGCGCCGCTTCCGCGACTTTGCCGAGACCAGCGCCGACTGGCTGTGGGAGATCGATGCCGAGCGCCGGATCACCTACTTCTCGGGCGACCTGGCGGGCCGCGATTCGCAATCGATGATTGGCCGTAGCTGGCACGATCTGCTCGTCGAATCATCGACCGACACCACGATCACCTCGATCATCGACGGCTTCCTCGACCGCAGCGCGGGCTTCCGCGACATCGAGTTCCGGATGGCGGTAAACGGTCCCGGCGGCATCGCCAGCTGGGGTAAAATCTCGGGGACCCCAGTCCTCGACAGCGATGGGCGAATGGTCGCCTGCCGCGGCGCTACCTCGGACATCACCGAGCGCCGCCGCGCCGAGCAGGCGCTCCGGAAAAGCGAGGCGCGGGCGGCGCGGGCGCAGACCCAGCTCATCGACGCCATCGAGAGCATCTCCGAGGGATTCGTCCTGTTCGACGCCGAGGATCGCTTGATCCTGACCAACAACAAGTACCGGGCGATGTTCTCGGGCGCAGCCGCCGATATCCGGCGCGGCGCCACCTATGAGGCGCTGTGCCGCGCCTACGCCGAGCGGGGCGAGATCGTCATCCAGGACGTGAGCGCCGAAACTTGGGTAAATGAGCGCCTCGAGCGTCATCAAAAGACCGACGGCGCCGAGGAGATCGAGTTGCGCGACGGCCGCTGGTTGCGAACCTCCGAGCAGCGCACCCAGGACGGCGGCACTGTCGCCGTGGCCACCGACATCACCGAGCTCAAGATGCGCGAAGCGGCGCTCCGGCGCGAGGCGCTGATCCTCGAGCAGATGTCGGACGCCGTGATTCTCACCGATCTCGCCGGGGTAATCATCGATTGGTCTCCCGGCGCGGCCAAGATGTTCGGCTACGCCAAAGACGAGATGCTCGGCCGCGGCGTCGAGTCGATCCTGGGCGTCGGAGGCGCCGACTTCAGCCAGCCGCAAATTGTCGAGCACCTGCGCCGCGAAGGCCATTGGAATGCCGAACTCGGTTTCGCGCGCAAGGACGGCACCGCAGCGATTAGCGAATCGGCACTGGTGCCGTTCTATGACGAACGGGGCAAGATGATCGCCACCGTCGGCGTCCATCGTGACATCACCGAGCGCCGCAAGGCGCGAGAGGCGATACGGCGTTCCGAGGAGCACTTCCGTTCGCTGATCGAAAACGCTTCCGACATCATCACCGTTGTCGATCCGCACGGCGTGATCCACTACACCAGCCCTTCGGTCGAACGGATGCTTGGCCATGCCGCGAACCGGCTCGACCATCACAATCTCTTGGACTTCGTCCACCCTGACGACACCGATGGTCTCGCCGATGCGCTGGCGGACAGCGCCGACGCGGGCCACGCCCCGGCGGCGGTCGAGTTCCGCTTCCGCCACGGCGACGGTGCGTGGCGCATCCTCGAAGGCATCGCCGAGGGCCTCCGTGAGGATACCGACGGTCGCCGCATCGTCGTGAACTCGCGCGACATCACTGAGCGGCGGGAGTTCGAGGAGCGTCTGGCCCAGACCCAGAAGATGAACGCACTAGGCCAGCTCACCGGCGGCGTGGCGCACGACTTCAACAATCTCCTGACCGTGATTTTGGGGTTCGCCAGCATGGCCCAGCGCGACCCCAGCGATCCCGAGCGCATCGAGACCTGCCTCTCCGAGGTCGTCAAGGCGGCGGAAAAGGCGACCCAGCTCACCAGCCAACTCCTCGCCTTCAGCCGCAAGCAGGTCCTCGAGCCTAGGCTCATCCACCTCGGCGAAATGATGCTCGATCTGAAGATGCTGCTTGAGCCGCTGCTGGGGGAAAACGTCGAACTTAGAATCGAGCCGGCCGACGCCGAAGCCAACGTCGAGGCCGATCCGGTCCAGCTTTCGCAGGCCATTGTCAACCTCGCGATCAACGGCCGCGACGCCATGTCCGAGGGTGGGCTGCTGTCGATCGCCGCCACCACCGCAGAGGTTGATGCCGAGACCGCGGCGCACCACGAGGTCGCGCCGGGCACCTACGTCGCCGTCGCGGTACAGGACGCCGGCTCGGGCATCGACGCCGAGCTGATGGATCACATCTTCGAGCCCTTCTTCACGACCAAGGAGCCGGGCCAGGGCACCGGGCTCGGGCTCTCGATGGTCTACGGCATGGTCAGGCAATCGAAGGGCTTTCTCGCCGTAGATTCGACACCCGGCACGGGCACCACGTTCACCATCTCGCTGCCGCGCGCTGCGGGTTCGCCGCAAACGCCGGCCGAGCCGGCGGTCGAGGCGCGGGTACCGGCGCTCCCCGGTACGCACAACGAGACGATCGTTCTGGTCGAGGACGAGGACGGCGTCCGCGACCTCGCCGAAATGACGCTCGCCGAGCTTGGCTACGACGTCCTCACCGCACGCAACGGCGGCGACGCTGCGCGCGTTCTGGAGGACCTTGACGGGCCCATCCATCTGCTGTTGACCGATGTCGTCATGCCGGGCTGGCCAGGGCCCGAAATCGCGCGCGCAGTGCGCGCCACCCGTCCGCAAACCAAAGTGATCTATATGTCCGGCTATCCCTCGCGCGGCAATAGCACGACCGCCGACATCAAGTTAGACGACCCCTTCCTTCAAAAGCCGTTCAAGCCTACGGACCTCGTCGCACTGGTCCGCAAAGTGCTCGACGGCTGAGGCCAACCCGCGCGAGGACGACCCCATGGCACACGAGATCGACGAGCTGAAGGTTCTAGTCGTCGAGGATAACCTGCAGGCGCGGACGATGATCCGCATGATGTGTAAGGAACTCGGCATCTCCCAGGTGTTTACCGCCAACGACGGCAAGGAGGCGCTCGATTTCCTGGGCAGTTGCGACGACCTGGTGGACATCATCATCTGCGACTGGAAGATGCCGCGCATGACCGGGATCGAGCTACTGCAACAGGTACGGACGGTGGATGAGGACGTCCCGTTCCTGATGCTGACCGGCCTCGCCAACGTCGATTCCGTGGTCGCGGCCAGGGAGTCGGGGGTCAGCGCTTATTTGCGCAAGCCCTTCTCGGCCGAGCAGCTCGAGCAGAAGATTCGCGCGCTCGCGGCGGCTATGGCCCCGGCCTAGGGGTGCGCCCGGCTCAGCCGCCTAGCGCCTCGCCGGCTGGAGTGTAGGGCCGCTCCAGCGCCGCGGCTACCGCCGGATGGGTGATTCGGCCGCGGAACACGTTCAGCCCGTCGGCGAAGTACGGATCCTCGGCGAGCGCGCGGCTATGGCCCTTCTCCGCAAGCGCGAGAATGAATGGCAGAGTTGCACCATTGAGCGCGAACGTCGAGGTCCGGGCAACGGCGCCGGGCATGTTGGTCACGCAATAGTGCACGACCTCGTCTACCCGATAGGTGGGCTCGGCGAAGTTGGTCGGCCGCGAGGTTTCGAAACATCCGCCCTGATCGATCGCCACGTCGACGACGACCGAGCCCCGTTTCATCCCGGCGACCATGTCGCGGGTCACGATTCGAGGCGCCGCCGCGCCCGGCACCAGCACCGCGCCGATCACCAGGTCGGCGCTGGCGACCTCGACCTCGACGGCGTCAAGCGTCGCGTGGACGGTATAGACCGCGGGCCCGAACACCGCCTCGAGCTCGTAGAGCCGGGGCATGGAAATGTCGAGGACGGTCACGTGGGCGCCAAGTCCGACGGCCATGCGCGCCGCATTGGAGCCGACGTTGCCGCCTCCCAGCACCACGACTTTGGCCGGCGGGACACCGGGCATCCCGCCCAGGAGCACGCCGCGCCCGCCCTGCTCCAGCTCCAGACAATGGGCCCCGACCTGGATACTCATCCGCCCCGCGACGTCGCTCATCGGCGCCAGGAGCGGTAGTCGCCCGCGCGCGTCCGTCACGGTCTCATAGGCGATGGCGATGCACCCACGCTCCAAGAGCGCGTCCGTTTGTACCGGGTCGGGCGCAAGGTGGAGGTAGGTGAACAGCACCTGCCCCTCGCGAATCAGTGGGTACTCCGTCGGCTGCGGCTCCTTGACCTTGACGATGACCTCGGCCGCGGCGAAGACCTCTTCGGCCGTATCGACGATGCGGGCGCCGGCGGCGCGGTAGTGGTCGTCGTCAAGCCCGATGGCGGTGGCGGCGGTGGATTGGACGATAACTTCATGGCCACGGTGCGTAGCCTCGCGCACCGAGGTCGGCGTCATGCCGACACGGTACTCGTGAATCTTGATCTCCTTGGGGACGCCTAGACGCATACTCCGGTCCGCCCGCGCGGCGCTACTCGATCGTCTTCAATACCTCGCCCAGCGTCCCCACGATCTCGTCGATCTGACCTCGTTCGACGATCAGCGGCGGGCTGAGCGCGATGATGTCGCCCGAGGCCCGGACCCCGACGCCTTTGTCGAAGCAACGTAGGAAGGTCTCGAAGGCGCGCTTGGTTGGTTTTCCGGGAAACGGCTCGAGCTCGATGCCGGCCACCAGTCCGATGTTTCGCACGTCGATCACGTGGTGGGCGTCGTCAAGGCTGTGAACCGCGTCCTCCCAGTAAGGCGCGAGTTCGGCGGCCCGTTCGAACAGCCCCTCGGCCTGATAGAGATCGAGGGTCGCCTTGGCCGCCGCGCAAGCCAACGGGTGGCCCGAGTAGGTGTAGCCGTGGAAGAGATCGACCGCGTTCTCCGCCGCTGCATCCAGGAAGGTCTGGTAGATCTCAGCCCTCAGCATCACCGCGCTCATCGGCACGGTGGCATTGGTGATGCCCTTGGCCAGCGTCATCAGGTCGGGCACAACGCCGAAACGTTCAGCGGCGAAGCTTGCGCCAAGGCGCCCGAAGCCGGTGATCACCTCATCGAAGATCAGCAAGATGCCGTGTTTGGTGCAGATCTGGCGGAGCCGTTCCAGGTAGCCTTTCGGCGGCACCAGGACACCGGCGGACCCTGACATGGGCTCGACGATCACCGCCGCGATGGTCGAGGCGTCGTGCAGCGCGACGATGCTCTCGA
>CAYUNL010000065.1:0-11695 GCA_964446055.1 uncultured Alphaproteobacteria bacterium | reverse complement strand
GGCCTCGGCGGCCTTGGTCGACCACTCGACGTGCAGGTGATTGGGCAGCGGAATGTAGACCGCTTCGATATCGGGATCGTCCAGGATCTCCTGATATGAGCCGTAGGCCTTCTCGATGCCAAGCTCGTCGGCCGCCTTCCGCGCGGTGGCTGCCTCGCGTGAGGAGATCGCCGACACCGTCAGGTTCTTGCCCCTCATCATCGCCGGAACGATGCGTTCGCGGCCATAGCTCGCGGTCGAGATGACGCCCCAGTTGACTGGCTTCACCGGAACCCTCCTAGGCCGCGAACTCGCGCAGGATCACGCCAGGGCGCGCCTCGCTCTCGATGAGGCCGGTCTCGTCCACGATGCGTGCGCCGTTCACCCACACCCCGTGTATGCCGGCGCCGTCGCGCGTGACCCGCCGCGCGCCGGTCGGCAAGTCGTGTGCGACCCGGAGCGGGCCTCGCGCCACCGTCGCGGGATCGAATAGCAGAAGGTCAGCCGCGCAGCCTGGCTCTAGTCGTCCCCGGTCGGCAATGCCGTAGATCTCGGCCGGCATCGAGGTGAGTCGGCGCACCGCTTCTTCGAGCGGGAAGGAGGCCCGGTCGCGCGCCCAGTGACCCATCATGTGCAAGCCGAAGCCCGCATCGCACAGCATGGAGTGATGCGCACCCGCATCGGAGAGAGACGGATGGCTGAACGGATGCGCGAGCAGGCGTTCGACTGCCTCGTCGTCATAGTTGTGCATCTCGGCCCTGAACCGGGTCTTGAAGTCCTCGGCGATCCCCAGGTCGAGGAACCAGTCGAACGGATGGACGGCCTCGGCCGCGGCGAGCGAAGCCACGTCCCGCTCCTCGAAGTGACGATTCTCCTCGAGCGCGGCCTCTTCGACCACCATGTGGTCCCATTGGTCGGTGAACAGCTTGGCAGGGCCGGGTACGACGAGGTCTTGTTTGACCGCGTCGCGAAAGTCAGGGTCACCATAGAGCGCCGCCAACGCCGCACGGTCCTTGTAAAGCGGGAACGCCGGCCGCCACGCCGGCAGCGCCTCGAACGGATAGGGCGTCACCAGCGTGAAGGTCTGGGTGATGGCGCTCGGGGGAACCTGCGCGTATAGGCGGTGGCCGCGCTCCTGGGCCGCGGCCACCGCGTCCATCTCGGCGAAGCAGCTCTCCGGCATCGAAGGGATATGCGCGATCCCCGGGGCGATCCCGGGCCGGCCGCTTTCCTCGGCCATCGCCTCCAGGAACGCCATCGGCTCGCGGTCGCCGAACACCGGGTGTTCGCTGCCGAGCGCTGCGAGAAACACTCCTTTTCCCGCCTCGCGCAGGGTCCTGGCCATCGCACGCATCTCGCGATCGTCGGCCAGGCGCGAAGGCATCGGCGCGCCGTCGGCGCCGTTGTGCGCCTCGACGGTGGTCGTGGAAAAGCCGACGGCCCCTGCATCGAGAGCATCGCGCAGCGCCGCCGTCATGGCGTCCAGCTCGGAATCGGTGGCCGCACGCTCGGTCGCCTCGGGCCCCATGGCCCAGGTGCGGATCGCCGAGTGGCCGCAATAGGTAGCGACGTTGGGGACCGCGCCCGAGCGTTCAAGCGCGGACAGGTACTCGGCGAAGGTTTCGAAGTTCCACTGCGTGCCGGCGCGCAGCGCCTCGATCGACATGCCCTCGACGCTTTCGAGATGGCGCAGCATGAGGTCGCGGTGCTCGGGATGGCAGGGCGCGATGGTAAAGCCGCAATTGCCGGTGATCACCGTCGCCACGCCGAGCGCGGGCGAGGGCACGGCGTAGGGGTCCCAGGTCAGCTGACAGTCGTAGTGGGTGTGCGAATCGATGATCCCGGGGGCGAGCGCCAGTCCTTCCGCGTCGACCTCGGTGCGCCCCCGCCCAACCTCCGCTCCGACTTCGACGATGCGGCCATCGCTAACGGCTATGCCCCCCTCGAACGGCGGCGCGCCCGATCCGTCGTGGACCCGCGCATTGGTGATGCAAAGATCGTGCATGGCCTAGCTTACTCCGCCACCGGTACGCCGGCCATAGTCGGCCCGGCTTGTGCCGAACCGCCTTCCCCGATAGATTCGGGCTCTGAATCGGGAGGAGACTGTCATGTACATCATGGGCGAGGAAGAGATCGACACGGTCGCCGAAGTCCTCCGCTCCGGCAAGCTATTCCGTTACGACAAGGGCAACCAGTGCGACACCTTCGAGCGCCGCTACGCCGAGTACCTCGGCACCAAGCACGCGCGGCTCACCTGCTCGGGCTCGTACTCGCTGCACAGCGCCCTCATCGGCATCGGCGTCGGCCCCGGCGACGAGGTCATCGTGCCCGCCCATACCTACATGGCGACCGCAACCTCGGTGCTCTCGGTGGGCGCCATTCCGATCATCGTCGACGTCGACGAATCGATCACCATCGACCCCCGGGCGGTCGAGGCGGCGATCGGGCCCCAGACCAAGGCGGTGATTCCCGTCCACATGTGGGGTGCGGCCTGCAACATGAACGAGATCATGCGCATCAGTGACAAGCACGGCATCCTCGTCCTCGAGGATAGCTGCCAAGGGGTCGGCGGCGGCTACGAAGGGCGCAAGCTCGGGACCATCGGCCACGTCGGCGCTTTCAGTTTCAACTTCTACAAGAACATGTGCGCCGGCGAGGCGGGGTGCGTGGTCACCAACGACGATGAGATCGACAAGCGGGTGCAATGTGCGATCGATCCCTGCCACCACTACTGGACCGGCCGCAACCAAGACATGAAGCCCTTCGCGAGCAACGGCGCCCGGGCCTCGGAGCTGGTGGGCGCGGTGATGAACGTCCAGCTCGACCGCCTGCCGGGCATGATCGAGAACATGCGGGCCGAGAAGAAACAGATTCTCGAGGGCACCAAGCACCTCGGCAATCTCGGGCTCACGCCGGCGCCGATGAACAGCCCCGACTACGACTGCTCGACACACATCAAGTACACCATGCCCTCGGCCGAGATCGCGGCCAAGTTCGTCGAGGTCATGCCCAGCGTCATCGCCGGCAAGACCGGCCGTCACACCTATACCGAATGGGACCAGATCTTGGAGCACGACGGGGCCTCTCACCCGGCGATGAACCCGTACGCCATGGAGGCCAACAAGGACTGTCGCAAGGACTACTCCAAGGACATGTGCCAGCGCTCGCTCGACATCTTGAACCGCACCGTGATGATTCCCACCGATCCCGAGCACGGCGAAGCCGAGACCGAGCAGCTGACGCGCAATATCGAGGCCGCCGCCCGCGTCGCCTTCGGCGACATCGCGGCCGAGGACGCCAAAATCACACGGTCCGACAGCTGGGACCCGACCCGCTACGACGAGGATTCGGCTACCTGGAGCTAGGTTCCGGGGCCTAGTCTCCGTGGCCGCCCTGGCACTACCCTAGTCGCCGTATTCGGGTGTCGCCGCGTCTTCGCCGCGCTCGAGCCCGCGCTCGATCGCCGAGATGAGGCGTTCCACGTCCAGTGCATCCTCGATCGTCGAGAGCGGCGCCTCGCCCCTGGCAACACAGCGATTCAGGAAGTGCTCGTACTCGTAGCGAAAGCTCTCGAAGTAGTGGGGGACGCCGAAATCGGGATCGATGGGGTCGAAGAAGACGGCGTCGTTCCAGGTGTGGTGGATGCCACCCTGGGTCCCCAGCACCTTGTAGACGAAGGTCCACGGATTGCTGGTCGGGTCGCCGGCAGCCAGCCCGCACCATAGGTTGGCGAGCGCGCCGTCCGCCATTTCGCAGGTCATCATCACCTGATCGGCTTGGCCGAGGTTGGGAAAATGGACGTTGCCCATGACCGTGCGGACCCGCGTCGGACGGCCCAAAAGATGGAAGGTCGAGTAGATGTGGTGGGTGCAGACCTCTCGCAGAATGCCCGAATAGCCGGTGAAGAACTCCTCGCTGTGGGTGTTGTTGTAGATGATCCACAGGCTCGAGACGCGGCCCAACTTACCGCTCTCGATATTGCCTTTGATGCGCCCAATCCACGGTCCGTAGGCCAGGTTGTGGGCCGGCATAAGCACCCGGTCGGTCGCGGCCGCGGCCAACTTCAATGACTCGATTTCGGCGAGGTTGCAGCCCAGCGGCTTCTCGCACAAGACGTGCTTGCCGGCTTGCAGGGCCGCGATCGCATTCTCGACGTGGTCCTCCATGCGGGTCAGAACGGTGACCGCGTCGATCTCAGGATCGCCCAGCAGCTCGTCCACCGAGCCGTACGCCCGTCCGCCGTAGCGGGCGAAGAAGTCTTCGGCCTTTTGGCGCGTGCGGTTGTAACCGCCCACCAAACGAGCCCCGGGGACTTGTTGCACCGCCCGCGCGTGCATGTGCGCGACGTTTCCGGTGCCGAGGAAGCCCACTCCGCATGTCTCGCCGCTCATCACATCTCGCCTATTTCGACATGCCGGATACCGGCGTACTATGTGCCCTACTTACGAGCGAGACAACCGATCGAGGGTGCCATGTACATCATCGGCGAGGAAGAGGCCGAGGCGGTCGCCCGAGTTATCCGCTCGGGAAAGCTGTTTCGCTACGGTCACGGCGACGAATGCGAGACCTTCGAGCGCCGCTACGCCGAGTACCTGGGCGCCAAGCATGTGCGGCTCACTTGCTCGGGCTCGTACGCGCTGCATGCCGCCGCCGTTGCGCTGGGGCTCGGGCCCGGCGACGAGGTCATCGTGCCGGCGCACACCTACATGGCGACGGCGACTTCGGTACTTTCGGTGGGCGCGATTCCGGTCATCGTCGACATCGATGAATCGCTGACCATCGACCCGCGCGCGATCGAACAGGCGATCGGGCCGTCTACCAAGGCGGTGATCCCGGTCCACCTCTGGGGCGGGGCCTGCGACATGGACGCGATCATGGAGATCGCGCGCAAGCACGACCTCTTGGTGCTTGAAGACGCGTGCACCGGAATCGGCGGCGGCTACAAGGGCCGCAAGCTCGGCACCATCGGCCACGCCGGCGCGTACAGCTTCAACTACTACAAGAACATCACCGCCGGCGAAGGCGGCGGCGTCGTCACCGACGATCCCGAGATCGACAAGCGCGTGGCCTGCTCGATCGACCCCTGTCACCACTACTGGACCGGGCGCACGCAAGACATGATGCCCTTTGCCGACAACGGTGGCCGCGCCTCCGAGATCATCGGCGCCGTGCTCAACGTGCAGCTCGGCCGCCTGCCCGGCATGATCGAGGCCATGCGCACCCAGCGCGCGCGTATCGTCGAGGGCACCCGCCACCTCGACAACCTCGGGCTCCGTCTGGCGCCGGTGCACAGCCCCGACCACGACGTCGCCGCGCACGTCATCTACAACCTGCCCTCGGCGGAAGCGGCGGCGACCTTCGCCGGCGTCTGCCCCAGCGTGATCGCAGGCAAGACCGGCCGCCACACCTACGTCGATTGGGACCAGGTACTGATGGGTCAGGGCGCAGGTCACCCGGCGATGAACCCCTACAACATGGAGGCCAACAAGAACTGCCGGCGCAGCTATTCCAAGGACATGTGCCCGCGCTCGCTCGACATCCTCGGCCGCACCGTCATGATCCCGATGAACCCGGAGCTTAGCGAGGCCGACGCGGTGCAGACCATCCGCAACATCGAGGCCGGCGCCCGCGTCGCGGCCGGCGAGATCACCCGCGATCAAGCCGAAATCAAAGAAGTGGACAAGATTGACCCGCGCAAATACGACGCCGACGTCGCCGCCTACGGCCTCGGCGGAGGGCAAGGCCAATGACCCTATCGCAGGCACAAGTCGAACGATGGCGCGCCGAAGGGTTCGTGCCCGTCCCCGATATGTTCACCCTCCGCGAGGTGCGTGCGCTACAGGCCGGGGTCGAGGAGCTCAAGGCCGCGGGCAGTTTCTTCAACGTCGCCACCGACTTCGACGGCGAGACCCACGTCGATACCAAACAGAACCTGCAAATCTGCCCGCTCTCGTTCCACCATCGCCTGTTCGCGGCGATGCCCTTTCACCCCAAGGTGCACAAGGCCGTGGGCCAGCTCCTGGGCGATTCCGTCTACAAGTTCCAGGACTAGGCCGTCCTTAAGCCGGCCGGCGTGGGCTCGGCCACCAGCTGGCACCAGGACAACTACTACTTCGAGGTCAGCGATCCCGCCCGGGGCACCGGAATGTGGACGGCCGTGCACGAGGCGACGGTTGCGAACGGCACCATTCATATGGTCCCGCGGTCGTTTCGGGCGCTCCTGCCACACGCGCGCGACCTCGAAAGCGATCATGACCGGCGCTGCTACCCGCCCGAGGCGGACGCGGTGCCGATCGAACTCCCCGCCGGCGGCGTCGTCTTCTTCAACCTTGCCGTACCGCACGCAACCGGGCCGAACGCGACCGGCGGCCAGCGCGCCGGCGTCGCTTGGCATTTCCTCAACGAAGCCCACGTCAGCCCCGAGCTGGCGATCGCCCGGCCCCACCCCACGCGCGGCTTCCCGACCTTCGCCCAACCCGGCCAAGAGGGCGGCCCCTTCGTTGCCGGCTCGAAGTACACCGCCGGCGAGCGCGAGTACGGCTGCAACATGGAAGACGCCCTGGCCGGCGAAATCGAGCGGTTGCAGGCATGACGCTGTCGGCTGCGCAGGTCCAACACTGGCGCAGCGAGGGCTACGTCCCGGTCCCCGGCTTCTTCGACACGCGTGAGGTGCGCGCGCTCCAGGCCGGATACCAAGAGCTGAAGGCGGCCGGAACGCTGGCGAACATCGCCACCGATTTCGACGGCGAGACCCATGTCGAGACCAAGCAGAACCAACTCATCTGCCCGCTCTCCTTCCACCACCCGCTGTACCGCGCGATCCCCTTCCACGCCAAGGTGCGGGCGGCCGTCGCCCAGCTCCTGACCGAGCCCATCTACAAGTTCCAGGACGCCTTCTTCGTCAAGCCGGCGTGGATCGGCTCGCCCACCAACTGGCACCAGGACAACTATTATTTCGAGATCCGCGATCCGGTGCAGGAGACGGCGATGTGGGTGGCCATCACCGACGCCACCGCCGACAATGGCGCGTTGCGCGTGATCCCGCGTTCGCATGAAGCGCTGGCGCCGCACACCCGCGACCCCGAATCCGACCACGACCGGCGCTGCTACCCGGCCGAGGACGAGGCCGTGACCGCCGAGCTGGCGGCCGGCGGGGTCCTCTTCTTCAACTCCGGCACCCTCCACGCCACCGGCCCCAACACGACCGATGCCGAGCGCGTCGCCTGCATCTTCCACTTCCTCAATGATGGCTGGGTCACACCCGAACTCGCGAGCGGTCGCCCCCACCCGACGCTCGGTTACCCCTCGTACTCACGACCCGGTGAGGAGGGCGGTCCCTACGTCTCGGGCACGCCCTACACCGTGGGCAAGCGCGAATACGGTTGTGACATGGAGGCCTTGCTGGCCGCCGAGATCGCGCGGCTGGCCGGTCCTCAGGCGGTTGCGAGGTAGATTTTCGAGCCGGTACGGAAGAACTTGCCGGTGCCGTAGTGGCTGAAGTAGTGGTGGCCGTGCTCGTTCACCAGCTTGCGCCAGCGGCCCTCACAGTAGACGAACGACAGGCCGCGCTGGCAATTGCCCTCGCCATCGCGCCCCGTTTCAGGTAGGGCGAAAGACTCGTCCCCCTCGATATCGCCAAGGAACGCCTCGTCGAAGTCCTTGGTCTCGGCCTCGGTGATCTCCTTGATCTCGCCCGCCATCTCACCCTCCTCACCAATCGTCGTCGTAGGCGCCAATGATGTTCTGATCGTAATCGATCAGCGAGCCCGTCATGATGCCGGAGTCGGGGCCCAAGAGAAAGACGCACATGCGAGCGATCTTGTCGGGCTTGATCAGTTGACCGAAGGGCTGTGCGGCCTCGGCCTTCTCCAACCAGTCCTCGGGCTGGCCGGTCGCGATCTGGGCGGCGTGCTCGCCCGGGGTGTCGGCCCAGCCCGGGTTCAGGCCATTGACGCGAATCCGCTCATGGCGCACCGCTTGCGCGACGTTCTTGGTGAGCGTGGCCAGCGCGCCCTTGGTGACGCTGTAGATGCCGAATACCCGGTTGCCGCCGTGGCTTACCATCGAAACGATATTGACGATCGAGCCTTGGATGCCCTCGCGCCGCATGATCGCGATCGCGTCCTGTATCATGATGAACGGAGCACGGACGTTGACCGCGAACATGTGGTCCCACAGCTCGATCGTCGCATCGTCAATGCCGCCGGCTTGGTTGTCGCCGGCGACGTTGACCAGCCCATCGAGCCGCCCGAAGCGGGTGTCGCACGCGGCAGTAACGGCGCGACAGTCATCGGGCACCGCTAGGTCCGCGTGCACATAATGCGCCTCGGCGCCGGCCTCGGCGAGCGAGGCCTCGACCGCGGCGCCATTGTAGCGGTTGCGCCCGCAGACCACGATGCCGCCGGCGCCGGCCTCGGCGAGCGCCGTCGCCACCGCCCGGCCGATCCCCTGGGTGCCGCCGGTCACGACGTAAACCTTGCCGGCAAATTTGGCCGCGTCCGACATCTCGTCTCCTCTCTCCAATCAGTGCACAATACTGCCTCGGCGAAGTCAAACTCGCCGCGACGTTGACTTTGACGGCGCCGAGGGCGAAGAATCGAGCAGTCATGGTCGTCAGCGAGGAAACCAAGCGGGGGTCGCGCGACCCCCGGTCGGCCAAACCATGCAGTTCGCCGACAAGTTTTACGCGATCGTCTAGGAACCGCTCGGCGTAGGCGGGCCGGCACGATGTATATCGAGACGCCCTCGGGCAAGGGTGCGGGGGACGAGAACTTCCCCGTCGGCTCGCGGCTCATCGCCGCCCGGTTGCGCCCGCACGTTGCCGCGTTCTACGCCTTCGCCCGTGCTGCCGACGACATCGCCGACGATCCCACCCTGGCGCCCGAAGACAAGATCGCCCGCCTCGACCGTTTCGAGGCCGCGATCAGCGGCCACGAGACCGTCGACGCCGCGCTCGACAAGGCCCACCGCCTGCGTCGGAGTCTCGAGGCGAGCGGAGTGACAGAGCGTCACGCCATCGACCTCTTGGCCGCCTTCAAGCAGGACGCGACCAAGCGCCGCTACGCCGATTGGGGCGAGCTGATGGACTACTGCGAGCGCTCCGCGAATCCGGTCGGTCGGTTCCTGCTCGACCTGCACGGCGAATCGGAGCACCGCTACGCCGCCTCCGATGCGCTCTGCAGCGCGCTCCAGATCATCAACCACGTCCAGGATGTAGGGCGCGACTACCGCGCCCTCGACCGCGTCTACGTACCGCTCGATTGGCTCGCGGCCGAAGGCGTCGAGGTTGCTGCACTGGCCGCTCCACGGGCGGACGACGGGGTTCGCCGGGTCCTTGACCGCTGTCTTGACGGTGTCTCCGATCTTCTGATCCGAGCGGCACCGCTACCCGACAGTCTGGCGAGCACGCGGCTGGCGATGGAATCGGCCGCCATCGTGCGCCTCGCGCATCGGCTGGTGGCATTGCTCCACCCTCGCGACCCCCTTGCCGAGCGCGTGGTCCTCACCCGTCGCGCACTCCTCGGCCACGCCGCGCTTGGGGCCGCTGGGGCGCTCTGCCGCCGCGCACTGGGACGCCGCCGCGCCGACACGACGCCGCTCACGCTCGGTGGCTCGAAGGCGTGACCCAGTCGCCGCCAACGTCTGCGAAGATCGACGCCAAGGCCGCGGCGCGGGTCCGCCGCATCGTGACACGCTCGGGCAGTTCGTTCCTGTGGGGCATGCGCATGCTGCCCCGCCCGCGCCGCGAGGCGATGTATGCGATCTACGCCTTTTGCCGCGAAGTCGACGATATCGCCGACGGGCCCGGCGAAACCGACGAGCGCATGGCTCGGCTCGCCGAATGGCGGACCGAGATCGAAGCGCTCTTCGCCGGCCAGCCTTCGCGGCCCGTGGCCCGCGCGCTGCTCCCGGCAGTGGCGGCGTTCGGACTCCCGCGCGCGGAGTTTTTGGCCATCATCGAGGGGATGGAGATGGACGTGGCCGACGCCATGCGCGCGCCGGCTGCCGCCGAGCTCGACGCGTACTGCCGTCGCGTCGCCGGCGCCGTTGGGCTTCTGTCGATCCGTGCGTTCGGCGCCGCCGAGCCCGAGGCGCAGACGCTCGCCTTGGTCCTTGGCCGCGCCCTGCAACTCACCAACATCCTCCGCGATCTGGTCGAGGACGGGGCGCTCGGCCGCCTCTATCTCCCGCGTGAGCTTCTGGCCGCGCACGGCATCGACACCCGCGAGCCGGCGGCGGCGCTGGCCCACCCGGGCCTGCCCGGGGTCTGCGCCGAGGTGGTTGCCGACGCCCGCGCCGGCTTCGTCGAAACGCGACGCCTTTTGTCGCTCTGCGAGAAGCGTCCGCTTCGGCCAAGCATCGCGATGATGGAGGTGTACGAGCGCATCCTCGGCCTCCTCGAGGCGCGCGGCTGGCGCCAGCCGGGCCGCGAAGTGCACGTCTCGTCCGCCGAAAAGCTGTGGATCGCGGTCCGCCTCGGACTCGCGTGGTGACATGGGCCAGGTCCACGTCGTCGGCGCCGGCCTGGCCGGGCTCGCGTGTGCGATTGGCCTCAGCCGCCAAGGCCACCGCGTAACGGTCCACGAAGCGGCCGCCCAGGCCGGCGGCCGCTGCCGGTCGTACCACGACGCGACGCTCGGCCGGGTTATCGACAACGGCAACCACCTCATACTCAGCGCCAACCACGCGACGCTCGGCTACCTCGACGAGATTGGCGCCGCCGACACGCTTGCCGGTCCCGAGCGCGCCGTGCTCCCGTTCATGGATCTCGCGAGCGGGTCGCGATGGCAGGTGCGGCCCAACCGCGGGCCACTGCCCTGGTGGGTGCTCGCGCCTTCGCGACGCGTGCCCGGGACGCGGCTCCGGCATTACTTGCCGCCGCTACGGCTCGCCTTCGCGCGAGGTGACGAAACGGTCCTGGACTGCCTCGACCGCCACAGCCCCCTCTACACCCACCTCATCGAGCCGCTTGCCGTGGCGGTCCTCAACACTGCCCCGGCCGACGGCTCGGCCAAGCTGTTGCGCTCGGTGCTCGCCGATACCTTCGCGCGCGGCGCCGCCGCCTGCCGGCCATTGATCGCGCGCCATGGGCTGTCCCCGAGCTTCGTCGACCCGGCGCTAGCGCGGCTCGCGGCGGCGGGCGCCACCTTGCGCTTCGGCCACCGCCTGCGGGGCATGGCCTTGGGCGAGGGGCGCGTCGGTTCGCTCGACTTCGGGTCGGAGCAAATCGAACTCGGCACCAAGGACTCGGTGGTGCTGGCGGTACCGCCCGCGGCGGCGGCGGACCTCATCCCCGATCTTCCGGTGCCCCGGGGGAGCCGGGCGATCGTAAACGCCCACTTCGTGGTGAGGCCGGCGCCGGAGCCGCTCGGCGAGGCACCGTTCGTCGGGCTGATCGGCGGCATCGCACAGTGGCTGTTCTTGCGCGGCGAGGTGGCCAGCGTCACCGTCAGCGCCGCCGATGCTCTGGCCGAGCGGCCCAACGACGAGATCGCGGATCTCTTGTGGACCGACGCCTCCCGCGCTCTCGGCCTCGCCGGCGCGCCCAGACCCACCACCCGTATCATCAGCGAGCGCCGTGCCACCTTCGCCCAGACCCCGGCCGAGGTCGCCCGCCGCCCTCCCTCCGCCACCGCGTGGGAGAATCTCTGGCTCGCCGGCGACTGGACCGACACCGGCCTCCCGGCCACCATCGAAAGCGCGGTCCGCTCGGGCC
>CAYUNL010000064.1:0-11696 GCA_964446055.1 uncultured Alphaproteobacteria bacterium | reverse complement strand
CGTGGCGCCGGCGCTGACGCTGACCGACAAGGAATACCAGATCATGCGCAACGCCGCGATCGCGGTCCTGCGCGAGATCGGGGTAGACACCGGCGGCTCCAACGTCCAGTTCGCGGTCAACCCAGACGACGGCCGTCTGGTCATCATCGAAATGAACCCGCGGGTCTCGCGCTCCTCGGCACTCGCCTCCAAGGCAACGGGTTTTCCGATCGCCAAGGTCGCCGCCCGGCTTGCCGTCGGCTATACCCTCGACGAACTCGACAACGACATCACGCGAGTGACGCCGGCTTCGTTCGAGCCGACCATCGACTACGTCGTCACCAAGATCCCACGCTTCACGTTCGAGAAATTCCCCGATGCTGATGCGGTCCTCACCACGTCGATGAAATCGGTGGGCGAGGTCATGGCGATCGGCCGCAGTTTCGCCGAATCGCTGCAAAAAGGGCTGCGCGCGTTGGAGACCGGGCTAACCGGCCTTAATGAGATCACGCTACCCGGTGGCGAGGACGAGGCCGCCGAGCTGCGTGCGGCGCTTTCCGTCCCCACCCCCGACCGCCTCTTGCTGATCGCCCAGGCGTTTCGCGCCGGTCTCGGCATCGAAGATATTCAGGCGACGTGCCACTACGATCCCTGGTTCCTGGCGGAGATCCGCGACCTCGTCGACACCGAGCAGGCGGTGCGCCGAGACGGCCTGCCGGATTCGGCGGCCGAGTTACTGGCGCTCAAGCAAAAGGGGTTTTCCGATGCCCGTCTGGCCGAGCTCGGCGGCCGCACCGAGGCAGAGGTCGCGGCGGCGCGTGAGGATTTGGGGGTGGCGCCGGTCTATCACCGTATCGACACCTGTGCCGCAGAGTTCGAATCGCAGACGCCGTACATGTACTCGACCTACGAGCGCGCGCCCGACGACGATGCTGCGCTGGGCACCGCCGCGTGCGAGGCGCGCCCGAGCGAGCGTGACAAGGTCATCATTCTGGGCGGTGGGCCCAACCGAATCGGCCAAGGCATCGAGTTCGACTACTGCTGCGTCCACGCGGCCTACGCGCTAGCCGAGGCCGGGCTCGAGACGATCATGGTCAATTGCAATCCGGAGACCGTCTCGACCGATTACGACACCTCCGACCGGCTCTACTTCGAGCCGCTGACCGTCGAGGACGTGCTAGCGCTGGTACGTGTGGAGCAATCGCGCGGCCGGCTGCTGGGCGTCATCGTACAGCTCGGCGGCCAGACCCCGCTCAAGCTCGCCGCCGGGCTCGCCGCCGCCCAGGTCCCGATCCTCGGCACCTCGCCCGACGCCATCGACCTCGCCGAGGACCGCCGCCGTTTCCAGCGCCTGATTGCCGATCTCGGCTTGCGCCAGCCCGAGAACGACGTCGTCACCTCCGTCGAGAGTTCCTCCCGCGTGGCGGCCAAGATCGGCTACCCGGTCGTGGTACGCCCCAGTTACGTATTGGGCGGCCGGGCGATGCGGATCGTGCACGACGAGCGCTCGCTCCTCCAGTACATGGCCGAGGCGGTCAAGGTCTCTGGCAACAGCCCGGTCCTGATTGACGCCTACCTCCGTGACGCCATCGAGGTCGATGTCGATGCGCTCGCCGACGGCGAGGAAGTGTTCGTCGCCGGCATCATGGAGCATATCGAGGAAGCCGGAATTCATTCCGGCGATTCGGCCTGTTCCCTGCCTCCGCACTCGCTCTCGTCCGAGATCATCGCCCGCATTCACGACCAGACCGAGGCGCTGGCGCGCGCGCTCGAGGTGCGCGGGCTGATGAACGTCCAGTATGCGGTCAAGGACCAAGACATCTTCGTTCTGGAGGTCAATCCGCGTGCGAGCCGCACGGTGCCTTTCGTCGCCAAGTCCATCGGACTGCCCATCGCGAAGGTGGCGGCGCGGGTGATGGCGGGCGAACGCCTCTCGCAGTTCGCCCTCCAATCGCCGGCCCTCAAGCATGTGGCGGTCAAGGAGGCGGTGTTTCCCTTCGCCCGTTTTGCCGGCGTCGATATCATCCTCGGCCCGGAGATGCTGTCGACCGGCGAGGTCATGGGGCTCGATACCGACTTCGCGCGTGCCTTCGCCAAGTCGCAGCTCGCCGGTGGCACCGAACTGCCGCAAACGGGCGTGGTGTTCGTCTCGGTTCGGGACGCTGACAAGCCACACCTGGTGGCGCTCACCGCGCGCCTTGTCAAACTCGGCTTCTCGGTGCTGGCGACTCAGGGGACCGCGCGTTACCTCCAGGAGGCCGGCCACGAAGTGGCCACCGTCAACAAAGTGCTGGAGGGCCGCCCGCATATCGTCGATGCGATGAAGAACGGCGAGGTGGATATGGTCTTCAACACCAGCGAGGGCGCCCAGTCGATCGCAGACAGCTTTGCCTTGCGGCGGACCGCGCTCCTGAACCGCATTCCCTACTACACGACGGTGGCCGGTGCGCGGGCGGCGGTGCAGGCGATTGGCGTCCTCCGCTCGGGCGGTCTTGAAGTTGCGGCGTTGCAATCCTATTCTTTGACATCGTTCTGATGGCTGATCGGAGAGCGGCCGCCCGGTTTGGTGCCGGCGGCATTGTATTGGGTGCTGTCCATGAAAAAAGAACCAATGACTTCAGCTGGTTACGCGAGGCTGGAGGAGGAGTTGAAACGTTTGAAGTCTGTCGAGCGTCCGGCCATCTCGCGGGCGCTTTCCGAGGCCCGTGATATGGGCGATATCTCCGAGAACGCGGAATACCACGCGGCCAAGGAGCGCCAAGGCTTCGTCGAGGCGCGGATGGCGCAACTCGGCGAGAAGCTGCGTCAGGCCGAGGTCATCGAGGTCACCAAGCTGTCGGGCAAAGAAGTGAAGTTCGGCGCCACCGTGCGGCTTGCCGACGAGGATACCGGTGATCGCCAGACCTACCAGATCGTTGGTGTCGATGAGGCCGATATCAAGTCGGGCCGGGTCTCGGTGACGGCACCGCTGGCGCGGGCCTTGATCGGTCGGAAGAAGGGTGAGAGCTTCGAGGTTACAACCCCACGCGGTTCGAAGTCCTATAAGATCATCAACGTAAAATATGTCTGATCCGCGCGGTTAGCGCCCGCTCGCGACGCCAACGATCGCCGCGCCGAGCCCCGCGAAGGCCGATGTCACGATGGCAGGGCAACTCACTTGCTGGGCATTGAGCGACGGCAAAGCGGGGACTGAAAACCAGTGCCTCGGCCTGGCCGAGGCACTGGGGCTGGCGCCGACCGTGAAGCGGGTACGGCCGCGCCCACCGTGGTCGTGGCTACCGGTTGCACTCGGCGTGCCGCCGCCGGCTGCGATGTCCGCGGGTGCGGGTGCGCTCGCGCCGCCCTGGCCCGCCCTGTTGATCGCCTCGGGCCGCCGCAGCGTTCCCTTTTCGCTGGCCATCCGGCGTCTCAGCCGTGGGACGACCTTCACGGTGCAAATCCAAGATCCGCGCATCGCGCCGCACCGCTTCGATCTGTTGGCGGTGCCACGGCACGACCATGTACAGGGCGCAAACGTCATCGAGACCTTGGGTGCACTCAATCGCATAACGCCCGAGCGGCTGCGCGAGGCGGCCGCCCGCTTTGCCCCGGCGTTCGAGCACCTGCCACGCCCGCTGGTGGCGGTCCTGGTCGGCGGATCGAGCGGGAGCTACCGACTTTCGGCCGAAACGACCGACAGGCTTTGCGACAAGCTCGCGGATCTCAGCCGCGCCGCGGGCGCCGGCCTCGCCGTCACGCCCTCGCGGCGAACCGGCGAGGCTAACGTGGCCGTCCTCGGTCGCCGCCTTGCCGGGCTTCCCGCGACGGTTTGGGACGGCGCCGGTGAGAATCCCTACTTTGGGCTCCTGGGCCTCGCCGATGCACTCGTCGTTACCTGCGATTCGGTGTCTATGGCTTCCGAGGCGTGCGCGACCGGAAAGCCGGTCTACATCGCCGAGCTCCCGGGCGGAATCCGCAAGTTTCGCGAGTTCCATGCCAGTCTGCGCGCCCAAGGCATGACTCGCCCCCTCGTGGGGGAGCTCGAGTCCTGGACGTATGTGCCGCCAAACGACACCGCGCGGGTCGCCAAAGCGGTCTTGGGGCGGATGGGCGTTTGACCGCTCAGCGGCCGCAGGTCAATACCGCCGCACCATTGATCCGCCCCGCGCGAAGGTCGTCCAGGGCCAGGTTCGCGTCTTCCAACGCATAAGGCGCAACCGTCGTTCGCACCGGCACCCGTGGCGCCAAGGCGAGGAACTCTTCGCCGTCCCGGCGTGTGAGGTTGGCGACGGACACCATCTCACGCTCGCGCCACAGTATCTGGTAGGGGAAGCTCGGGATGTCGCTCATGTGGATACCGGCGCACACCACCCGTCCTCCCGCCGCCACCGCGCGCAGCGCCATCGGCACCAGCTCGCCGACCGGTGCGAACACGATTGCGGCATCCAGCGGCTCGGGCGGCGGCGCATCGGAATCGCCCACCCACACCGCGCCGAGCTCGCGCGCGAAGGCCTGGGCTTGGGTGTCGCCGGGCCGGGTGAACGCGAATACCTGACGGCCCTCGAATCGCGCTACTTGGGCGACGATGTGGGCCGCCGCGCCAAAGCCATAGAGTCCCACCTTCTCGACGTCGCCGGCCTTGCGCAGCGCGCGGTAACCGATGAGCCCGGCGCACAGCAGCGGTGCCGCCTCGACATCCGAGAGTCCTGCGGCAAGGGGGAACACATAGCGTTGGTCGGCCAACAGATACTCGCCATAGCCGCCGTCGATGTCATAGCCGGTAAAGCGCGCCGCCTCACATAGGTTCTCGCGGCCGGCGCGGCAGTATCGGCACTCTCCGCAGGTATAGCCAAGCCACGGTACGCCGACCCGCTCGCCGGCGCGAAGTCGATCCACCCCGCTGCCTAGCTCGGCAACGGCGCCCACCACCTCATGACCGGGAACCAGCGGCAGTTTGGGATGCGCCAATTCGCCGTCGACGACGTGAAGGTCGGTTCGGCACACCCCGCAGGCGCGCATCTCGATCAGCACCTGATCGGGGGCAGGTTCGGGCCGCGGCAACTCGGCCAGCCGGAGCGGATTGCCCACCCCGTCGAACACCATCGCGCGCATCGCCAAAGCATACGCCAGCCTTCATCTCTTGTCCGACGACGCTGGACCCACCCGCGATGCGTTCAACCCCGGCGGGCGTCGGGTAGGCTCTCGAGCGGGCGAAAGGGCTCATCGAGGCCGAAGGCGCGGGGACCGAAGACGGCGAGCGCCTCGGGCGTTCGCATGATCGGCGGCGCCGAGATGCCGATCACCCGCACTCTTTGGCCGTAGCGCAACCGTTCGGTGGTGATCGGCTCCGCGGTATCGGCGTCGAGAACGCAAATCAGGTCGGGGACGATTGCGCGTACCTCGCCTTGGTGTCGGGCGATCAGATTCTCGTTCTGAAACGTGATCGTCATCCGCCCGCGCCACGCCCCGATCCCCTCGACGTCGGCGTGGCCGATGGCGAAGCCCTGCGTGGTCGCGCGCGCTAGATCGACGATCTTGCCGGCGAATAGATCGCGCCCATGGCTGTAGTGGGTGTCGGCCAGGGCCGCAATCAGCGCCGCGAAAGGATCGGCGTGGCGCTCGCGCGCTCGACGAATGACGCGGCCCAGCGTCAGGCACAGGCTGAGCGTCGCCGGAACCGATACGCGTTTCGCGATAGCGCCGTCCATGGCGTACTCGGCGATCGAGGCCCGCCCGCCCATGCGGATGGCCACTCCGCGGGCGAGCCACTCCGCCATCTCGGCGGAGTGGGCCTCGATCAGAACCCTGTTGTTATGCGGATCGGCAAGCGCCACCGGCGAGGCCGAGACCCCATAGACGTTGAAGGTCTCCGTCTGCAGTTCGGGAAAGGCGCGTCCCATGCCGTCCCCGTCGACCACCGGGAGGCCACGCTTGGCGGCGATAAGGAACGGGATCGTAGCGTTCGACCCACCGGCTTCGAACGGGATGATGGCGTCCGCTTTCCGCCCCAGACGGGCCTCCAGCGCCTCGAGCGCCCACACCGGCTCATCGCCGTTGGGAATCTTCTCGATCAGGATGGTCGGCGCTCCCATGTTGCCGACCGCGATCACCAGCGCCGCGTCGTCGAGTTCGTCGAGCCCTATCAGACCGACATCGCCGCCTGCGCGCATCGCCTGGGCGGCCACCAGCCGCCCAATGTAGGGATCGCCGCCGCCGCCGGTGCCCAGCACCGCCGCGCCACGGCACAAGTCCTCGAGATCCGCCAGCCTTACTTTTCCCGCCAACCCAACGCTCCGCCAATATTGAACCCGCAGCGCGAATCGCTAGCACCGCCCGCGCTCAACATCCAGTCAAACCGCGTCTGCTCCTCACCCTACATGTTGCGTATGGAGATTCGGGAGGCACAAAATTTGGTTGACGGACCCCTCACGGACTGATACGAAGGCGGCGTTCGTGTGCATGGACGCGGGGTCCATCGTTCGAATCCAAGGGAGCCCGGTGCTGGATTTGGCGCCGGGCTCTTTGCTATCGGCCCCGGGTCTTGGTGGCTGGCGAGTGGCCCGCGCCGCCCATCGGAAGGGCCTGGGCCACAAAAAAGAGATGCCAGGTGCGCGGACGCGGGGTCCATCGCAACGTGCCCCGAAGGGCACTCCTGACATCTCTCGGATCGTTCGTCCCGAGGGCTTCCCGACCCAAAGAACCACGCCACCCGAAGGCTTTGCAATTCGGCGGACCGTACCCCTCAACACCCCCTCAGACCCATTGAATCGTCTGTCCCGAAGGCCTCGCGATTCGCCGGAGATATCCGGCACCAAGGGTCCACCCAAGGGCTTCCCGACCCTCTGAACCGTTCCACCCGAAGGCTTTCCGATCCAGTGCGGTTGAAGTCCGAAGACGACAACCACGGTCGGGAGTATCTTCCCTGCGAGTATTCGAAAGCAACAAGAAAATCAACGAACAATGAAATTTCTTGGGGATAAATAACCCTGTAGTACACATTTCATCCACCGGTTATCCACAGCACGCCGATCGCCGCGGATGAGGCCGTATCAGTTGGCTTTCTTGAGGACGGCAATCGAGAGCAACGTGGTGTTCACATCGTCCAAGAGCGCCTTGAACTCGGCCATGGGCCCGCAGCCGCCGAGGATCAGGCTCGCTGCCAGGACCGTTATGACGATGAGCCGCCGCATGGCGGCAGCCTAGCACAGGACAACGTCGGTGTCGGCTGCCTAGCGCTCGACGGTTATGACCAGGCTCGACTCGGTGACATCGGCGTCGCGGAGCGCGCGAAACGTGCCGGGCAGCTGGGTATCCATGCCGGCCGGCAGCGGACCGGGATCAAGGCTCTGGAGCGCCGGTGGCAGATCGTACGCGATGTCGCGATCCACGGCGAAACACTTTACCAAGTCCATGCCGGCGGGCTCGGTGATGTTGAAGTCAAAGGGGTAGTTCTGGTCCGGGATGGTGTGCATCCGATGACCGGGCACCACTGGATTGTCGTAATAGGCGTTGGGAAATATCTTGAACCATTGGCGGTCGGATTGGCGGTAGAAGCAGTAGAGCCAGGCGTCGTGGTCGGTCTCGATCAGCAAGAAGAGCTGCTCGCCGACCCGGTAAACAGGTTGGTCCCCACGCGCACTCGATAGCGTGAGCCGCACCGGCCCAAGATTGTCGTTCTCCAGAAGCACCGCCGGCAGGTGCCCCGGCGGCTGGACCGCCATCCCGGTGGGCGGCTGGACGAGTTCGCGCCACGCCAGCGAGCGACCGCCCGCATCGGCAAGAACAAGGCGCAATTCGACCGAGCCGCCGAAGTCCCAATAATTTCCGCTGAGGACGTACACGCCCGGACGGTCCTCGAAGTTCTCCGGCTCGAGCGATCTCCCGTCCACGTCGAGACCGCGCATAGCGGCCACCTGTGCCTCGCTCAGTTCCGCGCGCTTGACGATCAGGGCGCCGCCGGTGATGGCGCTGGCAAACGCTTCGACCAGCGCGTCGGCCATCTTGCGCTCGACGTAGCGCCCGAACTCCGTCTGAATACGACTGGTCTGGAAGTGGATACCGGCAAGCCTAAGCTCGATCATCGCCGGTGCACCATCGGCGAAGGCACGACTCGCGCGAATCAGCCCCTGGTCGAGCGACAGGTTGGCGCGCCGGGAATCGATGTCCAGCCGATAAGGCCGGGTGATCGCGAGTATCTGGCCAATGCGCTCCCCCGACACGCCGAGCGCCTTGTATGCGATGCTGAGCTCGCCGCGGCCGAGGCCGAAGCTGCCCACGACCAGTACGTCCGCGGCCGCGCTCTCCGCTACCGCGGCGACAGGATTCTCGGCCGGATCACCACTCTCGCTCAGCTCGCGGATTACGGTACGCAGTTCCGCGCGGCCGACAAAGGCGTATCCCGTCTCACCGCCACGGAACAGTGCCGAAAGCAAGGAATCGTTGAAACTTCGCGCAGTCGCCGGACTAATCGGTATCTCATCCTCGCGGAACGGCCAGATAGCAATCCGCGCCGCGCCCGGGATCGTGGCCGCCAACCCTTCGAGGAGCTCGCCCGCCAGCATCGCGAACACGTCCCGCGGCTCAGGCGCAGCGCCCTGGTCCCCGAGGCCGCCTTGCGTGCCTCCAAGCACCGTAACCTCGACCCGCCGGTTGACAACGCTCGCCGGGTCGAACGGGTCCTTGAGCCGCTCCTCACCCCAGCCGACGGTCTCAAGCCGGGTCTCGACGATACCATTGCGGCGAACGAGATAGGATTTGACCGCATCGGCGCGGCGGCGGGACAACGCCAAATTGTACGCCGCCGCGCCCGTCGCGTCGGTGTGGCCGGCGATCAGGAACCGAGACTCGACAAGCGCCTCCGCACGCATTGCAGCCGCCAGTTCGTCGAGCTGGCGCATGGCGGCATCGGTTAGCTCGGCCGAGCCGAGCCGGAAGCGGACGTCAAGGTCGATCGAGGGTCGCCCGGCGTGCTCGGGCAGATACTCGACCGGCGCCAAGCCGCGGAGGATGGAATTGTGATCTTGAAACGAATCGTCTTGCGCCCACCCGGGAACAGCCGCGGCAGCGAGTGCGAGCACTGCACAGACGAGCGGGCCGAGCTTCCCCATCGAGCCGGACGCCTACTCGGCGATCATGCGCCAGCTGGCGGTGCCATCGCCGACCGCTACGGGGCCAATCTCGTTCGCGGCCGCGAAATCATCGCCAAGGCGCCACCAGCGGACCTCGCTCACCCGCCACCCGCCGCGCGAGTGGCGGCATGCGGTGACGGTGCCACGGATGCGCGCCGCGCCGATCGATTGATCGTGGTGGAGGATGCGGCACAGCCGGCCATCGCCGACCGCCATGTGGCGGGCCAGCTCGACCTCATCCGCACTGCCCGTGCGAGGGTTGCGCCATAGCTCCCGCGTGCCCGTCTCGGCGGCGCCGAGCGCGCGAATGGCGGCTCGCTCTATCCGCCAGCGATCGCCCGCCTCGAGACGGTGGCCGAGGCGCACCTCGATCAGCGTTGCGAGCGAGAACCCCTCTCCGGCGGCCTCGCGCTCCACCGACCTCACCGGGTCCGAGGATCGCGGCCCGATGCCCGCTGCGCTGGCGCAGGCGCCGAGCGCCAGGGTCGCGAAGATGATCAAAGCTCGTACGCTCATCTCGAACCCCCTTTTCGTCTTCGCTCGGGATTGGGGGCCGCCCCGCTACTCGTCGCGGCAGGGCGGCCCGTCCGCAACTAATTGCGGGAAGTGACTTGCTCGGCCATGAACACGCCGCCCGAGAACGTGACCCGCGCGTCGATATCCAAGTGATCCATCATCTTCTTGATGTTGCGCAGCAGCCGCGCCGAGCTGGCGTGGCTCTCGTACCAGTACTCGTGCCGACACTGCAGCGCACGGATCGGCCGGTAGTGCCGGTACCCGGAGAACGCTACCAAATACTCCTCGATCTCCAGGACATCGTCGTCGTCACAGAAATTGGCGAAGACGATCGTGTAGGGGTTGGGTAGCTCAGCGGACGAAGACTCCGCGAACGTGACCGAGACCTCTGAATCCTTGAACAGCGGCGTGATCTTGCGGACCAGAACATTGCCCAGATCCTGGGCCAGGATCTTGGCGTTCGCGCCAACTACCTCGAGGATGCACTCGCGTGGACAATCCACCGGGGCCACCCACTCCTGAGGCGATTCGACCTCGAAATTGCCAAGTCGTTGGCCCGAGGTGACCTGAAGGACGCGCCCGACGATGCGGGTGCGGACCTTGGTGGTGTAGCTAAGCTCCTCGGCGCTGGCGTAGATCTGGAAGATCACCGCGACGTCGATCGGCGGGCGATCGACCGAGCGGGCGATGTCGATGATCTCGGCGTCGGTCCGTCGTACCCGTCCCTGGGCGGCGAAGCTCAGTGACACCGCGGTTTCGTCATAGACGTTGAAGCCGCTGTCGTGAAGCTTGTTGCTGAGCGCGTTGAGGACACGGTTGAACACGCGACTGTTGCGCGGCACCGTATCGGTATCGGCGTCCTCGCCCATGATCAGCATGTTGGGCTTTTCCAGCGCCGAGACCGAGCCCGGCACCGCAGCGCACGAGATCAGAAACAACGCCGAAGCCATAAGTGGAAGTACCTTTGACATGACGGCCTCCTCCTGTCCGACCGATTTCGTTCGATACCCTAGCATATGAACGGCCCAGGCCGTTTTTCGGCCAAGCAGGCGCGTGACCCGGCCACGGTGATACCGTGTCCAAAGCGGCATCATCGGAGATCGGGGAGCGTGACGAAGACGCGGCGAACCACGTCATCGACCATCGAGGCGAGGATGTCCTCGTCCTGGTGAAAGCGAGTCGCTTCGAAAGCGGCGAGCGGAACCGAGACCAGCGATAGCGGAAGCCCACCTTCGGTGCGCCGCGCAACGTGGGCCGCCCGCCACAGGAACGTCCCGCCACCCGGATGCGAGAGCGTGACCTCCATCCCGAACCGCCGCTGCGAGAACACCACTGCATAGTCGGATGCCGCGGCAAGCACGGTCCAGTCGAGAAAGGCGCGGCAGCCGCTCGCGTCCCCAAAGTGTCGTCGATCGCCCGCGTCGTTCAGATCGAAGACAAGCTCGCGCTCCATGCGTCGCCGCTCGGTCGGTCCGATCACGCGCCTGACTCTCTCGCTCAGATGGCGCGCCAGCGCCCGCTCGATGATCTCGCCAAGCGGCGAGTCCTCGCCCTGCGATGTCGGAGCGACCACAACACAACTCAGCGGCGCCAGGTAAATCGCGGGATCGACGTCGGAGGCGATGTCGCGGTCCCAGGGCAGCGATTCCTCCGCGGCGCCGTCGTAGCCGCGGTAGGTTGTGGTCGTGCATGCAGCCACGGAGACCGCCGCGAGAACTACGGCGGCCACCATCCTGGTCCGGAGCATCGCCGCCCCCGCCCCTAGCCGCAGGCGGTCCGCACCGCCCGCCCGAGATCGATGTGGCCGCGCACCGGCCGGTCATCGACTGTGATCGCCTCAACAAGCACGCTCGCCCCGTCGATCCGATAGCGCGCGTGCAGAACTTCCACCTCCATGTACCCCTCGCCGACGAGGTGACGCATACCGCCCAGGAGGAACGCATCGACCCGACGCGGAAACATGCGCACCGGCGCGAGGCCGGAGGGCGCGCGGTGATAGGCGCTGAGGTCGGCGATTTGCCGGCGCTCGGCGGCGGACATCGCGCCCGCGGGCTGGCGCACGAAGCCGCTTAGCCGGTCCAGGTCGATCTCGGC
>CAYUNL010000063.1:0-11766 GCA_964446055.1 uncultured Alphaproteobacteria bacterium | reverse complement strand
GTCTGAGTTTGCTGCTAGTGTTGGCAATCCGTCAACCTAGAACGAAATCTACCATTTCCGGGTGCGATGTGAAACAGGAGAGGCGAGACATTAGACCTGCTGCGAGTGACCTGCCCCCAGGGTTGGTAGCAGGCGTTAGTTTAGTGTGCATTAGCGGAAAAAAAATCTTAGACACCAAAGGACCCTCGCAAACTGGCGCGTCTTCGCCGTCCCACACCTGCAACCAAAACAACTGATCTAGTTTCACTAAATATTGATCTGGACGATCCGCTGGTTGGTATCCGAGTGTAGCGAAAGGGCGGCGAAGCGGCTTTGATCCCACCGCGCCGCGGTTTTGGTTCTCCTTTGCTGGGGTCGATGGCCGCGTGGTCCTATCGCCGCTACTCAACCAAGTACATCGGAGCCGAGGGCGAAGCCAAGCGGCTGAACGAGGCATGTGGCGGGGCGAGTTCATCGCGCCCTGGGACTGGCGGCGCTCGAAGCGATGACCTCCGACCTCGACATCTACCGGGCCGCCAAGCTGCTGATCGACCATTAGATGTCGTACGCCGAACGGAGTTCGTGGACTACGATTTCATACCCGTCCGGCGCGAAGAAGCGATCGTGGGCCTGTTGGATCGTACGATGGCGACCCTCGAAGTCGATGAAGAAACCATCGAACCATATCGGGCGGTGCACGAATTGATGGACCCCCTCCATGAGTCGATCCTGATGTCTTCCGAAGCCAGCCTACTCAGTTTCGTCGCGTCGGCCGCCGCGCATCCGTGCCGCCGGGTTGTCAGCGGAACACGAATAGATGGCATCGTTACCGTTGCGGACATTCAGAAGCTGCCTGTCCGGCCGATGTTGTTCCTGCTCGTCACGCATCTCGAAACGCTCATGGCCGAGGCTCTGCGCGTGGTCTTTCCAGACGGCGACGGTTGGTTGCACCATCTCAAGCCGCCCCGGCGAAAGGGCCTTGAGGAAAAATGCATCGCGCTACGGCACCGCGATATGGAACTCGACAAACTCGTCGTGGCCGAGTTTTGCGACAAGAAAGAAGCCCTGATCGGCTCCGATGTGCCGCTGCCCTTCGGCAAAGGCAAAGCGGCGAAGCAGCTCGAACAGATCGAAGCCTTGCGCAACGGGCTTGCTCATGCTGGCGAATATGCTGGCACTCGCGAGGCCGCAGCCCTCTGCGCCGAGACTGTGAGGCTGACGCAGTCGTGGATTGACTATTTGACCGGCTGGGTGTCCGCCCACAGCAGCTTCGCCAAAGATAACGAAGTCTGCCCGCCGTGATCCAGGGAATCGACACCAGCCAAAACCGACATTCACGACAGAGATGCGCGGGGCCGGTTGGGCGCTGGTCCGACGACTCCAGCTTCCTGTACCTTCCAGATTGCTTCGCAGCTCCGCGCTCTTCCATCCCCGAAATCCGGCCCCAAGCTTACCTAGTGCTTACCCAAAGAAAAAGGGCTAGGTCACTTTCAACCTAACCCATTGATTTTTCTGGTAGCGGGGGAGGGATTCGAACCCCCGACACGCGGATTATGATTCCGCTGCTCTAACCAGCTGAGCTACCCCGCCACGGGGTTCGCGATATAGGCCAGGCGGCTGAGGTCGTCAAGGCGCGCGGCGGGCGCCGGGCTAGTGCACCATCGCGTCGGGCTCGAAGGTCGGGACGGCGCCGGGGTCGGTGAGGTCGGCGTAAAGCTCGGGGCGGCGGAAATGTGGGCCCCAGACGGCGTTCTTGCGGTAGGCGCGGATGGCGTCGACGTCAAGGGTGGCGAGCGCCATTTCCGGGTCGCCGCCCGCCTGGCAGACCACGGTTCCGAGCGCCTCGCCCTCGGCGCCCGCCGCATAGGCGATCGGGCTCACCACCATCGAGCGGCCGTTCAGGTAGGGCGCCGGATAGTTGGTCATGGCGAGCGCGGTCTGGTTCTCAAAGGCGCGGGTCTTGAACTGATCGACGCGGTGGCGGTCGAGGATGCAGGCGTTGGGCACCAGGATCAGCTCGGCGCCCATTACAGACAGCAACCGGCCGCTCTCGGGGAACTCGCGGTCGTAGCAGATCATCGCGCCGAGCTGCACCACCATGTCGCGGACCGCGAAATCGACAACCTGGAAACGCTCGCCGGCGCCGCAGTGGCGCTCCTCGGTGTGCAGGCAGGTGTGCACCTTGGCGTAGGTGAGGACGATGTTGCCGGTCGCATCGATCACCGAGACGGTGTTGCGGGGCGCATCGCCGTTGGCCTCGAGGTAGGTGGCCGCGATCGCGATTTCGAGTTCGCGGGCGGTAGACCGGAACTCGGCGAGGTACTCGGAGTCGGGCTCGATGGCGCTCTCGATCCAGGCCTGCTTGCGGGCCGCATCGTCGAGGTCGTGGACGTGATAGCCGTTCGACCACATCTCGGGCAGAAGCGCGATATCGGCGCCCCGCTCGGCCGCCTCGCGGCAACCCGCGAGCCCGCGCGTCAACGCCTCTTCAAGGCCCGCCGGCCGGGCAAGCTGTAGCAAGGCCAGGGTGATTTCGCCCATCGTTCTCCCTCCTTCGAAAATCGGCTATGCGGCCGCCCGGACCGGCTCGGTGCGGGCGATGAAACCGCCGCCCAGCACCCGCTCGCCCTGGTAGACGACGCAGGCCTGGCCCGGCGCGACGCCGCGCTCGGGCGTCTCCAAAATCACCTCGGCCGCGTCGGCCTCGCCGGCGAGGACCGTGGCCTGGGCGCCGGCGTGGGTCGAGCGCAGCCGCACCCTCACCGGCGCGTCCGCGGCGGGGCGGTCGGGGCCGATCCAGTTGACCTCGCGCAAGCCGATGCGCGCGCATCCCAGGGCTTCGCGCGGTCCCACCACCACCCGCCGCCGCGGTGCGTCGAGCCGGACCACGTAGTGCGGTGCGGCGCCGCCCAGCCCCAGCCCCCGGCGCTGGCCGACGGTGTAGTGGATGACGCCGCGGTGGCGGCCCAGCACGGCGCCGTCGAGCCCGACAATGTCGCCCGGTTCGGCGGCGCCGGGGCGCAGGCGCTCGATGGTCCGGCCGTACCCGCCCTGGGGCACGAAGCAGATGTCCTGGCTGTCGGCCTTGGCCGCGACCGGGAGGCCGAAGCGGGCAGCGAGCCGCCGTGTCTCGGCCTTGTGAAGATCGCCCAAGGGAAAGCGCAGCATGGCAAGCTGTGCCGGCGTGGTGGCGAACAGGAAATAGCTCTGATCACGCCCGCCGTCGACGGCACGGTGGAGCTCGGGCCCGTCGAGGCCGCTCACCCGCTGGACGTAGTGGCCGGTCGCCAGCGCCTGGGCACCGAGCTCGCGCGCGACCCCGAGGAGGTCGCGGAACTTGACCGTTTGATTGCAGCGTACGCAGGGGATTGGGGTCTCGCCGCCGACGTAGCCGGCGACGAAGTCCTCTATCACCGATTCGCGGAACCGCGATTCGTAGTCGAGGACGTAGTGGGGGATGTCGAGCTGGGCCGCCACACGGCGCGCATCATGGATGTCGGCGCCGGCGCAACAGGCGCCGGGGCGCCGCGCTTGCGCGCCGTGGTCGTAGAGCTGCAGCGTGATGCCGAGGACCTCGAAGCCCGCTTCCTTGAGGAGCGCCGCGACCACCGAGGAATCGACGCCGCCCGACATCGCGACCACGACCCGGCAGCGGCCCGGCGGGCCGGCGAGATCGAGGCTGTTGCGCGTCCGCGTGGACTGGCTCATGCGCCGATCATAGCCCGCGCGGACGCTCGCTCAAGCGGTGAAAGGGTCGCGCACAAGGATGGTGTCCTCGCGCTCGGGACTGGTGGAAAGGAGCGCCACCGGCACCTCGATCAGCTCCTCGATGCGCTTGACGTACTTGACCGCGGTTGCCGGCAGGTCGGCCCAGCTGCGCGCCCCGCGGGTGCTTTCGCTCCAGCCCTCCACGGTTTCGTAGACCGGGGCGAGCTCGGCGCCGGCGTTGAGCGCCGCCGGCATGTGGTTCAGCGTCGCGCCACCGCTCCGGTAGGCGGTGCACAGTTTGAGCTCGGACATGCCGTCCAAGACATCGAGCTTGGTTAGTGCGATGCCTTCGATGCCACCGATCTTGGCCGCCTGGCGCACCAGCACCGCGTCGAACCAGCCGCAGCGCCGAGGTCGGCCGGTGACGGTGCCGAACTCGTTCCCGCGCTCGCCCAACGCCCGGCCGGTGGCGTCTTCGAGCTCGGTGGGGAAGGGGCCCTCGCCCACCCGCGTGGTGTAGGCCTTGGTGATGCCGAGCACGTAGCCGATGCCGGCGGGTGCAATACCGCCGCCGACCGCGGCCTCGCCGGCCACGGTGTTGGACGCGGTGACGTAGGGGTAGGTGCCGTGGTCGACGTCGAGCATGACCCCTTGCGCCCCCTCGAAGAGGATCCGCTTGCCCTGGCGCTTGGCTTCATCGAGGCGGCGCCACACCGAATCCGCGTATTGCAACATGTCGGGCGCGATCTCGGTAAGCGCCGCGACCAGCGCCGGGCGGTCCGGGACCGGGCGGCCGAGGCCACGGCAGAGCGCGTCGTGGTGGGCCAACAGGTTGTCGAGTTTGGTCTCGAGCGCCCGCGGATCGGCCAGGTCGCAGACCCGGATCGCACGGCGTGCCACCTTGTCCTCGTACGCCGGCCCGATGCCGCGACGGGTGGTGCCGATGTGCGTGGTGCCGCGGCTGTCCTCGCGAATACCGTCGAGCTCGCGGTGCAAGGGCAAGATGAGCGTCGCGTTCTCGGCCACGCGCAGGGTCTTGGGCGAGATATCGAGCCCCTTGCCGCGCATGGCCTCGATCTCGGCCAGGAACGCCCAGGGGTCGATGACCGCGCCGTTGCCGATCATCGAGAGCTTGCCCGGACGCACCACCCCGGCGGGCAGAAGGCTGAGCTTGTAGGTGACGCCGTCGATGACCAGCGTGTGGCCGGCGTTGTGCCCGCCTTGAAAGCGGACCACGACGTCGGCGCGCTCGCTCAGCCAGTCGACGACCTTGCCCTTGCCCTCATCGCCCCACTGAGCACCGATCACCGTTACGTTGGCCACGATCCTTACTCACCTCGTCACAGACTTGGCCATAGGCCCACTCGATCCACGGCAAGAGCGCCGCAGTGTCCTCGCTCTCGACCGTCGCGCCGCCCCAGATGCGCAAGCCCGGCGGGGCGTGCCGATGGGCGAGGATATCGTAGGCCACGCCTTCCGCTTCCAAAAGCGCGGCCATGCGCTGTACGAACGCACGCTGCCCCTCGGGCGGAAGGGCGGCAAACACGGGTCCGCCGAGTCTAAGGCAGATCGAGGTCGAGGACCGAATCGATTCGGCGCTTGCCAGGAAGGTGACCCAGGGCGTTGCCGCGACCCACTCGGCAATCTCGGCGAGGTTGGCCTCGCTGCGTGCGATGAGCGCGGCCAGTCCGCCGATCTCCTCGGCCCACTTGAGCGCATCGATGGCGTCCTCGATGCACAGGAGCGAGGGGGTATTGATGGTCCGCCCGGCGAACACGGCCTCGTTCAACCGGCCACCCTCGGCCAGGCGGAAGAGCCGCGGGACCGGCCACGACGGAGTGTGGGTCTCAAGCCGCGCGATGGCCCGTGGGCCGAGCGCGATGGTGCCGTGCGCGGCCTCGGCCCCCAAGACCTTCTGCCACGACCAGGTGGCCACGTCGAGCTTGTCCCAGGGCAGATCGACCGCCAACACCGCCGAGGTGGCGTCGCAGATCGTCAGACCCGCGCGCCCGGCGGCGATCCACTCACCATCGGGGACGCGCACGCCCGAAGCGGTGCCGTTCCAAGTGAACACCACGTCGCGGTCGCAATCGACCTGAGCCAAGTCGGGGAGTTCGCCGTAGGGCGCCTCGAAGACGCGGACGTCCTCGAGGCCCAAATGCTCGACGATGTCGGCGGTCCAGCGCGCGCCAAAGCTCTCCCAGGTCAGTACGTCGACGCCGCGGGCGCCCAAGAGCGACCACAGCGCCATCTCGACCGCGCCGGTGTCCGAGCCCGGCACGATGGCGACCCGGTGGGTCTCGGGGATGCGCAGCACGGCGCGCATGCGCCGCGTCGCCTCGGCGATCTTGTCCTGGCCCAGCGCCGAGAGGTGGGCACGGCCGACGGCGGCACCCTCAAGCGCGGCGGGCGACCAACCAGGCCGCTTGGCGCAGGGACCGCTCGAAAAATTGGGACGACTGGGGCGTCGGGTCGGTTTCATCTCGATTGCATCGCCGGCACCGCGGCGAAAGGGCAGCGGATACTAGGGTTAGCCCGATGTTTGTTCAATCGTCTTGGCGGGCATCCAGGTTGATCTACGAAAGAATCAGATCGTGATCGTGCCCTGGAGATAGAGGGCGCAGCGGCCGGTGAGGTGGATGCGGTAGCCGGCGAGGGTGCATCCCAGTTCGCCGCCACGCTTGGAGACCTGAAGTGCGCGCATCTCGTCTCGGCCGAGCCGCGCGGCCCAGTAGGGGGTCAGCGTGCAGTGCGCCGAGCCAGTGACCGGATCTTCGTCCACGCCAAGGCGGGGGGCGAAGAAGCGCGAGACGAAGTCGGCCTCATCACCCGGCGCGGTGACAATGACGGCATCGCGGTCGAGGGCGGCGATCGCCGCGATGTCGGGCTCGAGGGCACGCACCGCGGCCTCGTCGTCGTAGACCGCGAGGTAGTCGCGGGGTGCGGCGCGGGTTTCGGCCGGCGCCCGGCCCAGCGCCAGGGTCAGCGATTCGGGTGTCGGGCACGGCGCCGCCGGGGCCGCAGGGAAGTCCATCGACAGGCGCTCGCCCTCACGGACGACGGTAAGGATGCCGCTCTTGACCGTCGAGAAGGCGACCGGCGCGGTGCGGCCGGGCTCGAGCAAGGTAAAGATGACGTAGGCCGCGGCGAGGGTTGCGTGCCCGCACAACGCAATCTCGGTGAGCGGGGTGAACCAACGGAGGTCGAAGCCCTGACCGGCGGGCGCAAAGAAGGCGGTTTCGGAGAGGTTGTTCTCGGCAGCGATGGCCTGGAGCACGGCATCGTCGGGCCAGGTCTCTAGCGGGCATACCGTGGCCGGGTTGCCGGCGAATACGTGGCCGGTGAAGGCGTCGACCTGATAGAGCGGCTGCCCCGGCGCGGCCAAGGCTCAGCCGGTGGTGCCGGTGGCGGCTACCGGCTCGACCGCGAACGGCTGCACGGTGTGGCCGTGGTTGAGCGGGCCGTGGCCCTGCCCGAACCCTGGCGCGGTGGCGATCGCCTGGTGAACGTAGGCGCGTGCCCGGACCACCGAGTCGCGGACGCCCAGCCCTTGGGCGATTCCCGCGGCGATGGCCGAGGCCAGCGTGCAGCCGGTGCCGTGGGTGTGCGCGGTGGCGATGCGTGGCGATTCGAAGACCTCGATGCCGTGTTCGCTTACCAACACGTCGTGGACCGTAGGGTGGTCGAGGTGTCCGCCCTTGAGCAAGATCGCGCTCGGCCCGAGCGTGACCAGCATGGCCGCCGCCTTGGTCATTTCCTCAGGCGTGGTGATTTTCATGCCGGTCAGGAATTCGGCCTCGGGGAGGTTCGGCGTCAGCACCGTGGCACGGAGGATGAGACGGGCCTTGAATGCCTGGCTGGCCTCGGGCTCGAGCAGCACGTCGCCGCTCTTGGCCACCGTCACGGGATCGACCACGAGCGGCGTGTCCGGCGCGAGGCGCTCGAAACAATCCATCACCGCTTCGATGACCTCGGCGTTGTGCAGCATGCCGGTCTTGATGCAGTCCGCGCCGATGTCCGAGAGCACCGATTCCATTTGGCGGGCGACAAAATCCGGCGTGACCTCCAAGATTCCCTGGACCCCAAGGGTGTTCTGTGCGGTGAGCGCCGTGATGGCGGTGGCGGCATACCCGCCCAGCGCGGTCACAGTCTTCAGGTCGGCCTGGATGCCGGCCCCGCCGCCGGAATCCGATCCCGCCACGACCAGGACCCGCCCCTTGGAGGTATTCATGGGTGTCCCCTCGTCACAGTTCGTATGCCCGCGCCACCCGGGTCGGATGTTGCCAAACTAGCCCGATTTTCTTAAGCAAGGCCGAAGGCGCTCAGCCGGCGACGCGGGCGAGGGCGCGCGTGATGTCGTCCACCACCTGGTCGACGAGCGCCGGATCGTCGCCCTCGGCCATAACCCGGATCAACGGCTCGGTGCCCGATTCGCGGACCACCAGCCGGCCCCTTCCGGCTAGCCGGCCTTCGCCATCGCGGATCGTCGCACGCACCTCGTCGTCCTCGAGGGGCGGCCGCGAGGTGCCATTGAGGGCGACGTTTTGGAGCGTTTGCGGCAGCGGATCGAAAACGCGCCCGACCTCGCTCACCGGCCGCTTGGCCTCGACGATGACCGCCAAGCACTGAAGCGCGGCGATCAGTCCATCCCCGGTGGTCGCGAAGTCGCTGAGCACGATATGGCCCGTCTGCTCGGCGCCGACGTTGAGCGCGTGTTTGAGCTTGGCGTCGTAGACGTAGAGGTCGGCGACCCGGGTGCGATGGAGGGTGAGCCCCAGCCCCTCGAGATAGCGTTCGAGGCCGAAGTTGGACATCACCGTTGCGACGATACCGCCACCCTTGAGCTGCCCGGCGCGCTGCCAGTAGGCGGCGATCATCCCCATCAGCTGGTCGCCGTCGAGGAGCGCGCCGCGTTCGTCGGCGATGACCAAGCGGTCGCCGTCGCCGTCGAGGGCGATACCGAGATCGGCGTTCCCCGCCGTCACCTGCGCCTGCATGTGTTCGGGGTGAGTGGAGCCACAGCGGCGGTTGATGTTGAAGCCGTCGGGATCGGCGGCGATGGGCACCACTTCGGCGCCGAGCTCCCACAGCACGGCCGGTGCCGCCCGATAGCTCGCCCCATTGGCGCAGTCCACCACGATCTTCAGGCCCTCGAGCGTGCGATGCTTGGGGAAGGTGCTCTTGACGAACTCGATGTAGCGGCCCTGTGCGTCTTCGAGCCGCTGTGCCCGACCGAGGCCGCCCGGAGACGCGAGCCCCTCGTTAAGGCCGTTTTCGATGTGTGCCTCGATCTCGGCCTCGACCGCGTCGGAGAGCTTGTACCCGTCGCCCGCGAATAGCTTGATGCCGTTGTCGGCAAAGGGGTTGTGCGAGGCCGAGATCATGAGGCCGAGATCGGCGCGCAGGCTGCGGGTGAGGATCGCCACCGCCGGCGTCGGGACCGGACCGGCGAGGATCACGTCCATGCCCACCGAGACGAAGCCGGCGGTCAGCGCCGGCTCGAGGAGGTAGCCCGAGAGCCGCGTGTCCTTGCCGATCACGACGCGATGGCGGTGGTCGCCGCGGATGAAGTGGTGGCCCGCCGCCATGCCGACCCGAAGCGCGGTCTCGGCGGTCATCGGCTCGGCGTTCGCGGTACCGCGAATACCGTCGGTACCAAAATACTTTCGTGTCATTTCCCCAGCCCGCTGCCCAGGATGGTTCGCTAGTCACTATAAATGGTTGGATTCCAAGAGAGAATCTAATTCTTCGGCGGGGATTCGTTGGCCTGACCCGCGATCGCGGCAAGAATACGGACGGCCTGAACGGTCTCGGCGACATCGTGGACGCGGACAATGTGGACACCGCGCGCGAGCCCCCAGGCCGCGGCGGCGAGTGAGCCGCCAAGGCGCCGGTCGGCCGGTTCGCCATCGCTGGCCCGGGCAATGAAGCTCTTTCGTGAGACGCCGAGCATCAGTGCGCAGCCGAGTCCGTGGAAGACCGCGAGCCCGCGCAGAATCTCGAGATTGTGGGCCGGCGTCTTGCCGAAGCCGATCCCCGGATCGACGACCAGCCGCGCCCGCTCGATACCGGCCTCGGCGCAAGCTGCGATGCGCTCCTCGAGGTAATCGAAGATGTCGAGCACAACGTCGTCGTAGACGGGGGCATCCTGCATGGTCGTGGGATCGCCCAAACTGTGCATCAGGACCACGGGCGCGGCGCTGGCGGCGGCCACCGCCAGGCTGCCGGGATCGTGGGTCAGCGCGCTCACGTCGTTGACGATCGACGCGCCGGCGCCGAGCGCCGCCTCCATGACGGTAGCGCGGCGGGTATCGATGGAGGCCGGCGTCGGGGCATCGCGCAGGGCTTGGAAGACGGGCAAGACCCGGGCGAGCTCTTCTTCGGCGGGGACCGGCTCGGCGCCGGGCCGGGTGGACTCGCCGCCAACATCGAGAATGTCGGCACCCGCTTGGATCAAAGCGCGGGCATGGGATATTGCGGCGCCGCGCTCATGGAATCGCCCGCCGTCGGAGAAGCTGTCGGGAGTGACGTTCAGCACGCCCATGACGCGCGGGCGGCCGAGGCCGAGGCCGGCGATCGGGGGACGCGGCGCGGCGAGGTGGGACAGGCGGCGGAGAATGCACTCACGCGCGGCGCCGGGCGCCGATTCCGCCCAAGCCCGAACCTCCGGCACCGAGGCGGCCACCGAGGTTGCGCGCGCGCCGCCCTCGCGGATCGAAACGTCGAGGTCGCGGAAGGCGAGTGGGCCGCCGCACAGCGGCTCGTACCCGCGGGCAGGCCAGGTGCCGACCTCATCGGGCGTTACGGGGGCGATGGGACGAAGGTAGACGCGCGCGGTGGCGGACACCCTCGGCAGGGCAGAACCAGGCGGCGGGCCCGCCACGAACGTCTCGAAAGGTCTTAGGAGCCGGGTTGCGGCTCAGGCTTGAGCCCGCCGGGCGCCTCTTTGCCGTCGTCGGTCGAGGGTACCGCGCTGCGCACGCCCTCGGCCCGTCTCGGCTCTTCTTCGCTCGGGCGGTGAATGCTCTCGCCGCGCAAGAGCGCGACGATCTCGTCCCCGGTCAGGGTCTCGTACTCCAACAGCGCGCGGGCGACGGCGTGAAGCTCGTCGATATGCTCGGTCAGAATACCGCGCGCCCTCGCCTCGGCCTCGTCGACCAAGGTGCGAATCTCGTCGTCGATGCGGCGCGCCGTCTCCTCGGAGACGTTCTTGCGCTGGGTCACCGAATGGCCGAGGAAGATCTCCTCTTCGTTGTCTGAGTAGCGCAGCGGGCCGAGCTCACGGCTCATGCCCCACTCGGTCACCATCCGGCGCGCAAGGTCGGTCGCCTGCTTGATGTCGTTGCCGGCGCCGGTGGTGACACTTTCGGGGCCGTAGACGATCTCTTCGGCGAGCCGTCCGCCCATGGCGATGGCCAGCGAGTCTTCAAGGTAGTTGCGCGCGTGCGAGTACCGGTCCTGCTCGGGAAGGCGCTGCACCATGCCGAGCGCCATGCCCCGCGGGATGATCGTCGCCTTATGGATGGGATCGGCGGCCGGGCATTTGACGTTGACCAGGGCGTGGCCGGCCTCGTGATAGGCGGTGAGCTTCTTTTCCTCTTCGGTCATGACCATCGAGCGGCGCTCGGCGCCCATCATGACCTTGTCCTTGGACTCTTCGAATTCGCTCATGGTGACGACGCGCTTGCCCTTGCGCGCCGCCAACAGCGCCGCCTCGTTGACCAGGTTGGCGAGATCGGCGCCGGAGAAGCCCGGCGTGCCGCGGGCGATGGTGCGGGGCTCGACGTCGGGGCCGAGCGGCACCTTGCGCATGTGGACCTTGAGGATCTTCTCGCGGCCGAGAATGTCGGGGTTCGGCACCACGACCTGGCGGTCGAATCGGCCCGGCCGCAGGAGCGCCGGATCCAAGACGTCGGGGCGGTTGGTGGCGGCGATCAGGATCACGCCTTCGGTCGCCTCGAAGCCGTCCATTTCGACCAGGAGCTGGTTGAGCGTCTGCTCGCGCTCGTCGTTGCCGCCGCCGAGCCCGGCGCCGCGGTGGCGGCCGACCGCGTCGATCTCGTCGATGAAGATGATGCA
>CAYUNL010000062.1:3997-11947 GCA_964446055.1 uncultured Alphaproteobacteria bacterium | reverse complement strand
AATAGAATCATGTTGTCGGCGCACGAAATATCCGGTTCATCTGGGGAATAGGGGACTAACGATTACCAACCAGTTTGCACTTTCATCGCGACTGGCGCGCCACTTTTCGGCCACGCGCTTTCTCACGCGCTCTATGAGCTAGCGCCGAGCGTTCCCGACAGGACTGGAGCCAAAATGATTCGCCACGAGCGAACCCTGGATATCGACGCCACCCCCGACGCCGTATGGGCGGTGCTCGGCCGATTCATGCACATTCACGAGTTCTCCTCGCGCATAGGATCGGTCGATGCACTCAGCGAGAATGAGGGTGGGGTGGGCTCGAAGCGGCGCTGCCACTTCACCGACGGCACCTCGGTGGTGGAGGAGGTGACCGAGTGGGAGGACAATCGTCGCTATCGGGTGCGTATGTCGGAGCTTTCGGCAATGCCGCTGCATGAAGCGTATGCGGAGCTATCCGTCGAGCCGCTGGGCGGCGAGCGGTCGAGGGCGAAGATGGCCATGGATTATCGAGTGAAGTTCGGTCCCATCGGGTGGTTGATGGGCCAGACCATGATGAAGATGATGATGGGCAAGATTTTCGATGGTGTGCTGAAGGGGCTCGCGGACAAGGTTCGCTCGATTCGGGCTTCCGCTGAAACCGCGCCGCCGGCGGCGCAAGCGTCCTAGAGGGCGCCCCCAGCTCATGGCTCGCGCGCGGGCGTGCTTGACGCAGATCAATGCCGCGTCCCCAGGCTCGGGCTAGGTAGGGCTGGCGGAGGCACGATCACTAGCCCGCTGAGGCGATGGACGAGGCTGTCTTACTGAGATACGCGGGGCGGGCGCCCCGCTATACGAGCTATCCCACGGCGCCGCACTTCACCGACGCGGTCGATGCCGAGGTGTATCGGCGCTGGCTTGCCGAGCTTGACCCGGCGGCGGTGCTTTCGCTCTATCTACACGTGCCGTTCTGCCACGCGTTGTGCTGGTTTTGTGGCTGTCAGACCACCATCGTCAACCGCTACCGTCCGGTCGCGGGTTACCTTGCGCTTCTGGCGCTCGAGATCGACCGGGTGGCGGAGGTACTGGGCCCGAACCGCGCGGTCGGGCACGTGCACCTTGGCGGTGGCACCCCGAGCATGGTCCGCGACGACGATCTGGCGGCGCTCATGGTGCAGCTCCGGCGGCGGTTCGCGTTCCGCGAGGACGCCGAGATCGCGATCGAGATCGACCCACGGACGTTCGCGCCGAAGCGCGGGGCCGCCTTGGCCGCGGCCGGCGTCACCCGCGTCAGCCTGGGCGTACAGGACTTCGCGCCGGTGGTTCAGGATGCGGTCAATCGCCTTCAGCCCTTCGAGCTCACCGAGCGGGTCGTCGCCGGCCTGCGCGGATCGGGGATCGAGGACATCAGCTTCGATCTCATGTTCGGGCTTCCCCACCAGACCGTGCCCGGCTTCGTCGCAACCGTCGAGCAGGCGCTCGCCCTTGGCCCCGCACGGATCTGTTTGTTCGGATACGCGCACGTACCGTGGATGCGCCGCCACCAGAGCCTGATGGACGAATCGGCGCTTCCCGACCCGGCGGCGCGGCTTATCCTTTACCGCAACGCCTTCGAGCGCATCACCAGCGAGGGGTACGTCGCCGTCGGCCTCGACCATTTCGCCCGCGCCGATGATGCCTTGGCGAACTCGGCCGCCGAGGGCTGTCTGCACCGGAACTTCCAGGGCTACACCACCGACGATGCCGACGCGCTGCTCGGCTTCGGAGCCTCGGCGATCGGGACGTTGCCTCAGGGCTACACCCAGAACGCCGCCACGGTGCCGGCCTACCGAAAGGCGCTGGCGAGCGGTGGACTCGCCACGCTTCGGGGGATTGCGCTTAGCCGCGACGATCGCCTCCGCCGGGCCGTCATCGAGCGCCTGATGTGCGACCTGAGCGCCGACCTGGGTGAGCTGGCGGCCGGATACGGCGAGGAAGCCGAGACCTTCGCCGACGCCGTGGCGAGGCTCCAGCCGCTTGCGGCCGACGGCTTCGTCGCCATCGATGGGGACCGCGTAACCGTGGCGCCTGAGGCGCGGCCGGTGATCCGCGCGGTGTGCGCCGCATTCGACAGCTACCTGAGCACCGCCAAGGCCCGCCACAGCGCCGTTATCTAGCGGTCGGTCAGGGTTCTCAGGCGCCCACCGCGATGGGGTGCTTGGGCTGATAGAGGCCGACCCCGCCACCGCCCGGAAGCGGGACACGGCTCAGCGTCCCCCACCTTTCCTCGCGAACCTCCGCGCAGGCGACGCCTTTTTCGCCGAGCGCGGCCATCTCGGCCTTGAGGTCGTCGCACATCAGATAGAGCTCGTGCACGTCGTTCTCGTCCGAGGGATGAAATGCCGCCTCGCCCGGCGGCAGGGCGAAGATCAGCCAACCCCCACCGGCGTCAACGGAACGAAAGCCCAGCACGTCGCGAAAGAACGCGCGATCCGCCTCGGCGTCCTTGCTGAATACGACGGTGTGCGCACCGATGATCATCTGCGTCCTCCGTTCGCGCTGCGCCAGAAGATTCCTCCAAATACCTCGTCGCGGTCGATGATCAGATGCTTCAGCGCGCCAAGCAAGTGCAAGAGCAAGAGCGCAATCCAGATGTGGCTGAACAGGCTGTGCGCGCCTGCCATGAAATCGTAGAGGGCAGGCACCGACGACATCGGCGAGGCGATCGTGAGAGCCCCAATCTCCAAGGCTGTCCCTTCGGTCCAGGGCAGCAGCAATCCGCTAACCACGGCGCCGAGGATCGAGATCAGGAAGCCGATCATGACGGCACGCGCGAGTACCCGGAGCGCAAGCTGCTGGCTGGGGTTGGGTTTGAAGCCGCGCCTGATCCTCCAGACGACGCGGGCAATCAGCAAAATCCCTAGTATCGACGCCCAGAAGACGTGATTGGCGTAGGCGGAAACGCGCTCCGCGCCGGCCGCGTCCTCCAACGGATCTCCCGTCGTAAACGAGAAAACCAACGCGACCGCACCCAACCAGTGCAGGATGATCGATGTCCAACCATAGCGTTCACTGTCGGGCTTTTGCGCCGACGGACTAGCCATCGTGGCGGGCGAGGTACGATTCGGCGATCTCGATCAGGCGGTCGCGGCCGAAGCTCGGCTCGTGGCCGCCGTGGACGACGCGGACCGGAAGTTCGCGAATTCGCTTCATGGTCTCGATGTACTCGGCGACCGAGGATTCGGGCAGGCCGTCGATCAAAGGTCCGTCGTAGATCGCGTCGCCCGAGAAGAAGATGCCGCTTGCCGCCTCCCACAGGCCGATGCTGCCCGGCGAGTGCCCGGGCAAGTGCAGCACCTCGAAATGGCGGTCGCCGATATCGATCACGTCGCCGTCCTCGACGGGGCGGGTCGCCTCCGCCCCCGATATCCGGTAGTCCTCAATCGTGTAACCGGCGTGGGGAAGCGATTCGATCAGCAGCCCGGGACAGGCGTAGCCGGCATCGCGCAGCAGCGCCACGATGTCGGGCGGAAACGCATCGGTATCGAGCGTCGCGAAGGCGGCGGATTCGGCCATGATGGGGTGCTCGAGCGGATGCATCAGCCGCTCGCCGAACTCGTGGAAGCTGCCGATGTGGTCGTAGTGCGCGTGGGTCGCCACGGCGACGAGGTCTTTCTCGAAGACCTGCGCCGCGCCCTCGGCAAGGCTGACGATCCCGAGCCCGCTGTCCACTAACACGTCGCGCTCGCGCCCGCGTACGTGCCAGATGTTGCAGCGGACCATGCGCTCGGCGTGGGGCTCGGTGATCCAGGTGATGCCATCGCCGATGGCCTCGATCTCGAACCACCGATGCGCGATCTTCATGGGAGTTTCTCGCCGACTTCGAGGATCGCCCCCGCCATGCTTCACCCCGGTATCGCCGCGGCGTTGCTACCGCGAGGGGCGCACGATAGTCTCCGGCGCCAAGACCGGCAACCGAGGGGAGGCCGTGGTGAGGGCTCTGTTGCAGCGCGTGAGTGAGGCCAGCGTGGCGGTTGAGGGCGAGGTCGTCTCGGCGATCGGCGGCGGTCTGTTGGTGCTGCTTGGGGTCGCGGCCGGCGATGGCGAGGAACAGGCCGACACGCTGGCCCGCAAGGTGGCCGCGCTGCGCATCTTCGCCGATGAGGAGGGGAAGATGAACCTCAACCTCACCCAGGCCGGGGGAGGGGCGCTGGTGGTGAGCCAGTTTACGCTCTGCGCCGACCTCAGCCGCGGCAATCGGCCCGGCTTTTCGCGCGCCGCCCCGCCCGAGGCGGCCGAGACGCTTTACCAGCACTTCTGCGGCCGGCTGCGCGAGAACGGCGTGGCGGTGGAAACCGGCCGTTTCGGGACCGAGATGGACGTGCGGCTGGTCAACGCCGGCCCGGTCACGATCTGGATCGACACCGCGGCGCGCTAGGCCGTTGGTGCTACGCCTTCGACCATAAGGGGGGATGCGATGAGCGAGACCATCAGGAAGTTCGGGCGGCGGCTGCGGTTGGGGGTCATCGGCGGGGGCCCAGGTTCTTTCATCGGCGAGGTCCATCGGACCGCGGCCCGGCTCGACAATCACTACGAGGTCGTGGCCTCGGTGCTGTCGTCCAATCCCGAGCGCTCGGCCGCGGCCGGCCGCGACATTGGCATCGCCGAGGACCGCGCCTACGCCACCGCCGAGGACCTGTTCGCGGCCGAGGCGGCGCGCGAGGACGGCATCGACGCGCTCGCCGTCATGACCCCCAACGATAGTCACTATTCGCTCGCCTGCCAGGCGCTGGAGGCCGGCCTCGACGTGATCTGCGACAAGCCGATGACCCACCGGCTGGCCGACGCGATCGACTTGGTGGAGCGGGTGCGCAAGAGCGGATTGGTATTCTGTTGCACCTTCAACTACACCGGCTATCCCATGGTTCGCCAGGCGAGGGCGATGGTGAAAGCCGGCGATATCGGCGAGATCCGCGTCGCCCAGGTCGAGTATCTGCAGCCCTTCTTCACCGAGCTGATGGAGCCCGAAAAAGGCGGCGAGCCCAACTGGCGCTGGGAGGGCGACCGCGGCGGCGCCTCGCTGGTGCTGGGCGACATCGGCAGCCACGCCCACCACATGGTCAGCTTCGTCACCGGGCTCACGGTGAGCCGCCTCAACGCCGATGTTGCGGCGATGGTGCCGGGCCGCGCGGCCGACGATTACGGCAGCGCGCTGTTGCACTTCGAGAATGGCGCCCGCGGCGTGCTGCTGGTGGCCAATTGCCTGCCTGGTTCGCGCCACGGCCTGCACTTTCGGATCTATGGCGACAAGGGACGGCTCGAGTGGTCGCAAGAGCAGCCGAACGAACTCTACAGCTCGAGCGGCGTGGGTGAGCCCGAGCCGATCTTCATCCGCGGCGGCGCGGGCCTACACGCCGAAGGCCAGCGCGGCTCGCGCGTCGCGCTGGGCCACCCCGAGGGCTATCAGGAGGCTTTCGCCAACCTTTACGTCGACGCCGCCGAAGCCATCGTCGCCCGCCGCCTGGGCGAGGCGGTCGACCCGCTGGCACTCGACTTCCCGACCGTCGAGGACGGCGCGCGCGGTATGAAGTTCATCCAGGCCTGTGTCGATTCCAATGACGCCGGCGGCTGGGTCGACTGCACGCTCGATCTCTAGGCGCCGGCGCGCAGCTCCGGCGGCGCAATCTCGCCCATCGAGGCGGCCTCGGGATTGTGCTCCGCCGTATTGTCCGCGGTGGTTGGCACCGGGGTGTCGAACTGGTAGCTCGGATCTTCGTGCTGCCTGCGCCAGGTCTGGCGCATCTCGCGCCACGCGCCCACCAGCGTCCGCGGCTCGGGCATGTCGTGGGCGACCGCCTGGTGCAACTTCTTGAGGTTGTAGCAGGGGATGGACGCGAACATGTGGTGCTCGAGGTGCCAGTTCATGCGCCAGTAGAGGAAACTCGACAAGGGATCGAGTGTGATTGTGCGCACGCACTTGCGGAAATCGGGCACGTCGTCGCGAAGCCCGCAATGCATCGGCACGCCGACGAAATACCGCAGCCAATTCGCGATGCAGGGCCCCAGGCTCACCACCACCGGTAGGAACCAAAGCCCGAGCGCGAACGACACCGCGGCGAAGCCGAGGTGAAACACTAGGATGAGGCGGGCCCAGTTGACGGCCTTCTTCCGCAACTCCGGCCGGTTGACATAAAGGGCCTCGAGCCAGCCCGGGGTGCTCATGACCGAATACTTTCCCATGGCCGTCTTGATCGGGCCGCCAATGATGTTGATCACGCCCCGCGATTCGAAGCCGCCGGTGACATTGAACGTGAACAACTGCAACAGGTAGAGCGGTGCCAGGGACGGAGGTTTTGGCAGCACCACCTCTTGGTCGGCGTGCGGGTGCAACGTGAAGGAGTGGTGGTAGGTATGGCTCATGGCGTACTCGTGAAAGTTCCACCACGTGAGTAGGCTATAGATGCGCAGGAACGCGGCGTTCAACCATCTCGCCCTGAAGACGGTGCCGTGGCCGAGCTCGTGGTTGCCAAAGATGAAGTGAGAGGTGACGGTGCCGTGCGCGAATAGCGCCAGCGCGAATCCGATCCACACTTGGTTGACGAAGAAATAGTACGTCAGCGTGCCGGTACACGCCGCTAGAGCCAGGTGTCCCCCGGCCTGGAGCGCCCCCTGAACATCGCTCCTGCGGCCCAACTCACGAAACCTAGCTCGGTCGATCGGGCAGCGGTACCAATCGACCTTGTAGGTCTTGTAGAGCTGGTCCAGGGTTTCGGTTTGCGCGTCCATCTCGCCTCCTTCCATCTCCAACCGCTAGAGTGCGAAGACCTCGATCTCTTTCTGGCGGCCGCGGATCGTGTGAGCGCCGAGTGTTCGTGCCTCGAGACCCGCCGCGGCGGTGGTGGCGGCGCTCGCCAGGATCACGGTGTCGGCGTCGCCCTCGCCGATCTCCTTGCCCAACTGCTCGAGCCGGTTGGCGGTGTTCACGGTGTCGCCGACGATGGTGTAGTTGATGCGGCCGGGCGCGCCGATGTTGCCGACGATCACCTCGCCGCTGTGGATGCCGATGCGCACGCGTACCGGATCACCGCCCTCGCGCACCCGGGACTGGTTGTCCGCGGTCACCGCGGCACGGATGGCGAGCGCGGCGCGGCAGGCGCGAACGGCGTGATCGGGCTGGTCCTCGGGCGCGCCCCAAAACGCCATCAATGAATCGCCGATGAACTTGTCGATGGTGCCGCCCTCGGCCTCGACGCAGCGGCTTATCATCGCGAAGTGCTGGTTCAGGAAATCGGCGGTTTGCGGCGCCGTCATGGTCTCGGACTGGCGGGTGAAAGCGACGATGTCGGTGAACATGACCGTGGCCTCGCGGGCCACCGACGACTGAACCGCGTCATCGCCCTGGCGCACCAGCCGGTGCACCAGATCCCGCGGCACGTAGGTCTCGAACCAGCGCAAGCCCACGACCATCGAGTTGAACGCCTGCGCCGCATCGGTCAACTCGGCGAACAGGCTTTGCGGCAGCTGCGGTACCCGCTCCAGGGTGAGATCGCGGACCTGCTGGGCGGCCGCGGACAGCCGATAGAGCGGGGCGCTGAGGTAGCGGGCGATCGCGTACGCCGCCAAAAGCGCGAGGACGAGCACCACCACTCCGGCGATCGCCGCTGACTGCAGGCGTTGCAACTCTTCGGTGATGCCGGCGGCAGGAAAGTAGACGCCGGCGAGCCACGGCACCTCGCCGTAGCCATCGAGCTCGCGGGCGAGGAAGGCGTAGCTCTCGCCGCCAACGTCGAAGATGCGGATGCCAGTGCGCTCCTCGATCGCGGCGCGCAGACGCGTGGCCTCGTCTCCCGCCAGGTACGTCGCGAGGACCACATCGCCGAGCTCCTCAACCGTGGGCAGGGGATGCTCGACGCTCGCGGCTTCGAAGCCGTCGATGAGTTTGGGATGGGCGAGTACCGCGTCCTCGCCATAGAGGACGAAAGCGCTGCCACCCAC
>CAYUNL010000062.1:1286-3987 GCA_964446055.1 uncultured Alphaproteobacteria bacterium | reverse complement strand
TCGGCCAGCAACTCCGAGAGCCGGTCGATGCGCACCGTCGCCGCCAGCGTACCCCTGTAGCCCTCGGCGCCATGGACCGGGTAGCGCACGTTGACGAGGGTGGCCTCGGCGGTCTCGGGGTGGACGAGTTCGCCCCAGTAGAGTTCTGTACGCTCGCCGGCCGCCCGCATCGCGTCGAGGATCTCGGGCATCGCGCTCACGTCGATGACTCGGATATCGACGCCGTCCTCGCGCCTGAGCGCGAGCACCATACGGGCATCGGCGTGGACGAATACCGCCGAGCGGACGTGCGGGGTCGCGGCCAACGCCCCGGCCAGCGCCTTGCCGATGTCCGCGTCGTCGGCAAGATCGATCTCGCCGTTGTCGATCCGGCGGAACAGGTGATCGAGCTGATCTTCCACCGGCCTGAGGTGTTGGTCGATGTGATCGACGATGAGCTGGATGGTCGAGGCCGATTTGTCGGCCAAGAGATTGAGCGTGTTTTGACGTGCGCTCGAAAAACCGAGCGCCAGCACCGCGACCACCGCGAGCAGCACAAGCCCGCCGAATCCGAGGACCAAACCGCGGGTGAGGCCGATCTGGAAGCGCGCGGGCTTCGCCGGCTCGCCGTCCACGCTTTGCGGACGCGGTGCCTCACCCGTCGCTTGCTCGGCCATCGCCCCCCACACGTTCTTCCGACTAGGCGTACCCGCGCAAACGGTGCCACAAACCGCGCTAAGGTGCCAGCCCGCTCGCGAGGGCCAGGCGCTCGGCCTCGGCGATCTCCGCCGCGGTCAGCTGGGTGGTCATGGCGCCCTGGGCGCGCGCGGCTTGGGCATCGCCGCGCGCCGCGCCCAGCGCGAACCACATGTGCGCCTGGACCGGGTCGCGGGTGACCCCGCGACCGCCCGCATACATGATGCCTAGGTTGAACAGCGCGCCGGTGTGTCCCTGTGCCGCCGCGCGGCGAAACCATCGCATGGCTTCGGCATCGCTCGATTCACCGGCTTGGCGGGTGAGATAAACCACGCCGAGCGCGAAATGGGCGGCGGCACTGCCGCGCTCGGCGGCCTCGATGAACTGCGCCAGGCGTCGGGAAACCGCAAGCTGTCCCGCCAGCATTCTGAGCTCCAGAAGCAGGCGGGCGGCCCCGGCCTCGGTATCGCCGCGGGCTTCGGAAAGGGCGAACCACATGTGCGCCTGGACAAGGTCGCGTGGCACGCCACGGCCGGCGTCGTAGAGCGCGCCGAGGTTGAAACGAGCGCCCACGTGCCCGCGCTCGGCGGCGGCGCGGAACCATTTCGCGGCCTCGGCATCGTCCTGGGCCACCCCTTGGCCGGCGAGGTAGAGCGTGGCGAGGTTGTACTGGGCCCGGCGGTGACCGGCCTCGGCTGGCGCGGCGAGCAGCCGTGCCGCCTCGGCATAATCGAGCGCCACGCCGCGGCCCGCCGCGTAAAGCGTGCCGAGGTCGAATTGCGCCTCCAAATGCCCCTGAGCGACGGCGCGGCGGTACCAGGCGGCGGCCTGAGCGTAATCGCGCGTCACGCCGCGGCCGGTCTGATACATGCTGCCTAGGTTGTCCTGGGCGTCGGCGTCGCCCCGCTCGGCCGCGCGGCGGTACCACCTCACCGCCTCGGCGTAGCTCATGACGACGCCACGGCCCGAGGCGTACAGGATGCCGAGGTTGTTCTCGGCGCTCGGCTCGCTTTGCTCGGCCGCGGCGCGCAGCCAGCGCGCCGCCTCGTCGTCGTTCCGGCGCACCCCGATTCCGGCCATCGTAAGGAAGCCGATCATCGCCTGGGCCGGGGCGTTGCCCTGCTCGGCCGCCCTGCGGTACCAGCGCGCCGCCTCGGCGTCGTCGCGGGCGAGGCCTAGCCCGCGCGCGTAGAGATCGGCGATGCGGATCTGGGCTTCGGCAGCGCCGGCCTCGGCAAGCGGCCGCCACGCGGCCAGCGCCTCGGCGTAGGCGCCGCGCTCGAAGGTGGCGAGGCCGGCCGCGAAATCGGCATGGGCAGGCGCGGTGAGCGTGAGGCAGAGCGCCGCAATGACCAGGCGCGCGGCGTACCTCCGCCGGCGGCGCAGGGGATCGAGTCGGACCACGCCCACCCATATGCGAAATGCGGGCCAGCGGGCAAGTCGTACGCGCCTACGGCGACTCGGGAGCCGATTCCTCGCTTCGCGGATCGAGCGCGAACACCGTCGGTGCGGTGCGGGGAACGCCGACGAATTCATCCTTGGCCTCGGGGCCGGGCGCGGCGCGCAGGGCGCGACGGACCAGCACGAACACCGCCAGCGAGCCATGGACGAGCGCCGTGAAGGCGAACAGCCCGTCGGCCCCGATGGCGGCCATCGCCGCCGCGGCCAGCGCCGGTCCGATGGTGGCGCCGATCGCATAGAGGAGCAAAAGCCCGCTCGCCGCGCCGACGAAATCCTCGCGGGCGACGAAGTCGTTGGAGTGCGCCATGCACAGCGAATAGAGCGGAAAGGCGGAGGCGCCGAAGACGAACGCGAAGATGGGGATCCCCGGCGCCCAGACGTCGTTCACCAGCGCCAAACCGACGCCGGCGAGGCACCCGGCGAGGCACGATGCGACGATGACGTAGCGGCGGTCGGTGCGGTCCGAGGCGTGGCCGAGCGGCCATTGGCTGAGGGCGCCGCCGATAATCGCGATGCCCATGAAGAGCGCGATGCCGGCAAGCTCGACGCCACTTTCCTGGGCGAA
>CAYUNL010000062.1:0-1276 GCA_964446055.1 uncultured Alphaproteobacteria bacterium | reverse complement strand
GCTGTTGACCAGCCCGACCGCAAGGATGCCGATGCAGCCGACCGGGGAAATCGAATAGAGGTAGCCGAGCCGCAGGCGCACGACCTCGACCGGGGCGGGGCCGGGCGCCGCGGTCATCGCCAGCGGCACCACCGCCAGCGAAACCATGATCGAGATTAGCGCAAACAACGGGAAGGCCGTGGGTTCGTAGAGCGTCAGCATGAACTGACCGCCGGTCATGACGGTAAGGTTGATGATGTGGTAGACGGCAAAGACGCGGCCGCGGGTCTCGTTGGCGGAGCGCTCGTTCAGCCAGCTCTCGGCGACCATGTACATCAGGGCGAAGCAAAAACCAGTGATCGCGCGCAACAGCGCCCAGGCGTACGGGTTGACGACCAGGGCGTGGGCCAGCGCCACCGCGGACGCGATCGAGGCCATGGCCACGAACGTGCGGATGTGCCCGGCGCGGCGGATGCCGCGGCCGCCGAAATAGCAACCCGCGCCAAAGCCCAGAAAGTAGGCCGTGCCCAGGGCGCCGATCGCCAGAATCGGGAAGGCCTCGAGATTGGCGCGCACCGGCAGCAGCGTGTTCCACAGCCCTACGCCCACCTGGAGCACGGCGACGCTGAGCAGCAGCGCGGAAACCGGAGCGATCGCGGACGGCATGCCGGCGGATCCCCTGTTGAACGCCCAAAGAGAAGGAGCCGCGCGTATCCGCGCGGCTCCCGTCGACGCGAATGGTCTTGTGACTAGTAGTCCATGTCGCCCATGTCGGGCATTGCCGCTGCGGCGTCTTTCTTTTCTGGCTTCTCGGCGACCATCGCCTCGGTGGTCACCAGCAGCCCGGCGACCGATGCGGCATCTTGGATCTCCGTGCGCACCACCTTGGTCGGATCGATGATGCCGGCCTTCATCATGTCGACATACTTCTCTTCCTGGGCGTCGAAGCCGTGGCGGTAGTCCTTCTGTTCGCTGAGCTTGCCGACCACCACCGAGCCGTCGACGCCGGCGTTGTCGGCGATCTGGCGAACCGGAGCCGCCAGCGCCTTGCGAACGATGTCTACCCCAACCTTCCGGTCGCCGGTCACATCGAGCTTGGACAGCACCTTCGCAGCGTAGAGTAGGGCCACGCCGCCGCCCGGCAGAATGCCCTCTTCGACCGCGGCGCGGGTGGCGTTCAGCGCGTCATCGACCCGGTCCTTTCGTTCCTTGACCTCGATCTCGGTCAGGCCGCCGACGTTGATCACCGCGACGCCGCCGGCGAGCTTGGCCAGCCGCTCCTGCAGTTTCTCGCGGT
>CAYUNL010000061.1:0-12027 GCA_964446055.1 uncultured Alphaproteobacteria bacterium | reverse complement strand
GCGGGAATGACGATGCGCCCGGGTGCCGGCGCCATCTCGGCCTCTTCGGCCAGCAATGTCTCGTAAGCGGTGATCCGGGCCTTGGCCTTGGCACGGCGGGCGCGTGGCGTTTGTTGAATCCATTCGAGCTCGGCCGCCAGCGTGCGGCGGCGCGATTCCTCGTGTCGCGCCTCGTGCGAAAGCCGGGACTCCTTTTGCTCGAGCCACGAGGTGTAGTTGCCCTTCCACGGGATACCCCGGCCGCGGTCGAGCTCGAGAATCCAGCCGGCGACGTTGTCGAGGAAGTAGCGGTCGTGGGTGACCGCCACGACCGTGCCGGAGTACTCGTGAAGAAACCGCTCCAGCCAAGCCACCGATTCGGCGTCGAGGTGGTTGGTGGGCTCGTCCAGCAACAGCATGTCCGGGCGTTCGAGCAAGAGGCGGCAGAGCGCCACGCGTCGTGCCTCGCCGCCCGACAGCGTGGCCACGGCGGTATCCCCGGGGGGACAGCGCAACGCGTCCATCGCGACCTCGACCGTGCGATCGATCTCCCACGCGCCGGCGGCGTCAATTTCCTCCTGAAGGCTTCCTTGTTCGGCCAGCAGCGCCTCCATCTCGCCCGTTTCGCTCACCTCGCCAAGGCGCTCGCTCACGGCCTCGAAGCGCGCCACAAGATTCTTTGCCTGGGCGACACCCTCAACGACGTTGCCCCAAACGTCGCGGCTGGGGTCAAGTTCCGGCTCCTGGGGCAAGAATCCGACCCCGATGCTCTCGGCGGCCCAGGCCTCGCCGGCAAACTCGGTCTCCAGGCCGGCCATGATCCGCAGCAGCGTCGATTTGCCGGCGCCGTTCGGCCCGAGGACACCGATCTTGGCGCCAGGCAGGAACGAGAGCGAGATGTCCTTCAGCACCTCGCGCCCCGGCCCAAAGGACTTCGAAAGGCCCGAGGTTACGTACACATACTGTGGAGAAGCCATACCAGTTACCGTGCGAGGCGGGAGTGAACCCCTTACCCGCGTTCTAGCGAATCGCACTCGCTGCGGCAACGTCGCTGGTCGCCGGCGCTTTGGGCGACCCACGGTTTCGGCTACACTGCGCGCTCTCGCGCCCCGGCCGTGACGGGGTCGCCGCAAACCGGGCGATCATGCCAACCACCACCGTTGCCATGCTCGCCATGTTCCTGGCCATGAGCCTGTGGTCTTCGGGCATGGTCGGGCTCAAGGCGATCGTCGATGCCGCGGCAATCGGCGAGATCGTTTTTCTTCGGTTGGCGCTTGCCGCGGTGGCGCTGTGGCTGGCGGTGGCGCTGACACGGCAGCGCTTCCGGCTGCGCGAGATCGGCTGGACGCCGGTCCTGATGGGGACCATCGAGCCGGGCATCATCTCGCTCCTGATCGTCGCCGGAATGGCGCACGCCTCGCCGATCAGCGCCGCCTTGATCTTCAGTCTCATGCCACTCATTCAGCCCATAACCGGGAGGATTATCCTGCGCGAGCCGGTTCAGCCCGCGGTGGTGGTTGGCGCTTTGGTCGCGATCGCCGGCACGGTTTTGTTCGTCTCAGGACACGTCGGCACCTCCGAGAACCTGCTCGGCGAGGCGTTCATCGCCGCGGGGATGGTGCTTGCTTGCCTTAATCAGCTCATCGCCCGCAGGGTCGCCCAGATTCACGGCAAGCCGATGGTGGTCAGCGCCCTTCAGCTGACCGCAGCGGCGGTTATCGGCGGGGTCTTCCTGGTTACCATCGAGCGGCCTCAGTCTTATTTCGGTGGCATCGACCTCGAGGTCGGCGCGACTCTCGTCTACCTCGGCGTGCTCGCCAGCGCGGCCGCGTTCTTCCTCTACAACTTCGCGCTTCGGACCTTGAGCGTCGGGCGTACCAGCCTGTTCCCTTGCCTGTTGGCGCCCATTGCGGCGCCTTTGGCGGCCGCTTACCTCGGCACCCCCGTCAGCCTTCGCGACCTGGTCGCGATCGCCGTCGTGACGCTCGGGGTGCTATTGCCGGCCCTCGCCGGGGGCGGGCGGCTGGCCGCCGTTTTCTCGGGGCCGCGTTGAGCCTGCCCCGCCAGGGAAGGAACACCCGATGAGAATCATGGCGGCTCTTGTCGCGGGGGCGCTCCTCGCGCTCGCCAGCAGTGTTGCCCACGCCCAGTCCGCCGACTCCCTGGCGGATAGGATCGTCGCGGTGGTCAACGGCGATGAGATCCGCGGCGCCGACATTTCGGCGTTGTACGGCAGCCTTCCGCAGCAATACCAGCAGGTCCCGATGGAGAGCCTCTTTCCGCAGATGCTCGACAACTTGATCAGCCGCAAACTTGTCGCCCAGGCGGCGCGGGCGGCCCAACTGATGGACGATCCCGAGGTGCGGAGACGTCTGACGCGCACCGAGGATATAGTCCTCCAGGACGTTTACCTGGTCCGCAGAATCGAGAGCGAGATCAACGAGGCGCGTCTCCGCGCCGCATTTCAACGGATGACGGCGTCGTGGTCAGAGGAAGAAGAGATCCGGGCCAGTCACATCCTGGTGGCGACGGAGCGAGAGGCTTCCGCGGTCATCGACGCGCTGGCCGAGGGCGCGGCGTTCACGGATTTGGCGCGCGAGCGCTCGATCGGCCCGTCGGCGACCGAGGGTGGCGACCTCGGCTACATACGCCACGGCCAAATGGTCCCGAGTTTCGCCGAGGCCGCTTTCGCGCTTCCCGCCGGCGGCGTCTCGGCGGCGCCGGTCCAGAGCCAATTCGGCTGGCACGTAATCACCGTCGTGGACCGCCGCGTTTCACGCCCCCCGAGCTTCGAGGACAGCGTCGAGGAATTGAGGGAGCAAGAATCTCAAGCGCTGATCCGGAGCGTCGTCGCCGATTTGCGCGCCGCCGCGGTGGTCGAGGTCTTCGCCCCTGACGGCAGCCGAATTGTGGAACCCTCAGCGGCTGGCGGGGCGCAATAGCCGCAGCGCCGCGCTAGCTGCGCTCCCGAAAACGATCGGTTGCAGCAATCAACTCGTGGGTGATGCCGGGCTCGGACTGCGCGTGACCGGCATCGGCCACGATCCTCAGGTCCGTTTCGGGCCAGGCACGGTGTAGCTCCCAGGCGGAGCGCACCGGAGTGACTACGTCGTAACGGCCCTGGACCAGGACGGTCGGGATGTGGCGTATCCGGTCGAGGTCGTCGAGAAGCTGGCTATCTCGCTCCACGAAGCAGCGGTTGACGAAGTAGTGACACTCGATGCGCGCCAAGGCGGCCGCGAAACGGTCGCTTCCGAATTCGGCGATGCGCGCCTCGTCGCGAAGGAGCGATAGTGTCGCCCCCTCCCAAACGCTCCACGCCCGCGCCGCGTGCGTGCGAATCGCCTCGTCCTCGCTCGTCAACCGCTTGTAGTAGGCGGCCATCATATCGTCCCGTTCCTCAACCGGAATGGGCCCCAGATAATACTCCCACTCGTCGGGATAGAGCGCGCTCGCGCCCTCTTGATAGAGCCACAACAGCTCGGCCCGGCGCATCAAGAAGATGCCGCGAAGGACGAGCTCGCTGACCCGCTCCGGATGGGCCTCGGCGTAGGCGATGCCGAGCGCACTTCCCCACGAGCCGCCGAAGATCTGCCACTTCTCGATACCGAGGTGCTCACGAAGCGCCTCCATGTCGTCGATCATGTGTTGGGTGGTGTTGTCCTCGAGCGCCCCGTGAGGCGTGCTCTGCCCGCACCCGCGCTGATCGAACAAGACGATGCGATAGGCCGCCGGGTCGAAAGTCCGGCGGTGGTCGGGCTTGGTCCCGGCGCCAGGACCGCCGTGGACGAATAGCACGGGCTTGCCCGAGGGATTGCCCGATTCCTCAAAGTAGATCTCGTGCAGGTCCGAAACTTTCAGCATTCCGCGCCGGTGCGGCTCGATCTCGGGGTAGGGCTGGCGGTGTTTCATCACGCTACTCTGTATCGCTTGACCGGGATGGGCATCGCTCCGATCATAGGAGATTGTGGCCGAAATAGTGCAGCCCCGCAGCACGGCCGCTGGGGAGTTGGGATGACCGAGAGACATGTTACGCGGGCCGGATCGGGCACTGCCAGCGGCGCCGTAGATTCCAACCCGGTGACGACCGAGATCGTGCGGCACTCGCTGAATTCGGCGGCCAACCAGATGAAGCGGGCCTTGGTACGCACCGCCTTCTCGCCTGTCATCTTCGAGGTGCTGGACTTCGCAGTCGCCATCTACGATCGCCAGATTCGCATGCTTTCCCAGGCGCCCAGCCTACCAGCGTTCATGGGAACGATGAGCTTTTGTGTCGAGGCCGCGGTCGCCAACGCCGGCGGCGAGGAAGCGCTCGAGCCGGGCGACATCCTGCTCTACAACATCCCCTACGGCTCGGGCTCGCACGCCCAGGACGCCGCGGTCGTCATGCCCGTCTTCCTGGGCGACGGTACGCTGATCGGCTATACCACGATCAAGGGTCACTGGCTCGATATCGGCGGCAAAGAGCCCTACTGCACCGACACGGTCGATGTGTTCCAGGAAGGAACCATCTATCCCGGCATCAAGCTCTACCGTCGCGGCACGCTCGACAGCGATCTTTACCGCACGGTGCTGGCCAACACCCGCCTGCCCAAGATGGTGGCCGGCGACATCAACGCCGAGGTGACCGGTGTGCGCGCGGGCGCCGCGGAATTGGTGCGGGTGGTCGAGCGCTTCGGCCTTGAGCGTTTCATGGCCGCCGTCGAGCACATGTACGACCACGGCGAGGCCGTGGTGCGCCGCTATTTCGAGCGCATTCCCGACGGCCGCTACGTCGGCCGAGGGCAGATGGACGACAACGGGATCGACAGCGACCCGGTGCCATTCGAGGTGACGGTCGAGGTCGAAGGCTCGACCGTACGTATCGATCACTCGAATGCGCCCGGCCCCCAGACCGGACCTATCAACTGCCCCCTGCCCACGACGGTATCGGGCAGCCGCGTCGCCATCAGCATGTTGGCCGGAAGTTCGGAAGCCCCGAACGAGGGACACTTCCGCCCCATCGAGGTGATCACCCGTCCCGGTTCGCTGTTCCACGCCCTTCCACCCTCGCCTTGCTTTCTCATGGGCTGGCCGGCGACCCAGGCACTGGAGGCGATCTACCAGGCGATTGCCGAGGCCATGCCCGATTCGGTGCCGGCCTCGTCGGGCGGCGACATATGCGGCCTGGTGTGGTGGGGCAAGCGCGAGAAGACCGGCGAGACCTGGGCCGACGGCTCACCCCACCCGGTGGGCCAGGGTGGCCACCACGCCGGCGATGGTTCGACCTGTCTGCACGTCGTCGAATCGGCAACGCGGTTTTCGCCGGTCGAGGTGTGGGAGGCGAGGAATCCCTGGCTGTTGGAGAAGGTGGAGCTGGCCCCCGATTCCGGCGGACCGGGCACCCACCGCGGCGGCCTGGGCGTCGATATGCATTTCCGCATGCTCGAGGATTCGTTTGTGACCGCGGCGATCGAGCACACCAAGACCGCACCCTATGGCCTTGCCGGAGGCGGCGAAGGGCGGACCAACGGGGGGGCGCTTCGCTTTGAGGACGGCAGCCGAAAACCGGTAGCCAAGGCGACCGCCCTTGCGGTGCCGAAGGGCGCGACGTTCGAGCTCTCGTGCGGCGGCGGCGGCGGTTACGGACCGCCGGCGGCGCGCGCCGTCGCGGCGGTTCACCACGACCTGCGTGAGGGCTACGTCACCGAAGAGCATGCGCGACGCCACTATTCGCATGCCATGGACCCGGTTGACGTGCGTCCCGCCGCCGAGTGAACCGCCAAGCGATGGCAAGCTCGTCCGATTTTCGCCCGCTCGGAGAAGACGGCTGGTCAAAGCCCGAGGGCTATCCCGACGGGGTCGAGGTCAAGGTCCTGGCCGGGGCGCTGGATCCGGAATCGCGGACCGGACGGCGCACGACGATGTCGCGCTGGAAGCCCGGGACCCATGTACCCTGGGCGCTGGTCCACGACTACGTCGAGGAGGTCCTGGTGCTCGAGGGCGAGCTGCTGTGGCTGGACGAGGACGGCGCTGTGGTTGACCGCATACTGCCCCCGAGCTACGTCTGCCGGCCGGCCGGTGTGCCCCATGGTCCGTTCCGCACCGGGGCGGGGTATCTGTCCGTCGAGTTCTGCTACTACCCGGCGGTGGCGTGACTCGGGACCGCCGCTGTGCGATCATTGAGCGCGAACATCGAGGGAGAGAGCCTGCCATGACCAGCGCCGAGAAGTTCGTCTACAAAGCCGTCCCCGGCCCGGCCAAGACAAACGTGGATGTCGATCCGGTAGCGGCCGAGATCGTGCGGAATTCGTTGAATTCGGCGGCCAACCACATGAAGCAGGCGCTGGTGCGCACCGCCTTTTCGCCGATCATTTACGATGTTCTCGACTTTGCGGTGGCGATCTACGACCGCAAGCTCCGGCTGTTGTCCCAGGCACCCAGCCTGCCGCTGTTCATGGGAACCATGAACTTTTGCGTCGGTGCGGCGGTCGAGGCCGCGGGTGGCGAGGAAGCCCTGGATCCCGGCGACATTCTTTTGGTCACCGATCCCTATATGACCGGCTCTCACCCTCAGGACGCGGCGGTGGTAATGCCGGTGTTCATGGATGATGGCGAGCTGATCGGCTACACCACCATCAAGGGTCACTGGCTCGACATCGGCGGCAAGGAGCCCTACTCGACCGATACCGTCGATGTGTTCCAGGAAGGCACCGTATACCCGGGCATCAAGCTCTACCGGCGCGGCGAGCGGGTCGAGGACGTCTACCGCATGGTGCTGGCCAACACGCGGGTGCCGAAGATGGTCGCCGGCGACATCAACGCCCAGGTATCGGGGGTCCGCGCCGGGGCCGAGGGCCTGCTGCGCGTGGTCAACCGCTACGGCTACGATTCGTTCCGCCAACTGGTCGAGCGCATGTACGACCACGGCGAGAGCGTGGTCCGCGACTACTTCTCGGCGATCCCGGACGGGCGCTACGTCGCCGAGGGGTGCATGGACGACAACGGCGTCGAGAGCGATCCGATTCCCTTCGAGGTGGCGGTCGAGGTCAGGGGCTCGACGGTACGCGTCGATTACTCGAACGCCCCGGATATGCAGGCCGGACCGGTCAACTGTCCGCTGCCTTCGACCGTATCGGCCACCCGCGTCGCTATCTCGATGCTCGCGGGCGGCTCCGAGGCGCCGACCGAGGGGCATTTCCGCGCCGTCGAGGTGGTTACCCGTCCGGGCTCGATGTTCCATCCGATCTCGCCCGCGCCATGCTTCCTGTACGGCTGGCCCGCGCTTCAGGGAATGGAAGTAATCTACGACGCCATCAGCCGCGCGGTGCCGAGCCTGGTGCCGGCGTCCTCGGGAGGTGACATCTGCGGCATGGTCTGGTGGGGCACCCGGGAGAAGACGGGAGAGCCCTGGGCCGATGGCTCGCCCCATCCGGTGGGCCAGGGCGCCCACGCCAAGGGCGACGGCTCGACCTGCCTACACATCGCCGAATCGGCGACCCGGTTCGCGCCGCTCGAGGTGTGGGAGGCGCGCAACCCATGGCTTATGGAGAAGATGGAGCTGGTGGCCGATTCCTGTGGCGCCGGCCAATACCGCGGCGGCTTGGGAATCGACATGCACTTTCAAATGCTCGAGGACTCCTACGTCACTACGGTCATCGAGCGCTGCAAGACGCCGCCCTGGGGACTTGAGGGCGGCCAAGAGGCACGGCCCAACGGCGGCGCCCTCCGTCAGGCCGACGGCAAAAGCACTGAGATCGCCAAGACCACGCGAATGCTGGTCGCAAAAGGAGCGACGCTCGAACTCCGCTGCGGCGGCGGCGGCGGTTATGGTCCGCCGGCCAAGCGCGACCGGCAAGCGGTGCTTGACGATCTGCGCGAGGGTTACGTCACCGAGGCGCATGCGCGCGAGCACTACGCCCACGCCTTCGACGAGGCCGATGTCCGCCCGGCAGCCGAGTAGCTTTCGCGCGATCGAGCGGTGAGCGCTCCCGAAAGGTCGATCTACCGGGCCGTCCCGAGTCCGGCAGAACGCACGGTCGACGTCGATCCGGTAGCGACGGAGGTCGTCCGCCACTCGTTGAACTCGGCAGCCAACCAGATGAAGCAAGCGCTCGTGCGCACCGCTTTCTCGCCGGTCATTTACGAGGTCCTGGACTTCGCGGTCGCCATCTATGACCGCAAGCTGCGGCTTCTCGCCCAGGCCCCAAGCCTGCCGCTGTTCATGGGGACGATGAACTTCTGCGTCGGTGCGGCGGTCGAGGCCGCGGGCGGCGAAAAGGCCATGGAACCCGACGACATGTTGCTGATTACCGATCCCTACATGACCGGCTCGCACCCCCAGGACGCGGCGCTGGTCATGCCCGTGTTTCTCGAAGATTCGACGCTCGTGGGCTACACGACGATCAAGGGGCACTGGCTGGACATCGGCGGCAAGGAGCCGTTTTCGACCGACACCGTCGATGTCTTCCAGGAGGGGACCGTCTACCCAGGCATCAAGCTCTATCGTCGCGGCAAGCTCGTCGATGACGTTTATCGCATGGTGCTCGCCAACACACGTTTGCCCAAGATGGTTGCCGGCGACATCAACGCACAGGTCGCCGGCGTGCGTGCCGGCGCCGCGGGTCTCGTGCGGGTGGTCGAGCGGTACGGCGCGGCGACGTTCGCGCGCCTAGTCGAGCGCATGTACGACCGCGGGGAGCGCATCGTTCGCGACTACTTTGCGGCGATCCCGGACGGCCGGTACGTCGCCGAGGGGCGGCTCGACGACAACGGTGTCGACCCCGATCCCGTCCCTTTCGAAGTAACCGTCGAGGTCGACGGATCGACGGTGCGCATCGATTATTCCAAGGCACCGGATTCCCAGCGCGGCCCCATCAACTGCCCGCTGCCCTCGACGGTCTCGGCGAGCCGCATCGCCATCTCGATGCTGGCTGGCGGATCGGAAGCGCCGACAGAGGGGCACTTCCGGCCCATCGAGGTGATTACCCGGCGGGGATCGCTGTTCCATCCGGTCTCTCCGGCGCCGTGCTTCCTGTACGGTTGGCCCGCGATTCAAGCGATCGAAGTCATATACGACGCCATCTCCAGGGCGATCCCGAGCCTGGTGCCGGCATCATCGGGGGGCGACCTTTGCCCGATGGTGTGGTGGGGAACGCGCGAGGCTACCGGCGAGATGTGGGCGGACGGCTCACCCTATCCGGTCGGCCAGGGCGGGCACCGAAACGGCGACGGTTCGACCTGCCTGCACGTCTCGGAATCGGCGACCCGGTTCTCGCCGGCCGAGGTCTGGGAGTCGCGCAATCCCTGGGTCATGGAGAAGATCGAGCTCGCCACCGATTCGTGCGGCGCGGGCGAGCACCGCGGCGGACTAGGCGTGGACCTGCACTTCCATATGTTGGAGGACTCGTTCGTCACTACGGTGATCGAGCGTACCAAGACGCCACCGTGGGGGCTGGAGGGCGGCCAAACCGCTCGCCCCAACGGCGGCGCATTGCGGGGCCGCGATGGCGCGCGCACTGAGATCGCCAAGACGACGGGTATGAAGGTCGCCAAGGGGGCGACCCTCGAACTCCGCTGTGGTGGTGGCGGTGGCTACGGCCCGCCAGCCAAGCGCGACCGGGATTCGGTTCTGGGCGATTTGCGCGAGGGCTATATCACCGAAGCCCACGCGCGGAAGTACTACGCGCACGCCTTCGATGATGCCGAGGTGCGGACCGCCGCCGAGTAGGACGGTCCGGGGGCCGGCCGAGCGGCTACGGCAAGCGGCTAAACGAGAATTTCCAGGTGCACTTTTCCTCGGCGACCCAGGTGCCGGTAAGCGCGTCGCCAGAGACGCCGCCCTCGGCGACCGCCGTCGGGACCGGGCCGCGGAAGCGCACTTTGCCCTTCTCGATCTGGCCATCGTCGTCAACCCGGCCGCGGAAGAAGACAGGCGAGCCCGACCAGGTGCCGCGCATGTCGATCTTTCCGTCGGTGATCGTCCCGCTCATGGGGATGCGCTTGACGCAGCGGTCTATCCCATTATCGAGATCGACCGCGCCCGCCCACTCGCCATCGTATTCCGAATCTGCGGCGGCCAGCCCGCCCAGAAGCGACAGCCCGAGCGCCATCGCAAGTACAATCGCTCGCCGTGCCATCTCGCACTCCCTCGTCCACTCGCAAGACCGCCGTAAGGCTAGCGCGCACACGCCCGACGCGTCAATCGCGCCGCCGCGCTACGGTTGACGCCCAACGAAATTCGATCATACACTCGATCAACCGCATTCCGTGAGATTGAATAGGGAGGGAAGCTCATGTCGTTGCGCCTTTTTCGTTCGTCCTGGAGCCTGATGCTCGCGCCGCTCGCGGCGCTTGGCATTGCTGGCGGCGCCACCGCCACGCAGGCACAGGAAGAGCCATTGATCGTCAACATGGCGGTCCCGCCTTCGACGCTGGATCCGGGTTGGCTGTGCGGAATCTGGGAGGCCGGCTTCGTACGGAACTTCTACGTCCGGCTCACCCAATACGACACGATCCTCGGCACCGACGGTCACTCGACGCAGATCGATACCGGCAACATCGTGCCGTACTTCGCGCGTTCCGCGCACATCAGCGACGACAAGCTCGTCTACACCTTCATCCTGCCGGCCGGGCACAAGTTCCCGAGCGGCGCTCCGGTGGACGCGGCGGCGGCGAAGTATTCGTTCGAGCGCTCGATCAACATGGGCGGCTGCGGCTCGTACTTCATCTACGACGGCTTCTACGATCCGCCGCTGATCAAGACCATCGACGTCGTCAGCCCGACCAAGCTGGTGATCACGCTCAACCATCCCGACAAGAACGCCCTGCAGGACTGGGCACAAACCTCGGCTTCGTTGGTGGACAAGACCGTTGTCGATCAACACGGCGGGGTCCAGACCGGCTTGAACGAGTGGATGTCAAGCAACGTCGCCGGGTCCGGTCCGTTCCTGCTCGATACCTACCAGGCGGGCGACCGCGCGGTGCTCAAGGCCAATCCCGACTTCTTCGGCGAGCGGCCGGGAGCCGACACGGTGATCTTCAACTTCATCAACTCCGATCCGACGCTGCTGCTGGAGGCGCGAACCGGCAACGCAGACGTCACGCTCGGCATGAACAAGGTGTCGATCGCCAGTCTGCGCGACGATCCCTGCTGCAACATCGTGGCCAACGTCTCGACCCAGTCGCAGCAGATCGGCCTGCCCAACTCGAAGCCACCGTGGGACAACCTCAAGGTCCGCATGGCGGTAGCATATGCGGTGCCCTATAGGGATATCTTGGAGAACGTGGCGCTCGGCTACGGCGAGATCTACGGCGGTCCGGTGGCGCCGGGCTTCCCCGAGTATGACGCCGCGCTGACCCCGCCGCGCACCTTCGACATGGCCAAGGCCAAGTCGCTGATGGCCGAATCGGGGCTGGAAACGCCGATTGACGTCGAGATCCACATCTTCGAGGGCGACTCGATCCAAGAGCAAATCGCGACGATCGTGCAGGGCCATTGGAGCGAGCTCGGCATCAACCTGCAGATCAGGAAGCAGCCCAACGCGGTGATGGCCGAGGCGTTGGAGGACCATACGGTTCCGACGTACATGCGTCTCGATGGCCCCGGCGTGATTGAGGCTGGCTACTTCCACGGTTACGATCTCCTGTGCAACGTCGGCTTCAACCTGAGTGAGGTGTGCATCCCCGAGGCCGACGAGATCCTGCACAAGGCGAGGCAGGAGCCCGACGCCGCGAAGCAGCGGGAAATGTATCGTCAGATCTCTACCCTGTGGTACGAGAACCAGCCGAAGATTCACGTCTTCGCCGAGCAGTTCGCCGCGGTTCTGTCGAAGGACGTGACGAACTACCACTTCTCGCACATGTTCGAGGCGCGCTACTGGTCCAAGCGGTAAGAAGACCGAGCACTCGAACGAACGAGAACTGAAGCGTAGCAGTACCAATCGGGGACACCGGTGGTGGATTCCACCGGTGTCCCCGGAACCGTTTGGCCATCGCCCGGCGCGCAACCGGTCGCGGGCTGAAAGCGAGGATGGAATCTCGTGGACGCCGCAGGAACCGATCCTTCGC
>CAYUNL010000060.1:0-12142 GCA_964446055.1 uncultured Alphaproteobacteria bacterium | reverse complement strand
TAGTTCTGGAACACCATGGCGATGTCGCGGTCCTTGGGGCGGACCCCGTTCACCACTTCGCCGGCGATCTCGACGGTGCCGCGATCGACCTCCTCGAGCCCGGCTATGATCCGCAACAACGTGCTCTTGCCGCACCCCGAGGGACCGACCAATACCGTGAACTCGCCATCCGGAATCGACAGGTCGACGCCGCGAATCGCCTCGACCGTACCGTAGGACTTCTCGATCTCGCGCAGACCTACCTCAGCCAACTGATCCCTCCCCTCGAAGGACTCGCCCCCGCATCAGTTTACACCAATCCCTCGGCCCTCCGAGGCGCAATCCGATCACTGGGCGAGAAAGCCGCCGTCGATGGTAAGCTCGGCACCGGTCATGAAGCTCGATTCGTCCGAGGCCAGATAAAGCACGCCAAAGGCGATGTCCTCGGGCGTGCCAAGGCGCCCCATCGGAGTCTCGCCCAGGTTCTCGGCCATCCCCTCCTCGACGCTGCTCCTCGCCGACCAATAGGTCGTGTACATCGGCGTCAAGCACGAGCCGGGGTGGACCGAGTTCACGCGAATCCCATAGCCCGAGGCGGCGCAGTGCAGGGCCGCCGACTTGGTCAGGTTTCGCACCGCGGCCTTGGACGTCGAGTACGCGACGATGTTCTTGCCGCCAACCGAACCATAGATCGACGAGATATTGATGATCGAGCCACCGCTGCCCTTCTTCATCGCCGCGACGCCGTACTTGGTTCCCAGGAAGACGCCGTCGAGATTGACCGCCATCAGCCGCCGCCAATCATCGAGCGAGGTGTCCTCGATGCTCCCGTCCTGGCTCATGCCGGCCATGTTGACCAGTATGTCCAGCCTTCCGAAGGCGTCCAACGAGGCTTCTATCGCCGCTCGCCAATCGTCCTCGGCCGAGACGTCGTGGCGAACCGAAATGGCCTCGCCGCCGGCGGCACGGATATCCTCAACCACCGAGCCTCGCTCGCGCGGTGCGATGTCGGTGGCGACCACCTTGGCCCCTTCGCGCGCGAGCATCATTGCGCTGGCGCGGCCGAGTCCGAGAACCTCGCCGTCCGCGCTCTCGGCGCCGGTTATCAGCGCCACCTTGTCCTTGACTCTGTCCATGGCGCTGCTTCGCGTCAGGTCCCGGTGTCGAGCCTCAGATAGTCGTAGCGGTCGGCCGAAAGGACGGAGATCTCACGTACCCCTTCCCGGGTGAGGACGGTCAACGGCACCGTGACGCCGGGAACGCCCAGCGCCCACAGTTTGCGATAGAAATCCGCGAGGTCGCCGACCAGCTCGCCATCCACCGCGACGATTACATCATTGGACTCGATCCCGGCGGCCGCGGCCGGCCCATCCTCCGTCACGCTGTCGACGAACAGGCGTCCGCGGATCTCGCGGGCGAAGATACCCAGCCAGGGCCGCGCCGAGGCGGCCGAGCGGCCTTCTCGAATCAGCTCGTCGAGTATCGGCGTAAGCGCATCGATTGGGACGAACATGTTGCCCCGCAGCGCTCGTTCCGGCCCGGCGGCGTTGCGCACCATGAGCGAGCCCACGCCCAAGAGCCGGCCATCGGGGCCGATCAGTGCGGCCCCGGCAAAGTCAGGGTACGGCGGAGCGGTGAAGATGGCGTCTTCCAGCAGATACTCCCAGTAGCCGGCAAACGTACGGCGCGAGACAACGTGCGCCGCTGCAGGCCCGCCGAAACCGGCGATCATGACCTCGCTCTCGGGATCGAGATCGGCCGAGCGCCCAAGCTCGATCGCCGGCACCTCGAGCGGCGCCAGCGGCTGCACCAAGCCAAAACCTGTGTCGTAATCGTAGGCCACGACCGAAGCACGAACCACGCGGTCCCGCGACAGCACGATCTCGACGCGGTCGGCCTCGAGGATCAGGTAGCCGATGGTGAGCACATGGCGACCACCGTCGATGACCACGCCCGAGCCCTCGCGGTGGGCGCCCAGAAAGCGGACGGTTCGGGCGTCGCTCGGGATGGTGGCGCGGACGCCGACGATGGCATCGAGCGGGTTGGCGGCGGCGGGCGCCTCTAGCGTCACGAACGCCAGAACGGCCGCGCACACCGCGACGGCCGCTCGCTGAATCTTCGGTAGGGCTGGCCGCATCTCGCATTCCCCTGGCGGCGGCGGACCGTTACACTCTACCACGGTGCGCCGGGGCAACGCACGAGTGCTATGCTGGGCGGGCGATGGATACTCGCGCGCTCCATATCTTCTGGTGGCAGACGCTGCGGGCGCCCGAGCGAATTCTCGACGACCTCACCCGTTTCACCGACATCAACACCTTGATCCTGGACGCCGCCTACGTGGCGGTAGACGAACCGGCCGAGGTCTCGGTGCTCGCGCGCGTCTACGGGACCCAATACATCCTCCCCTCGACCGCGCCTTTCGGCGAGCTGCCGGTTTCGGTGGTTGACGAGGCCGGCTACGCCGCGGCGCTCGGGTTCATGGACCTGGCGCGCAGCCGCGGCTTCGCGATCTCATGTCACGTGCTGCCGCTCAACCCGAACGCAGCGGCGATGGCGCACACCGCGTGCATCGACGTGGCCGGCCATCCCGCGTTGGACGAGGACGTGACCGGGGCACGCGACCTCGGTGGCGCCAAGTTTGCCCACGCCTGCCCCAACCACCCCGAGACGCAGCGCTTCGGCGAGGCGCTGGTGCGCGCCGCCATCGCCGCCTGGCCGGGGCTCGAGATGCTCGACCTCAACCACCTCGAGTTTCCGCACTGGCCGCGCACCGGGTTGGGCGAGCTGTTCGTGTGCTTTTGCGATTTCTGCCGAGAGGCGGCGCAAGCACAGGGCATCGACTTCGAGGCCATGAAGCGTGAGGTCACCGCGCTTTATGCCTCGCTCGGCGTCCCCGGTGAGCGGCGCGTAGGGGGGCTCTCGGTCAACGACGTAGCCACGGGCTTCGCTCGCCGGCCCCGGCTCGCGGAATGGCTCCATTTCCGCCTCGCCTCGATGTCGGCCCACATCGAACGGCTGGCGGCCGCTGCGCGCGAGGCCGCGGCGGCGCACAACCCCGGCCTCAGGCTCGGCGTCGACGTACACCTGCCCGCGATCTGCGCATTCGTCGGCACCGACCTCGAGCGATGCGGCCGTCTGTTCGACTGGGTCTCGCCCAAGTTTCCCGACTACATGCCAGGCTCGGTGGTGCCGCTCACGGCCCAGGCGATCGCCGCCGGGGGCGCCTACGACGAAGGCGAGGTGCGCCAGGGCTTACGCGATCTCTGCGACCTCGGGCCGGGCCCCGCCGAGTACCTGCCGACGCAGATGGACGAGGACGGCGCGGTTCTCTACCCCAACGCCTACGACCCCTCGATGATCGCCCGCCAGATGCCCCACCTCGCCGGGCTTGCGGGCAAAATGCCGCTCTACGCCTGGACCTGGCTCGACAACCGCGATTACCAGGGTTGGCGCCGCAAGTTCGAAGCGCTGCGCGAAAGCAACCTCGACGGCTACTTCCTATGGTGCTGGGAATCCGACCTGACGTCCGAGGCGCTGGCCGCCGCCAAGGGCATCTTTTGAGGTTTGCTAGAACGCCTCGGCCTTGAGCGCCATTACCGGTTCGGCGCCCGAGGTGATCTTGGAAAGGAGCGAGGAGGTTTCGGGCAGGACCCGGGCCATGAAGAAATGCGCGGTAGCGAGCTTGGCCTCGTAGAAGTCCGCCTCCTCGGCGCCGGCATCGAGGCGCTCGCGGGCGATCACGGCGCTGCGCGCCCACAGATAGCCGAGCGCGACCAGGCCGAACATTTTGAGGTAGTCCGAAGCGCCGGCCGCCGCCTGGTCGGGATCGGCGAGGCCTTTTTCGGCGAGCCAGGCGCTCGCCTGCTGCAGCCGGGCGAACGACTTGGCGAGCGGCGGCACGATCTCCTTGAGCGCAGGTTCGGCGGCGTTGGCCTCGATGAACTCGGCGACGGGGTGAAAGAACTGGCGCAGCGCGCGGCCGAAGTGCGCGCCCATCTTGCGGCCCACCAGATCGAGCGCCTGGATACCGCTGGTGCCCTCGTAAAGCTGGGTGATGCGGGCATCGCGCACCAACTGCTCCATGCCGGTCTCGGCGATATAGCCGTGGCCGCCGAAGCACTGTAGGGCGAGGTTCGCGCACTCGAAGCCGGTGTCGGTGAGGTAGGCCTTGACCACCGGCGTCAGCAATCCGACGAAGTCTTCGGCGTCGCGCCGCGCCTCGGGGTCCGGGTGGCGGCGCGCGAGGTCGAGGTGAAGTCCGGTCCATAGGGCGAGCGCGCGCGCCCCTTCGCTGAAGGCGCGCATCGTCATCAGCATCCGCCGAACGTCGGGGTGCACGATGATGGGATCGGCCGGCGCCTCGGGCGCGGCCGGACCTTTGAGCGCCCGCCCCTGCAGCCGCTCCTTGGCATAGGCGGCGGCGTTCTGGTAGGCGAGCTCGGCGACGCCGAGGCCCTGCATGCCGACCGAAAGCCGGGCTGCGTTCATCATCGTGAACATCGCGCGCATGCCCTTGTGGGGCTCGCCCAAAAGGTACCCGGTGGCGTCCTCGTAGTTCATCACGCAGGTGGACGAGGCCTTGAGGCCCATCTTGTGCTCGATCGAGCCGCAGCTGACGCCGTTTCTCTCACCGAGCCCGCCGTTTGCCGCCGGCAGAAACTTGGGCACGATAAACAGGCTGATGCCCTTGAGGCCCTCGGGCCCGCTGGGAATCCGCGCCAGCACCAGGTGGACGATGTTCTCGGTCAGGTCTTGCTCACCGCCGGTAATGAAGATCTTGGTGCCGGTGATGCGGTAACTCTCATCTTCGGCGGGCACGGCGCGGCTGCGGATGAGGCCGAGATCGGTGCCGCACTGGGGCTCGGTCAGGTTCATCGTGCCCGCCCAGGTCCCGGATGCGAGCATCGGCAGGTAGGTCTTCTTCTGTGCCTCGGTGCCGTGCGCCTCGATGGCATGGTAGGCGCCGCTCGTCAGGCCGGGGTAGGTGGCGAAGGCAAGGCCGGCGCTCGACAGCATCTCGCCCATGACCGCGGCCAGCACATGGGGCAGGCCCTGGCCGCCGTACGCGGGGTCGGCGTCGAGCCCGATCCAACCGCCTCCGGCGTAGGTCACGAAGGCGTCTCTGAATCCCTTGGGCGTGACGACCTTGTCGCCTTCGAGGCGGCAGCCCTCGGCGTCGCCCGAGCCGTTGAGCGGGAAGACCACGTCCTGGCAAATCTTCGCGCCCTCTTCGAGAATGGCGCCGACCACGTCGCTGCTGGCATCCTCGAAGCCCGGCAGGTTGCGGTGATTCTCGATCGCCAACACGTCGTCCAAGACGAAACGGATATCGCGAACCGGAGCGCTGTAGGTGGTCATCGCGCCTTCCGCTAGTTCCTGAGCGGCCTGCCGGTTTCGAGCATGTGCTCCATGCGGCGAAGCGTGGCAGGCGCGCGGATGAGGCGCAGGAAGGCCCCGTGCTCGAGCGCCAGCATGTCCTTTTCGCTCACCGTCTCGGTCAGGTCGGTGTCGCCGCCCGACACGATCTCGGCCAACTCCGCCGTCACCACCTGGTCGTGCGCCGTCGCCTTGCCCGCCCCGACTAGGCCGTCCACAACCATGTCGAGGGCGAGGCGCGCGCTCGGGCCCGGCAGCACAAGCTCGTCGGGCTCGGGTGGGGCGTAGGCGGCGACCATTTCGAGTGCCCGGCGCTTGGCGTCGGCCAGCACGCGGGCGCGGTTCATGGTAATGCGATCGCCCTCGCGCAGATAGAAAAGCGTGCGGGCCTCGGCCGCCGACGTCGAGACCTTGGCCAGGCTGATGGTCTCGAATGCGCGCGCCACCGGCGGCACCGGACCACCCGGCCGCGCGGGATCGAGATAATGGCGGGTCACGAGCTCTTTGGTGCCGCCCCACGCCGGAACGATGCCGACCCCGACCTCGACCAGCCCCATGTAGGTCTCGGCGTGCGCCTGCACGGCGTCGCAATGCAACAGCACCTCGCAACCGCCGCCAAGCGCCATTCCCGCCGCGGCGCCGACAACGGGGAAGGGCGCGTCGCGGAGTTTGAGATAGGCGTCCTGGCCTTCGCGGACGGTCTGCTCGATCACCGGCCACATCGCGGCGTTGGCGGCAAAGAGCGCAAGTCCGATGTTGGCGCCGGCCGAGAAGTTGTCGCCGTCGTTACCGATCACCAGCGCCTTGAAGCCGCGCTCGTGGACCCTGGCTGCCTCGCGGACCATGGCCATGGTTTGCGAATCGATGGCGTTCATTTTGGAGTGGAACTCGAGGCACGCGACCCCGTCATCGATGTCCCAGAGGCTGGCCGAACCGTTCGAAGCCAGTGGCTCGCGCCCGCGCTTCTTGTCGGCGAGCTCGAAGGCATCCTCGGGTCGAGCGACGGCGGCGTAGACGCCTTCGGGCGAGAGTGCCTCGGCAACCGTGCCGCGCACGCGATAATAAGTGCGCACGCCCGCGGTCTGCAAAAGTGCCGGCACCGGGCGGTCTTCTTCGGCGAGCCGCTCGGCGAGCCAACGCGCGCCGAGCTGGTCGATCTGCTCGAACGGGCCGTGCTTCCAGGCGTAGCCCGCGCGCATCGCACGGTCGACGTCGTCGATCGAATCGCTGATCTCGGGCACCAGCGTAGCCGCGTAGGCAAGGGTCCGGCTCAGCACCGCCCAGGCGTATCGGCCGCCCTTGTCGGGGTGGCTCACCAGCGCCCGTAGGCCTTCCTTCGCGGCCCTGGCACTCTCCAGCTCGGGCTTCTCGGCGGGCCGGTACTCGCCGGTTTCGAGATCACGCGCCTGCTTTACCCGCGCACCGCTCGAATGGTCGAGGCGGTAGAACCCGCCCTTCCCTTTGCGGCCGGTATAGCCCTCGGCGATCATCCCCTCGATCAGGCTGGCGAGCGCACCCCCTTGGCCCGCCACCTCATGGAAGGGATCGCCCTGGGGCAATAGCGTCCGCATGCTGCGCTCGATGTGCGGCATGAGGTCGATACCGGTCAGATCGGCAAGCCCGAAGATGCCGGTCTTGGGGACGCCCATCGGCCGGCCGACGATGCTGTCCGCCTCCTCGACGGTGAGCCCGGCGCCGAGCGCCTCCTGCATCGCCACCGTGCTCCAGTAGATGCCGATGCGGTTGGCGATGAAGCCCGGCGTGTCCTTGCAGCGAACCACTTCCTTGCCGAGCGCGGTATCGGCGAATGCGCACAGCCGCTCGCTCGCCTCGGCGCGGGTCTGGGGACCGGCGACCATTTCCAAGAGCCGCATGTAGCGAGGCGGATTGAAGAAATGGGTGATGGCGAAATCGCGAACGAAGGCCTCGGACAGCCCCTCTGTCAGGGTGCCGAGCGGAATGGTCGAGGTGTTGGAAGTGACCAGCGAGTCCTTCTTGCGAACCCCGTCGATCGCTCGATAGACCGCCTGTTTGACGTCAAGATCTTCAACCACCGCCTCAAGGATCCAGTCGCACTCGGAGAGCAGGCCAAGGTCGTCTTCGAGGTTTCCCGGCGTGATGCGCACCGCCGCCGCTGGCTCCATGAACGGCGCGGGCCGAGTCTTCAGCATCCGGGCGAGCGCGCCGGCGCTCAAGGCGTTGCGGTCCTCCGCGCCCTCGGCGACGACGTCCAAGAGCACCACCGAGGTGCCCGAGTTCGCTACCTGAGCGGCGATCCCGCCCCCCATCACGCCGGCGCCGATGACGGCGACCGTGCCGATGCCGGCCATCACGCCGCTTCGAGGACCGTCGCGATGCCCTGGCCGCCGCCGATGCACTGGGTGGTGAGCGCGTAGCGCTTTTCCTCCCGGTGCAGCAGCGCCGCGGCCTTCCCGGTGATGCGGGCCCCGGTCGCGCCCAGCGGGTGGCCAAGCGCGATGGCGCCGCCGTCGAGATTCATCTTTGCCGGGTCCGCCCCGGTGTCCTTGACCACGGCCAGCGCCTGGGCGGCGAAGGCCTCGTTGAGCTCGATGACGTCGATGTCGCCGATGTCGAGGCCCGCACGCTTGAGGGCCTTGGCGGTCGCGCCTACAGGGCCGATGCCCATGATCTCGGGCCGGCAGCCCGAAACCGCCACGCTTTTGACGCGGGCGAGCTTGGTCAGGCCGTTGGCCTCGGCGTACCCGTCGCTACAAACCAGAACCGCCGCGGCGCCGTCGGTCAGTGGAGACGAGGTGCCCGCGGTAATCGTGCCCGCGGCGTCGAACGCCGGCTCCAGGGTGTCCAGAACTTCTTGGGTCGTCTCAGGGCGGATACAGCCATCTTCCTCGACTCGCAGGTTGCCCTCGACGATCGGCACGAGTTCGTCCTTGAACCTGCCCTGGCTTTGTGCCGCCGTCGCCTTGGCATGGCTCTCCACGGCCAGCTCCTGCTGGGCGGCGCGGGAGATCGCGTAGTCGCGCGCGAGGTTCTCGGCGGTATCGCCCATCGCGATATAGGCCTGGGGGCAGCGCTCGTAGAGGGCCGGGTTGGGGGCTGGGTTGTAGCCTCCCATCGGCACCCGCGTCATCGATTCGACGCCGGCGCAAACGAACACGTCGCCGGCGCCGAGCTGGATGGCGCCGGCCGCCATATGAATGGCCTGCATCGAGGAGCCACAGAACCGATTGACGGTGGCGCCGGCCACCGAGATCGGTACCTCGGCGATGAACTCGATGATGCGCGCCACGTTGAAGCCTTGCTCGCCCTCGGGAAAGGCGCAGCCGACGATGATGTCTTCGATGTCGTTGGGGTCGATCCCGGTCCGCTCAATCAGCGCCCTGACCACCTGCGCGGCCATATCATCGGGCCGCACCTTGGCCAGCGCGCCCTTTCTGGCCGGCGTAAACGGAGAGCGGGCAAACCCCGCGATGACGGCGTCGGTCATGTTCTCGCTCCTTCCCTATCCCGCCGAGCTAGCCGCCACTGTATTCCTCAGCGCCCCAATGTCGAGGGGTTCATACCCGGCCAGCGCGTCGAAGCTCCCGTGGAGATCGTCCGCGGCCGGCACGATGCCGCGGCGGGGCGGCGGCTCCAGCCGCGACGCGACGAAGAGGCGCGCCACCGCCGCTTTGCGCCCATCTCCTTCGGCGTGGCCGCAAACCGCTTCCTCAAGCAACAGTGCGGCTGCCAGCGTGTCGGCCAACAGGTCTGTCAGCCGGCGGGCGTGGCGCCGGGCTCGCTCGGGCGCATCGATCACGAACTCGGCCGCGCCCACGCATTCGCCGAGCGCGGCGGCCAGCGCGGCGGAAAGATCGCCAAGCGCTTCCGGCGCCGCCGTGATCGCCGCGCCCACGCGTTCGCGGAAGGCGGTCAGGCCCAAGCCCTCGCCGCCAAGAATGCGCATCACTTCGAGCGCCTGGATGTTGGCGGGGCCCTCCCAGACCGTCATGACCTGGGCGTCGCGCAGCAACCTGGGGGTTATGTGGTCATCGGTGTAGGCGTTGCCGCCCATGACCTCGATCGCCGTACGGCATGCCGCGTTCGCGTCCTCGCCGGTGCGATACTTGGCGAGCGCGATCAGCAGCCGCAGCCACGACGGGTCGGTCCGCGGATCGGCATGGTGGGCGTCAAAGGCCCGCGCGGCCTCGAGCGCGAGTCCAAAGCCGGCTTCCAGCGGCACCATGATCTTGAGGATCTCGTCCTGGACCATCGGCATATCGGTTAGCCGCTCGCCGAAGGCGGTTCGGTTGGAGCAATAGCGCATCGCCTCGAGGAACGCGCGCCGCTGCAAGCCGGCGGCCGCAAAGGCGTTGTGCAGTCGACTGAAGCCCAAGGCCTCCATCATCAGCTTGAGCCCGCGCGGGGGCGCCGCGATCTCGTAGCCCCAGGTGTCGGTCAGCTCGACCTCGGCGGTAGCGATACCACGGGTGCCCAGTTTCTCCTTGAGCCGGCGAAAGCGCATCGGGTTTTGCCGGCCGTCGCCAAGACGGAGCGGCACCAGGTAAAGCCCGAGGCCACGCGGCCCAGGTTGCGTGTCCTCGGCCCGCGCCGTCGCCAAGGCCAGCCCGCCGTCGGGGTTGCTCGCGAACCACTTGAGCCCGTTGAGCACCACGTGGTCGCCGGCCGGGCTCGCCGTCGTGGTCGTGGCGCCGAGGTCCGAGCCGCCGCTTTGCTCGGTCGCCCAGGTTCCGCCGGTCAGCGCCCCGCCGTCGGTGCGCACGAGGTCGGGCAGATAGGCCGCCTTTATCTCTTCGGGCGCGAAGCGGTCGAGGATGTAGGCCATCGCGCCGGTCATCGCCACCGGACAGTGCAGCGACACGTCGGCCTGCGAGATCAAATAGCCCATGACGAAGGTGATGGTGAATGGCGCCGCGTCAGCCGCATAGTTCAGCCCCACGACGCCACGCTCGTAGACCTCCCGCGAAACCGCCTCCCATGCCGGGTTGGTGCGGATGCGATTGACCGGCTCGCCGTCGCGGTCAAAGGCCTCGAGCACGGGCAGTCCGCGGCTGTCGGTGTAGGCCGCCGCCGCCTCTATCGCCTCCCCTGCCCACGCGCCAAACGCCGAGAGCGTCGCCTCCCAGCGATCCGATTCGCCAGGCATCAGACGGCGGAGCGCGCCGCGAAGGTTGGCGTCGAGCGCGTAGAGGTTTTGGCCCTTGGATTCCGCCTCGTATCGCATCGCGAGATGATTCCGGTGGTGCTTGATGGGTACCTAGGTTGTGTCTAGGCTTCCGTCAACGCATCAGTGTCGAGGCCAACGATCGTGTCGGAGCGGATCGCCACCTACGCCGGGTTCTGGCCGTACTATCTGCGTGAACACGCCAGTCCGCTGACCCGCGGCGTCCACTATGTCGGCACGATTGGGGCGATCGTATTGGTGGTCCTTGCCGCGGCGCAGCAGGACTGGCGGTTCCTTCCGGCGGCACTGGTTTGCGGCTACGCCTGGGCGTGGCTGGGGCACGCCTTTATCGAGCGCAACCGGCCCGCGAGTTTCACCTATCCCGTGTGGTCGCTCTACAGCGATTTCCGCATGTGTTTCTTTGCGCTGACCGGTCGTTTGGGCGGGGAGTTACGCGCGGCCGGGGTGGGCGCTTGAGAATGAAACTGGATCGCGCCGGTGTAGGCGGCTATAACCCACGGGAATCGGGGCTACCGAGCAGGGCGCCGGCGGTTGGTGGTTGGCGGATGAAGCAACTGATCCCACGTAGCGTCGCGGTGTTGGCGATCGCGGCGGCGGTGCTGTCCACCCTCGGTCTGGCCACGGCCTAGGAATCGGGCCAGGACGCCCAGGAGCTGCAGTCGGAGTACGACGCACTTTTCGACCAGATGTTCCGCGATCCTGCCGACCTCGATGTCACCTTCCGATTCGCCGAGGTTTCGGCGCTGTTGGGCAATTTCGAGTCGGCGGTCAGCGCGCTCGAGCGCATGCTGTTGTTCAACCCGGATCTACCCCGGGTGCGTCTCGAGCTCGGCGTTCTCTACTTCAGGCTCGGCTCGTATGCGCTCGCGCGCACCTACCTCACCCGCGCCCTCGAATCCGAGGACGTTCCGACTGAAGTCCAGGCGCGGGTCGAGGTGTTCCTGGCCGAGATCGACGAGCGCCTGTCACCGCACCAGTTCTCAGGCTCGATCTATTCCGGCTTGCGCTATCAGTCCAACGCCAACTCCGGCCCCTCCTCGACCGCGGTGCGCGCCGCCGGCGTCGACGCGGTACTCGACAGCCAGTTCACCAGGAAGTCCGATGGCAACGTCTTCGTCTCGGGCAACGTCCAGTACCTGTTCGACACCCAAACCCAGGAAGCCACGGTGTGGGAAACCAACGGCTTCTTCTACGTGACCGAGCAGGAGCGCGAGGACCAGGTCGATTTGTTGCTCTTCGCGCTCGATGTCGGGCCACGAGCCTCGCTGCCTTCGGATCTCGTACCCGGAGCCTCGGTGCGGCCATACTTGACGACCGATCAGATCTGGCTCGGCAAGTCCCACTTTCTGCAATCCGTCGGCATCGGCGTCACCGTCGACAAGCAGTATCCCGGAAACGCCAGCACGGAGATCGATTTCCGCTTCCGCATCCGCGACTTCGAGAGCAATAGCGCCAACGCAACCGCGACCGGCCAGAACGGCGCCGAGACCCAGCTTCGCATCGGTGGCAACTATGTCCCCGCCGAGCGCTGGACGCTGGGCGGCTTCGGTCAGGTCAGGAAGCAGGAGGCGAAGAAGGATAAGAACGGGAACATTGAGTATTTGCTTAGCGTGACCGCGGCAC
>CAYUNL010000059.1:0-12149 GCA_964446055.1 uncultured Alphaproteobacteria bacterium | reverse complement strand
CTCGTTACGAGGTTGAAAACATAAACGATGTCTTTTATATTTCCCTTGATGGGCAGAACCTACACCCTTAAGCAAGTGGCAAGCCGTGTCTGCATGTCGAAGGACCCGGCTGAAATCGAGACGGTTGCCCGGCAGATTCGCCACTGGACGGTCTCCGACCTTCTTGTGCCGGTCGGTGAGAAGTACACGGGGACCGGCCGAAGCCGTCGCTACTCGGCCAACGAGGTACGACTGGCCGCGTGGCTTGCCGAGCTCTCCAAGTACGGCATGACCGTCTCGCTGCTGGAGACCGCGCGAGCAACGTATGAGGAGTACGGCAAGGACGGGTACTGGGAAGGGGTTGCGGAGTCGAAAACACCGGTGTTCCACGAGGTGACGTGGGACAGGAACTCCATTGTCGGCAAGATCACCGGAGGAGCACCCGAGCTCATCTCTTTCAAGCGGCCGCGGGGCCAAATGCGCGTGGGGCCACCCGAAGGGGTGGGCGTCATCGACCCCGAGAACGTGACCAGCGTGATCGTTATCAACCTGACCAAGGTGTTTGGTCGACTTGACGTCTGAGGATTCTTTGGTGGTCCAGGGTCGCGAATCGTTTTGTGTCTATTCGAGGGCTGACGGGACGCCTGCGGATCACGGATTGGGAAGCGTCAACGCTCCACCCGCTGTCGCCCGACATCCGGGTTCAAGAACATAGGATGAACAAATGTCATTCGCCTTGATATACTCGATAGACTCGCAAGCAACTTTTCCCCCCTAGGCAACACATTAAAATTCCACGATTTTATGCGGCGCCGCATGAACGGGGATTTCTCCGTGACGCACTACGCCGAAGGAGAGGCTAACTATTTGAAACGTAACGCAAATGTCCGTCAGCGGGTGTGGCGAGAGCGACAGTCGCGCGAAGGCTTGGTTCAAGTGCGCTGTTGGGTGCCGGATGAGTGCGCGAATGAGCTCCGCGCGGTCGGCGCTGCAATGCGCACCGCGGGGATCTCTCGCCCCTCGACTCCGAAGCAGCGCTACGAGGTTCAACGCACAATCAAGGAACGTGGCATGTCGGAGCCCCCGTCTGACGTTTTCAAGGACCGCCGCCGGCTTGAGGTTTGGTTGGCGCTCCATGGACGCAACCGAGCGAAGGTTCCATGAAGCGTCGCATTCCCGGTGTGAGGCTGCTCCGCGACGGGAGCGGCCGGAGATGGCCCGCAACGACTCTCGGACGGCCCTCAGAAGCATCGGAGCGGCCCGGCGGGCCCAATGGGACCGGAGTCTCCATGAAAGGCGCTCTACGGCACCCTGAAGGTGCGCAGTGGATGGCCACGTAATTGAACGATGGTTGACGGACAGCTGGTCATGGAGCTGGTCCGGCGGCACATGCACCGGGTGCTCCAGGCTGCCGAATTGGCGATGTCGGAGCGACAGTACCCGCTCTTTCGCAAGCTGACTCTGGACGAGTTCGGCGAGCAAGGATTGGAAAGCGAGTTGCGGGAGCTGGAGAGGGGCGACAATCACCGCCCCGGCGTGGAAGGGACTGGAATGGGCTGGAACGAATCGAGCGGGAAAGGAGGTGCCTCATGACTGGCGTCCCGATCCGAGAGTAAGCGGCAAGGTTGGCGCGTGGCGTGCGACGTGCCCGACTGCCCGGTGATCCTGGAACAGGAACTCACCCTTCTGGAAATGCACCTCGCGGATATCATTGCCGACATGCTGGCGCTGGAACGCGAGAAAGACTGAGCACCGGAGGCAAGGCCATGGCAACCCGAGCGGCAGTCTACCTGCGCGTCTCGACATCGCGACAGGCGGACCACGATCTCTCGATCCCCGATCAGCGCCGCCAGGCGCAAGGCTACTGCGAGGCCAGGGGCTGGACCGTTGTCAGTGAGTACGAGGAGCCTGGCGCGAGCGCGACGACAGATCGGCGTCCGGTCTTCCAGGAGATGATCGCGGACGCCACTTCGTCCGAACGCCCATACGAAGTGATCGTGGTTCACAGCCTGTCACGCTTTGCTCGCAATGCCCTCGATGTTGGGCTCTACCGGCACAAGCTGGAGAAGCGCGGCGTGCGCGTGATCTCCGTGACCCAGGACTTCTCCGACGATGGCGACGGACGGCTGCTCCAGAACATCATTGCAGCGATGGACGAGCATCACAGCGACGAAAACGCCAAGCATACGAGCCGGGCGATGAAGGAGAACGCCCGCCTGGGCTTCTGGAACGGCTCGCGTCCGCCCTACGGCTACCGTACCGTCGAGGCCGAGCGACGGCGGGACAAGGTGAAGAAACGCCTGGAGATCGAGCCCAAGGAGGCGGAAATCGTCCGTCTCGCCTTTCGGCTCTACGTCTACGGCGACGGCACCAGCGGCCCGATGGGTCTCAAGACGGTGGTCTCCCATCTCAACGCAAGGGGCTTTACCAACCGCCAGGGACGCCCATTCAACATACAGGCCATGCAGCAAATGCTTCGGCGGGCTGCCTACATCGGCAAGCACTTCTACAACCGAACGGAAAGCCGAAATCGCACGCTGCGCAAGCGGGAGGAATGGATTGAGGTGCCGGTCCCGCCTGTCGTCGATGAGGAAATCTACGACGCCGCCCAGCACCAGCTCGCCGCCAGAAACCCGAAGAAGACCCCGCCCCGGTTGGTCAACAACCCGGTTTTGTTGAGCGGCATCGCCCATTGTGGCAATTGTGGAAGCCGCATGCGGCTACGGACCGGCAAGGGCAGTCGCTACCGCTACTACACTTGCGGCAGACATGCCGACAAGGGTCGGACCAGTTGCACGGGCCGCACCATCCCCATGAAGCAGCTTGATGATCTAGTGCTTGGGCAGCTGGTCGAGCGAATCCTCGAACCATCCCGCCTGGAGGAGCTTCTCGGCCGTCTCATGAGCCGGGCAGACGAAACTCGGGAGAAGCACCAGCGCGAGATCAGGGACCTAAGCAGGAAACTCCGAGAGGACAGCACGCGTTATGAGGCCCTGTGCGAGGCCGTCGAGACTCAGGCAATCCCCGTCGACGGCTTCCTGCGTCGGCGGTTCGAGAGGATTCAAAAGGACCGGGAGGAGACGCACCGGCTAATCGCGATGAAGGAGCAGCGCCTCGATGCCTCCCTACAGCCGGTGTCGGCCAAGCACTTGCAGACGTTCTCCCAGGCGGTCCGGAACCGGCTGGAGAACGGACCGCCGGCCTTCCGCAAGGCTTATGTCGGCTATCTTGTTGATCGCGTGGAGGTTGGCGATGGCGAAATCCGAATCTCGGGATCAACCGCCCATCTTGCCGCACAAGCCGCCAAGGGCGGACGCCAGTCAAACCCGCCGGTTCGCAGTTTTGAAAAGGGTTGGCGCGCCCGGCAGGATTCGAACCTGCGACCTCTGGCTTCGGAGGCCAGCGCTCTAATCCACTGAGCTACGGGCGCTGCGCCCACACTAGACCACGCCCGGCAAGGCGGCAATCGATGCGCTAGGGCGCCTTGGCATCGGCGGCGGGCTCGCGGGTGAGGGCAAGGAAGATGTCCTCGAGATCGGATTCCTCGGTGGTGAGGTCGAGGATGGTGAATCCGGCGTCGCGTACCGCGGCCAAAACCTCGGCGATCTGGGTCACGCTCGGCTGGTAGCGGATGGCGATCTGGCGGTAGGGACGGAGCTCGACCTCGAAGGCGGCGAGCGCCGGGGGCACCGTCGCCGGCTCCTCGGCGATCGAAATGGTGAGCTCCTTGCGGTCCACCCGCTCGATCAACGCCAGGGTCGAATCGCAGGCCACCACCCGGCCGCGGTGGATGATGGCCACCGTGTCGCACAACTGCTCGGCCTCTTCGAGGTAGTGGGTGGTCAGGACGATGGTCGTACCCGCGGCGTTGAGCGCTCGGACGTGGGCCCAGAGCTGGCGGCGGAGGTCGATGTCGACACCGGCGGTGGGCTCATCGAGCACCAACACCGGGGGCGCATGGACCATCGCCTTGGCCACCAGCAAGCGCTGCCGCATGCCGCCCGAAAGCCTGCGGGCGTAGGAATCGCCCACGTCCTGAAGCCCGACCGCACGCAAGATCTCGTCGGTCCGACGCTCGCTCTTGGGCACGCCGTAGAGGCCGGCCTGAAGGTCAAGCGCTTCGCGCGCGGTGACGAAGGGGTCGATCGAGAGCTCTTGCGGAACGACGCCGATCGAGGCCCGCGCCATGCGCGTCTCGCGGTCGATGTCATGGCCCCAGACGCTGACCCGCCCCGAGGACTTGATCACCAGCCCGGCCAGGATATTGATGAACGTGGACTTGCCCGCACCGTTGGGGCCCAGTAGCCCGAAGAAGGCGCTGCGCGGGATCTTCAGGTCGACCGAGTCGAGCGCCTGCACGAGCTTGCCGCGCTTGCCGCCGCCGTAGGTCTTGCATAGGCCGCGCGATTCCACCGCGTAGGCGGGTTCGCGCTCGGCATGTAGCGAAGCAAGCATGGAAGATTGTACGGGATCGATGTAGGCGTGTTGATTGCGGCGCGCCAAGGGGTATCATTCACCGATCGCACCGGTCAACGCGCCGGGACACAACAAATACCGGAACTCACCCATGGACGCGCCCGAAACCATCACCGTCGCCGCCACCACGCTTGCCTGCGACGGCGGTGGCGGGGCGCTTGGCCACCCGCGCGTGTTCCTCAACCTCGGTGCCGAGGCCGCTATCGACTGCCCCTACTGCGGGCGCCGCTACGTCCTGGCCGAGGCGGCGAAGGCGGAACCGACGGTCGAGGCCTGAGCACCGAGAGCCCGGTCGGCTCGTGACCTCTGCACTCCCATCCCCGGACGCGGCCGCCGATTCAGGCCGGCCCGGTCGCATCTACCTGATCGACGGCTCGGGCTACATCTTCCGCGCCTATCACGCATTGCCGCCCCTGAGCCGCAGGGACGGCACCCCGACCGGAGCGGTCGCCGGCTTTTGCAACATGCTGGTGAAGTTGATGGACGATGTCGTCGTCAGTGGCGAGGCGGGGCATCTTGCGGTCATCTTCGACAAGGGCCGCACCAGCTTCCGCAACGACCTTTATGCCGATTACAAAGCCAACCGGCCACCGCCGCCCGAGGACCTGGTGCCGCAGTTCGGCCTCATCCGCGAGGCCACGCGCGCCTTCAACGTGGCCTGCATCGAGGTCGAGGGCTTCGAGGCCGACGACGTCATCGCGACCTACGCGCGGATCGCCCGCGAGGCGGGTCACGAGGTGGTCATCGTCTCGTCCGACAAGGACATGATGCAGCTCGTGGGCGGGGGCGTGAGCATGCTCGACCCCATTCGCTCGCGCCCCATCGGCGTTGCCGAGGTCGGTGAGAAATTCGGCGTCGGCCCCGACAAGGTGATCGAGGTGCAGGCGCTCGCCGGAGATTCGACCGACAACGTGCCCGGGGTTCCGGGCATCGGCGTCAAGACCGCCGCCCAGCTGATCAACACCTACGGCGATCTCGAAACGCTGCTCGCGCATGCCGACGAGATCAAGCAGCCCAAGCGCCGCGAGAGCCTGAAGACCCACGCCGATGCCGCCCGCCTCAGTCACAAGCTTGTCCGTCTGCGCGACGACGTGCCGCTGACCCACGACCTCGACGATCTCGAGGTCCGGGCAGCCGAGCCCAAGGCGTTGTTCGCCTTCCTCGATGCCATGGAGTTGAAGACGCTGGCCGAGCGACTGCGCAAGCGGAGCGACGAGGCCCCGGCTCCGGCCGCATCCGCGGTCGCGCCAGCGGCACAGTCCGCCGAGTACTCGTGCCTGCGCACCAGCGAAGCGCTCGAGGCTTGGGTTTCCGGTGCGGCCGAGGCCGGCGTGATCTCGCTCAGCCTCCAGGGGAGCGACAGTGATCCACAGCGCGCCGCGCTCGTCGGGATCGGGCTTTCGCTCGCTGGCGGCGCGGCGTCTTACCTGCCGCTCGGCCACGTCGTAGCGGGCAGCACCGATGCGCGCCTGGACCTCGGCGACGGCGGATCGGCGGCCGCGGCCGTGGCGCCGGAGCAGGTGGCGCTGGGCGAGGCGCTCGCACTCCTCAAACCGCTGTTCGAGGATTCGGCCGTCCTCAAGGTGGGGTACAACGTCAAATATGCGGTACGCCTGCTGGCCCGACACGGCATCGCGCTCGGCCCGCTCGATGACGTGATGGTGCTTTCCTTCGTCCTCGACGCGGGATTGCACGGCCACGACGAGGGCCTTGCCGAGCGCCACCTGGGGGTCACGCCCAGGACCTACAAGTCCCTCGTCGGCACCGGCAAGGCGCGCGTGGGCTTCGCAGAAGTCGCGGTCGAAGAGGCGATGGCCTACGCCGCCGAGGACGCCGACCTCATCGCGCGCCTTCATGCACATCTCAAGCCCCGGCTCCTGGCCGAGCGCCTGGTCAGCGTCTACGAGACGCTGGAGCGTCCGCTGGTGGCGGTGCTGGCCGAGATGGAAAGGGCCGGGGTTCGCGTCGACCCGATGATCCTGGCCGAACTGTCCGAAGACTTCGGGCGCCGCATGGCCGACTTCGAGGCCGAGATTCACGACCTCGCCGGCCACCCCTTCAACGTCGGATCGCCCAAGCAGCTCGGCGAGGTCCTGTTCGACGAGATGGGTCTTGCGGGGGGCCGAAAAGGCAAGACCGGCGCCTACGGAACCGGCGCGGACGTATTGGAGGGCCTCGCCACCGAGGGGCACGCGCTCGCCGCACGGGTGCTCGACTGGCGCCAGCTCACCAAGCTCAAGAGCACCTACACCGACGCCCTACAAGCCCAGATCGACCCCCAGAGCGGACGGGTCCACACCTCCTACGCAATGGCCGGCGCGGCCACCGGAAGGCTGGCCTCCGTCGAGCCCAACCTGATGAACATTCCGATTCGCACCGAAGAGGGTCGCAAGATTCGCCGTGCCTTCGTCGCCGAGAAAGGCAATGTCTTGTTGTCGGCCGATTATTCTCAGATCGAGCTGCGCTTGCTCGCCCACATCGCCGATATCGCGAGCTTGCGCCAGGCCTTCGCCGAGGGCGCCGACATTCATGCGCTGACCGCGTCCCAGGTCTTCGGGGTGCCGGTCGCAGGCATGGACCCCGCCGTCCGCCGCCGCGCCAAGGCCATCAACTTCGGCATCATCTACGGCATCAGCGCCTTTGGCCTGGCCCGCCAGCTGAGTATCGCGCGCGGCGAGGCCCAGACCTACATCGAAGCCTACTTCGAGCGCTTTCCCGAGATTCGCGACTACATGGAGCAGACCAAGGAGTTCTGCCGCCAGCACGGCTACGTCGAGACGATCTTCGGGCGGCGCTGCCATCTTCCCGGCATCAAGGACAAGAACCCGGCCCATCGCGCCTTCTCCGAGCGCGCGGCCATCAACGCGCCCTTGCAGGGCTCGGCCGCCGACATCATCAAGCGCGCCATGGTGCGTATTCCCGACGCACTAGGCGCCGCCGGGCAAAAGGCGACGATGCTCCTACAGGTTCACGACGAGCTCGTGTTCGAGGTCGCCGACGCGCAAGTCGAGGAAACCGCAGCACTGGTCAAAGGCGTTATGGAGGGCGCGGCCAGTCTAACGGTGCCGCTGATCGTCGATACCGGCGCCGGCGCCAACTGGGACGAGGCGCACTAGCGCTCGATTTCGATCTCGACGCGGCGGTTTTGTGACTGGTTCTCGGGGATCGGCTGGCCGGCTTCGTCGCGGTTTGGCGCCTTGGGCCTGGTGTCACCGTAGCCGACCGCGACCAGGCGCTCGGGCTCGACGCCGCGGCTCACCAGGAATCGCACCACCGCCGCCGCGCGCGCCGCCGACAGCTCCCAGTTCGAGGGGAATTGCACGGTGTTGATGGGGATGTCGTCGGTGTGGCCCTGGACCTCGACCCGATAGTCGTCATAGCCCATGAACGTCACCATCTGGGCCACCCGATCCAAAAGCGCGATCCCGCTCTCGAGAATCTGGGCCGAGCCGGGCGCGAACATCTTAGCGCTCTTGAACTCGAAGCTGATGCCGCTGTCGGTGGTCTTCGCTTCGGTCGCCTCGCCGGTCTCCGAAATCAACGTGCTCACTTGCTCGCGCAGGTCCTGGAGTGGCATCGCCGTCTTCTCGCCCGAGAACTGCTCGAACACCCCGCCCATCTTAGTTTCGAACTTGTGCTGGTTGGGCTCGGATACCGTGTACAAGAGGACGAAAAAGGCCATCAACAGCGTGATGGCGTCGGCGTAGGTGACCAGCCAGTCTTCGCCGCCTTCTTCTTTGGGGGGTTCGTCGAGCGCGCTCATGCGGCCTTCTTCGACTTACCCCCGCCGCCACCCGATTTCTCGATCGAGTAGTGGATCTTGGGATCGAGGTAGGAGTTCATCTTGTCCTGGATGAAGCGCGGGCTTTTGCTCTCGGCCAACAGCACGAAGCCCTCGGTGATCAGGAAGTTGCGAAAGCGCAATATGCCCTCGCGCTGGGCGGTCTTGGCGGACGCCGGAATGAAGACGATGCGCGAAACCAAGACGCCGTAAAGCGTTGTATTCAGCGCCACCGCCAGGCCCAGACCCAGGGCCTGGGCGCCGCCCTCACCGCCCAGGCTCCCGAGCATGACGATCAGGCCGACCAGGGTGCCGATCATGCCGAACGCCGGCGCCGTCGCCCCCATGCTCTTGAGAATGTCGGAGTTGACCATGCCGCGCTGGAACTGCCCGCCGGCGGCGTTCGCCAGCATGGTGCGCACCTCCTCGCCGGTGTAGCCCGTGATCACCAACTCGACGCCGTAGCGCATGAACGGGTCTTGGCTCTTCGCCGATTTGATCTCGCGTTCGAGCGCCAAGATGCCGTGTTTCTTCACCAGGAAGCCCCAGCGGATGATCTTGCCGGTCTCGGCCTCGTCCAGCGCCTCGGTCGGCGGCAGACCGAGCGCCAGTTCCGTGGCCTCGGTCCAGTAGACGCGGCCGAAGCCGGCGACCAGATGCGCGCGCTCGAAGGTGATCCGGTAGAACCCGAAATCGGCGAAATCGACGTACTCGGCGGCTTCCGGGTGGCGGCGCAGGAAGCGGTCGCGGCAGGCCCGGTCCTCGGTCGCAGACGCGCGACCCTGCACGCTCGCGCGCGGCCCGGTCAGCCGGTGCTCGAAGCCCTCGGTGCCGTCGAACAAAAGCGAGACCCGGTCGTCGGCGGCGATGTTCCGGGTGTGCTCGGCCAGCTTGGAGATCAGCACCACCGGCGCAGCGCCGTGGTCGCACGCGGTCAGCACCAGCGAGGCATAGGGCCAGCCCGAATCGCCGACCGCGGTGGCCAGCACCGCGGTCGCGCCGCCGCGGATCAGGCGCCGTATCAGCGCCGCCTTGTCCTCGGGGCTGTCGCTCGTCACCTCATTGTCGTCCATCGCCGCTCACCCCTCGGCCTTGGCCAAGGCCGCCAAGGATATGCCACAATAGCGCCGCTCGCCCCGTCATAGAGCAAGCGAAGACGCGAGACATGCAAGCCACGATCGCGCTTGTCGACGACGATCAAAATATCTTGACCTCGGTTTCGATCGCGCTCGAGGCCGAGGGCTACGGGGTGCGCTCCTACGCCGACCCGGTGGCGGCGCTGCACGCGCTCTCCAAACAACCCGCCGACCTCGTCATTCTGGACATAAAGATGCCGCGCATGGACGGCATGGAACTGCTGCGCCAGCTGCGCCGTTCAGGCGACTGCCCCACCATCTTCCTCACCTCCAAGGACGACGAGATCGACGAGGTGCTGGGCCTCAAGATGGGCGCCGACGATTACATCACCAAGCCGTTCTCGCAGCGCCTGCTGATCGAGCGCATTCGCGCCGTGCTGCGACGCGCCGAGGGAAACGAGGGCGACGGCGGCCCCGGAAAGATCTCGCGCGGGGACCTGGTGCTCGACCCCTCGCGACACGTCTGCACGTGGAAAGGCAAACCCGTGGTCCTCACGGTGACCGAGTTTCTCATCGTCAAGGCTTTGGCCGCGCGTCCGGGCCACGTCAAGACGCGCGATCACCTGATGGACGCCGCCTACGACGACCAGTTCTACGTCGATGACCGCACGATCGACAGCCATATCAAGCGGCTACGGCGCAAGTTCCGGGCCGTGGATTCCGAATTCTCCAGCATCGAGACGTTGTACGGAATCGGCTACCGCTACCGCGAGGGCTAGACCGCCGTTGGCTGCCGCGCGCGAATCCGGACGAACCGGCACAGCCCCTCGACCGCGGCGCACCGTCATCCCGCTGACGGCGCGAATCCTGGCCCTCAACGTGCTCGCCCTCGGCATCCTCGTGGCCGGGCTTTTGTACATCGGCCAATACCGCGACGGACTCATCGAGGCCAAGACAAAATCGCTTACGACCGAGGGCGCGATCATCGCCGGCGCATTGGGCGAGATCGCGCTTACCGCGGACCGCACCGGGGGCATCGTCGAGGACGAGATCGAGGCCGACCGCGAGCGCTCGCGGCAAATCGTTCGCAGGCTTACCGAGCCGACCGGAACCCGGGCGCTATTGTTTGCTGCGCCCGAGGGTACGCTCGAGGCGGACAGCCGCCTGTTGATGGAGGCGGGACGGGCGGTTCAGGTGGAACCGTTGCCGCCGCCCGAGGCGCTCAGTTTGCCGGTTCGGATCACCAACGACCTCTATGACTGGGTGGTCGGCCGGCTGCCGCGGCGCCCGAATCTGCCGACCTGGCGCGAACGCTCGGTGCCAGTGGCCGCGGATTACGGCGAGACAGCGGCCGCCTTGAATGGCGAGACCGCCCACGCCCTGCGGCTGGGGCCGGGCGGCGGCGTGGTCTTGAGCGTGGCGCTTCCGGTCCAGGGCTACAAACGGGTGGTTGGCGCCTTGATGCTGGTGAGCGACACCGCCGATATCGAGGCCAGCGTCCGCAGCGTGAGACTCGCCATCCTTCAGGTATTCGCGGTGGTGCTGGCGATCACGGTGCTACTGTCGATCTATCTGGCGGGCACCATCGCGCGGCCGGTGCGCCGCCTTGCCGCGGCCGCCGAGAAAGTGCGCCACGGTCACGGCCGCCGCGTCATCATTCCCGACTTCACGCGGCGCCGCGACGAGATCGGCCACCTCAGCCACGCCCTTCGCGACATGACGGCGGCGCTCTACGAACGACTCGACGCCATCGAGGCCTTCGCGGCCGACGTCGTCCACGAAATCCGCAACCCGCTGAGCTCGCTCCAGAGCGCCATCGAAACGCTTGAGAAAGTCGGCGACGATGAACGGCGGAGCCAGCTGACTGCGGTGGTCAAGGACGATGTGGCGCGGCTCGACCGCCTGATCGGCGAGATCTCGCGTGCTTCCCGGCTCGATGCCGAGCTCTCGCGAGCCGAGTTCGCAGCGGTCGACGTTGCTGCCCTTCTCGCAGCATTGGTCGTGGTGCACGAGGCCGCGGGCAAACCCAAGGGGGTGCGCCTCGAGACTGAGATCGCCGCCGACGATCTCGTGGTGAACGGGATCGAGGAGAGCTTGGCGCAGGTCTTGGAGAATCTTGTCAGCAACGCGGTCTCGTTCAGCCCGCGGCAAGGACGAGTGCGGCTGCGTGGCTCTCGCGAGGGTGCCTCGATCTGCATCACCGTCGAGGACGATGGCCCCGGGATCCCCGAAAGCGCGCTGCACTCGATCTTCGAGCGCTTCTATACCGAGCGTCCGCGCGACGAGGCCGCTGCTCATTCCGGTCTCGGGCTCAGCATCGCCCGCCGTATCGTCGCCGCGCACGGCGGGACCCTATCTGCGGAGAACCGCCGCGGCGGCGATGGCCAGATCCTTGGCGCACGGTTTTTGGTGTGGCTGCCGGTATCGGCCTAGATTGCATGCCATGGGTGCAAACACCGACCAATCGGACAATCCCGCCGGCCCCCGGACCCGGGTCGTGCTGGTCACCGGAATGTCCGGGGCCGGCAAGTCTACGTCATTGAAAGCGCTAGAGGATCTTGGATACGAGGCGGTCGACAACATTCCGCTGCCGCTGCTTGCGGACCTATTGAAGGTGGAGCGAACTTCGGGGGCCGTGCCGCGCCACGGCGCGCTGGCCGCCGATGTCGACATCCGAACCCGCGACTTCACCGCCGAGGGCTTTCTCGCCGAGCTGCGGCCCATGCTGGCGCGCGAAGACCTCGAGGTCGAGCTCTTGTACCTCCACTGCGACGACGAGGTACTGGCCCATCGCTACACCGAAACCCGGCGCCGCCACCCGCTGGCCGAGGACCGCC
>CAYUNL010000058.1:0-12271 GCA_964446055.1 uncultured Alphaproteobacteria bacterium | reverse complement strand
CCCCGTACCGCGCCGGGCACGGCTACCGCGCCCCCGGCGGCCGGCGAACGCGGAAGAAACTCGAGACTGCTGGCGGTTTCGCTGGGTGCGTCGTACACCATGCACACCCCTCCCCCGCCGAGCCCAGCGGCGACCGGGTAGCTGACGGCGAGGGTGAAGTACGCGGCGACCGAGGCATCGACCGCGGTGCCGCCGCCGGAAAGGACTTCGCGGGCAACGATGGCAGCCCGCGGCGCGTCCGCGGCGGCTCCACCGATGAACCCTGAAATCTCACCCGGCTCTCCCACCTGTGGCGCCGAGCGCCCGCATCCCATGAGACCAAGGGTCAGGCACAACAGCGCCGCAACCGCGCCACGGCGGACACATTGACGCGCATACACCCGAGACCTACGCTGGACAGGGATTCGAAAAGGCGTGGCTCTCCGCAACGATATACTCCGCCCAGGTGCCGTGGTGCTGGTGCTGGCGCTGGTGCATGCTTTGGCCGCCCCCTTCGATGCGGCGGCGGCGAGCGGGCGCGGCGACGTGGCCGGCGCAATTATTCTCGGCGGCGCCCAGCTGACTCAAGCCTCGCTATTGCAGTACAGCCGGACCCAGGAATCGGCGGCCGACCAGGCCGCGCTCAAACTTCTGGACTCGACCGGTCAGTCAGCGACCGGACTGCTGACCTTCCTCGACATACTGGGCGACCAGGAGGCGTTGTTACAGGAATCGCAGGATCCCTACGTGCGCTCGCATCCGCTCACACGCGAACGGCTGCGAACGGTGCGCAACCACATCGCGGGCTCTGCCCACTCGGCGCGCTCGGACTCGCCCGAGTCGTTTGCGACGCACCGCCGCATGAAGGCGAAGCTGATCGGCTTCCTTCGCTCCCCAAGGCGCGCGGTAAAGGCCTATCCGAAAACCGACCAGAGCATCGAGGGCCGTTACGCGCGGGCCATCGCCTACTACCGCATTCCCGAGCTGACCAAGGCGCTCACCGAGATCGATGCGCTCTTGGCGGCGCACCCCCACAACCCCTATTTTCACGAGCTGAAGGGGCAGATGCTGTTCGAGAACGGGCGCGGGCTGGCGGCGCTCCCATCGTACGAGCGGGCGGTTGCGCTGAAGCCAGAGTCCGGACTGTTGCGCCTAGGGCTGGCCAGGGTCCAAATCGCCGCCGACGATCCCACGCTGCACGCCGAAGCCATCCGCCATCTCGAGGTCGCGGTACGCGACGAAAGCGGCCACCCCGGCGTCTGGCACCAGCTGGCTGTCGTTTATGGCCGCGCCGGCGATCTCGGCATGTCGGCGCTGGCGACCGCCGAGGAGTACCTGCTGCGGGGGCGAAATGACGAGGCGCGCCGCCAGGCCGAGCGCGCGCAGGGCCGCCTCGCCGAAGGCTCGCCGGGCTGGCTCAAGGCCCAAGACATCCTGAACGCGACCGAGGAGGACTGAGGGACGCTTGAGCCACCAGAAACGCTTGGGTGTCGTCCCGCGACGCCCGCCTCTCGGCGCGGCTCCGCGCCAGCGCGTCGCCCATGCCAGGGGCGGTGATTGGGCGACCCGGCGGTGGCTGAGATCCTTGGTTTGGCACCGCCGCCTCATACGTCGGCGCGCGTGCGATGGTTTCAGGCGCTTGCAGCAGCGGCAGGTAGCCGTTGAGCACGCCGATGGTCGGGCCATCGGGGTTGACGAGCCCGTCGGGCTTGAGATTGTTCAGGCGCTGGAAGTCGACGATGGCGGCGTTGAGCTTCGAGTTCGGCACATCGGTGCGCGGCAGCCAGCCCGAGAGGCCGAGGCCGCCTAGCGAGAGCAGGCCGTCGCTGAGCTCGGCCACGTCCTGAGGGTGATTGACGCCGCCCGCGCCGACCGGGAGGCGCGGTGTGATCGGCCGGCCGAATTGGAAGGGCTCGGGCATAGGCCAGTATCTCGGGGCTGATGTGAAAGTTCTGCAGTCGATTGGCCATGGCGATATAGGCTTCGTGGTCGGGACCCTTCGATTCCAGGTAGCGGGGGTCGTCGAACAGTTCGTAGGTTTGCTCCAGGCTCGGCATCCTGGTTCGGTGAATCATGGCCATCTCCTATCTTATCTTGGGTTTTGTGAACATAATCATACTATAACGGAACGATGATATCAAGAACGGACGTGGAACATATCGCCTGAGCTTTCGGTTCCGGGAACGGGCGCGAAGGATTCGCGATGGCGATCAATTTTTTGCGATTTGCACGCGCGCGGGGGGCTGCGCATCATGGCGCGCCGAATTTAGGCGACGGACATAAGAGAATGAGCGGGATGCGGCAGGGGTGGTTGCGCCTTGCGGCGGTGGCGTTTTCGCTGGGCGTATGGGCGGCGCCGGTCCAGGCGCAAGACGCGCTCTCGCCCGGGGAGATCGAGGCGATCGAGCAGGTGATCGAGGACTACATCCTCGACAACCCCGAGGTGATCCTGCGCGCCGTGCAGCGTCTCGAGGAGCGCGAACGCGCGCAACAAGACTCCGATCGGCGGGCGGCAGTCGTCGAAAACCGCGACGCACTGTACGCCGACGTCAACTCGCACGTCGCCGGCAATCCACATGGCGACGTGACCATCGTGGAGTTCTTCGACTACCGCTGCCCCTACTGTCGGCGCTCGCTGGAAGCGGTGCAGACCATCCTGGGTGAGGACGCGAACGTGCGCATCGTGTTCAAGGAATTCCCCGTCCTCGGCCCCGATTCCTTGGTCGCGAGCCGCGCCGCGATCGTCGCCCAACGCCTTGATCCAACAAAGTATTTAGCCTTTCACAGCGCTTTGATGAGCGCCCGGGGAGTTCTCAACAAGGACGCGGTCTTGCAGATCGCGGCAGAGGTCGGTCTCGATGCCGAGCGCCTCGGCGCGGCCATGGACTCGCCCGAGATCGACGCCGTGATCGAAGGCAACTACGTTCTGGCCGGCGCGCTGGGTGTGGATGGAACACCCACTTTTATCATCGGTGAGGTCGTGATCCCCGACGCGATCGACATCGATTCCTTCCGCGCCATCATTGCCGAGGTCCGCGCCGGCTCGTAGGTCGCTCAGGCGGCTTCGCTCGCCGGACGCACGCGCCTGGAAATCTCATCACCGCGCTCGCGCTCGACCTGCGCGATCTCGTACTGGGACTGGAGCCCGAGCCAGAATTGCGGCTCATTTCCGAAGTATCGGCCCAACCGCAACGCCGTATCGGCGCTGATCGCGCGGCGTCCGTTCAGGATATCGGTGATCCGGCCCGAAGGCACGCCGATGTCGATGGCGAGCCGGTTGGCGCTCAGTTTGCGCGCAGACAGCTCCTGCTTCAACAGACGGCCTGGGTGTGCAACAGGGGTCATCGCTTCAACCTCGGTGATAGTCAGTTATCTCTACCTCGTAGGCGTTGCCGTTATCGAAGTAGAAACAGATGCGCCATGGTCCGTTGATTACGCATCGCCCATTGTCCCCTGCGGTCGCCTTTGAGTTTGTGCAGTCCGACACTTCGTAGCGGGCTCAGGCTCCTCAACGACTTTGCCACGTTTAGGGCGAGTAGAAGGTCAACCGCCTTTTCGACATCGACTCCTCGGAAGCGGTTCGGGCGCCCGCCTTCCCAAACCCGGCGGCTCGCCTCATTGCGCCACGTCTTGATCAGGGCAGAAACGTACTACGTGCAACGGCCAACATCAACCGATAGCACGGTCATTCGGCGTCGGGCTGGTTCTCCGGGGCGGCGGCCTCGAAAGTGGGCAGCGCGCGGCAGGCGGAATCGATACGGAGCACCGTCGGGCAGGCCGAGAGGTCGCAGTTGAAACGGCGCGCGTTGTAGACCTGTGGCACCAGCGCGATGTCGGCAAGGCCCGGAGCCGCGCCGTGGCAGTACTCACCGGTCATCGGGTGGCCGGTGATCGAGGCCTCGAAATCGCCGAGCCCGCGCTCGATCCAGTGGCGGCACCAGCCGCCGATGTCGTCTTGGTCATGGCCGAGCTCGCCGCTGAGGTAGTTGAGTACCATCAGGTTCTGCAAGGGCTGGATGTCGCAGCCGATGATCTGGGCGAGCGCCCGGGCGCGCGCGCGCCGCCGGGTCCGGCGGCAACAGCGGCGGCTCGGGCCGCACTTCCTCGAGGTACTCGACGATCGCCAAGGACTGCGTCAATACCGCGTCGCCGTCGGCCAGTACCGGGACTCGGGCCTGCGGGTTGAGGCGCCGGTACTCGGGCTCGTGCTGCTCGCCGCGGCGGAGGTGCACGGGAAGCGCCAGGTAGTCGAGCCCCTTCAGGTTGAGCGCAATGCGCACCCGATAGCTGGCTGAGGAACGGAAATAGCCGTAGAGCTTCAGGCCGGCCTCCAGGGTACAACCCGCTGGTCGATGGCGCCGAAGATCGAGTCTCCCGCGGCGTTGAGCATCTCGATGCGCACACGGTCGCCGAAGCGCAGAAACGGGGTCTTGGGCGCGCCCTCTTCGAGGGTCTCGATCATACGCCGCTCGGCGAGGCACGAGGCGCCGACCGCCCGATCGCGGTTGGACACGGTGCCCGAGCCGACGATGGTGCCGGCCCCGAGCGCGCGGGTCCTGGCCGCATGCGCGACCAGCGCCGGGAAGTCGAAGGCAACGTCGGTTCCAGCGTCGGGCCGGCCAAACGCGGTACCGTTGAGCTCGCTCAGGAGTGGCAGGTGGACGACACGGCCATCCCAGGCCTCGCCCAGCTCGTCCGGGCTCACCGCGACAGGCGAGAACGCCGAGGCCGGCTTGGCGTGGAAGAAGCCGAATCCCTTGGCGAGCTCGTTGGGCACCAAGTTGCGAAGACTCACATCATTGACCAGCACCACCAGCACGATGTGTGCCGAGGCAGCATCGGCCTTCACCCCCATCGGCACGTCGTCGGTGATGACGGCGACCTCGGCCTCGAAATCGATTCCCCAATCCTCGGAGGCGGCGGCAATGTCCTGACACGGCCCCAACATGCCGTCGGAGCCGCCCTGGTACATCAGCGGGTCGGTCCATAGCTGCGGCGGCATCTCGGCCCCGCGCGCCCGGCGTACCAGCTCGACATGGTTGAGGTAGGCACTCCCATCGGCCCACTGGTAGGCGCGGGGAAGGGGCGCGGCGAGCGCGGCGGGATCCAGTGCGATGGCATCGGCGCACTGTCCCGCGTTCAACTGTTCGGCGCGGCGGGCGAGTTCGCCCTTGGCGCGCGGCCAATCATCGAGCGCGGCCTGCAGGGTTGACGCGATGTCGGCGACGGCGACGGCGCGCTCGAGGTCGGTGGAGACGACGATCAGCTGGCCGTCACGACCGCCAGCCCGGAGCGAGCCGAGCTTCACCGTTTCTTGGCCGCTTTCTTCTTGCGAGGCGGCTCTTCCTTGCGCCACGAATCGACGTAGCCCGGCCATTCAACGGTGGCGGCCGCCTCGGTCACGTCGAGCGAGTCTCGGGCGTCGATCATGACGGCGACCTCGTCGGTCTCGGTGCGGCCATGGCTCGCACCCACGGCGAAGGCCTTCGGGTGGGGCCCGTGGAGTGCGCCGGCGGGATGCAGGGTGATCATGCCGGGACCGATATTGTCGCGGCTGAAGAAGGCGCCGCGGTGATAGAAGATGACTTCGTCGTAATCGTCGTTGGAGTGAAAGAACGGCACTTTGAGCGCGCCGGGGTCACTCTCGAGCGGCCGCGGCACGAACGTTGAAACCAGGAAGCGCTCGGCGACGAAAGTGGTGTGGGCGCTGGGGGGCAGGTGATAGCGGTGGCTCATCAGCGGGCGGATCTCGCGCCAGTTGAGCCGCACCGGCAGCGCGTTACCCTTCCATCCGACGGCGTCCAGGGGATTGAACGGATAGGTCACGCTCGAGAGCGCCTCGTGCCGCTTGATCACCACCCGCCACTCTTCGTCTTCGCTTTGCTGGTTGCGGAAGGCGCTGTCCAGCACTGGCGTGTCGAGCACTGCGGGATCGAATATTGCATGCTCGCCGACCAGGCCGCGATCGGGGAGACGGTATGAATCGTTGGTCGCCTCGACCAGCAACAGCGTCGCCGGCGCCGTGGTCTCGATCCGCCAGTTGATGCCGCGAGGCACGACGATGAAATCCCCGTCGTGAAATGCGAGGTGGCCGAAGTCGCAAAAGATGTCGCCCTCGCCTTCATGGACCAGCAACAGGTCGTCACCGTCGCCGTTGCGCACCAGGTGGTCCATCGAGGACTCGACGTGCCACAGGCGGAGCCGCACGTGAGTGTTCTCAAGAATCGTGGTCGCGCCCCACGGCGATGGGGAACTCGCTTTGAGTTTCGTGACCTCGAAGGCTCGCGGGCGCAGCGGTCCTTCCCAGGCGACCCAGTCGGTGGGAGGGTGGACGTGATAGATGTGCGTGGCGGGCCCCGAGAAACCCTCGCGCCCGATTTCGCGTTCGTATGTACCCGGGGGAATGTCGGTATGCGCCTGGCGCGAGGCGATGCCTTCCGTGCGGGGAAAAGAAATCCAGCGCCTCATGCGCGCATTCGTAGTACGCCCTCAGTCCTCACGCAAGACGCCTCGGGCAATCTGGTCGCGCTCGATGGCCTCGAACAGGGCCTGGAAGTTGCCCTCGCCGAAGCCCTCGTTGCCCTTGCGTTGAATCAACTCGAAGAAGATCGGACCGATCACGGTGTCGGTGAAAATCTGGAGCAGCAGCCCTTGGCCGGCCGCAGGCGCGCCGTCGACCAGGATTCGCCCGCGGCGCAGCGCCTCGAGGTCTTCGCCGTGGCCGGGAACGCGCTCGTCGAGCGCCTCGTAGTAGGCGTCGGGAACGTCCATAAAGCCGACCCCCCGCTCGCTGAGGCCCGCGACCCCGGCGAAAATGTCGTCCGCGGCAAGCGCGATGTGCTGGATGCCCTCACCACGATAGGCGCGCAAGTACTCCTCGATCTGCGAGCGCTCGTCGCTCGATTCGTTGATGGGAATGCGGATCTTGCCGCAAGGACTGGTCATGGCGCGGCTCTTGAGGCCGGTGTGCCGGCCGGCGATATCGAAGAAACGAATCTCGCGGAAGTTGAACAGCCGCTCGTAGAACTGCGCCCACTCGTCCATTCGTCCGCGATGTACGTTGTGGGTCAAGTGATCGATGGCTGAGAGCCCTACGCCCCGGGGCCGCTGGTCGACGCCATCGAAGGGGACGAAGTCGACGTCGTAGATGCTCTGCGGGCCGTAGCGGTCCACCAGGTAGATGGCGCTTCCGCCGATGCCCTTGATGGCGGGAATGTTGAGCTCCATCGGCCCGAGCGGTCCCGAGTGGGTCTGGGCACCGAGATCGAGGGCGCGCGCGTGCGCAGCCCCGGCATCGCGCACCCGAAAGCCGATGGCGCAAATGCTTGGCCCGTGAACCCTGGCGAAGGCCTGGGCGAAGCTTTCCGGCTCGGCGTTGACGATGAAGTTGGCGTCGCCCTGGCGATAGAGCGTAACCCGCTTCGAGCGGTGCCGCGCGACGGCGGCGAAGCCCATGCTTTCGAATAGCGCACCAAGCGCGCCGGGATCGGGAGCGGTGTACTCGACGAATTCGAACCCGTCGGTGCCCATCGGATTGTCGCTACCCGTTGACATGCGCGAATCTTCTCCCCGCCCGCGGCTTGACGCAAGCTTCCTATCCCGATATTTAGTTACGATTGTAACTATTACAACGGAAAATGCATCACCAGCGAGAATCCGCGGAGGGCGTGCTCGCGCTCGAAGAGTTTCTGCCCTATCGACTGTCGCTCCTGACCAACACCCTGAGCGGCGCGCTGGCCGCCCATTACGCGGTGCGATTCGCCATGACCGTCCCGGAGTGGCGGGTGATGGCCATCCTTGGCAGGCATCCCGGCATCACCGCAGGAGAGGTATGCCGCCGGACCGCCATGGACAAGGTGACGATCAGCCGCGCGGTCGGACGGCTCGACCAAACAGGAAGGATCAAAAGGCACCCCGATTCCGTCGACCGGCGGCGCGTGGTGCTCGCACTAAGCGCTGCGGGCCGGGCAATCTACCGACGCCTGATCCCGGCGGTGCGCGCCTACGAATCAGCCCTTCTCGCCGCGCTTACGGCGGACGAGGTGGAGCGGCTCGACCGAGCGTTGACGCTGCTGCAGCGGCGCGCGGAGACGCTGACGCTGAAGTAGAATCCCGCGGGGTACGCCGATCCCTAGCGCTGGGTCAGCTTGATCTCGATGCGGCGGTTGCGGCGATAGGCGATTTCGTCGTCGCGCGTGTCCAACGGCTGGTACTCGGCGAAGCCCGCGGCGGCCAGGCGATCCGCGGCTATTCCCTGTTCGCTGAGAAACCGAACCACCGAGATCGCGCGATCGCTCGATAGCTCCCAGTTCGACGGGAACAAGCTCGTGGCGATCGGCCGCCGGTCGGTGTGTCCGTCGATCCGCAGCACCCAGGCGACGTCGCTCGGAATCGTGGCCGCCACCTCGAGCAGGGTTTCGGCGAGCTTCGCCATCTGCACGCGGCCTTCGTCGCCGAGCTCCGCCGAGCCCCTGTCGAACAGCACCTCGGACTGGAACACGAACCGGTCCCCCACCACCCGCACGTCGCGGCTGTCGCCGATGACCTGGTGCAGCTTGCCGAAGAACTCGGAGCGGTAGCGCTCAAGCTCCTCCACCTTGCGGGCGAGCGTGCTCGACAGTGCGCGCTCGAGATCTCCGATGGTTGCGGATTTTTCAGCAACTTCGGCGCGCACGGACGTGAGTGCGCTCGCGAGCTCCGTCACATGCAAGCGAAGCCCATCGAGCTCCTCGGTCAGGGCGGCCATCTCGTCCCGCGCCACCTTCTCGGCGTCGAGCGACGCGGACAGCTCGGCGATCTGCGCCTCGTTCGATTCAAGCTCGTCGAGCGCCGCCCGCAAGGTCGCTTCCTGCTGCTCGAGCTGTTCCTCGCTCGAGCGCGCCGCGGCCAGCGCATGGGCCAGTTCGTCGCGCTCGGCTTGGGTCGATGAAAGAGTGGTCACCGCGCCTTCGCGCTCGGCCCGCGCGGTGGCCAACTCGGCCGAGAGGTCGGCGATGATCTGCTGCCGCGCCGAGCTGGTGGAACGCGAATCGCCGAGGATCGCCATCATCTGCTCAACCATCTCGGCGAGGCGCGCAACCTCGTCGGCGCGTGTCTCTGCCGCGCCAACGCGGGACTCCAGTTCATCGGCGAGCGCCGTGGCCCGGCTTGTGAGCGCGGCGCCGTCCGGGGGTGGCGCACCCGCCCCTTCCGATTCCTGGGCGCCCGCGGCGCCCGCCACCGCCGACAGCGACAACCAGATGACGAGCGAGATTGCGGGAAGGGGCACGCTGTGGCCCGATGGATCGCGGGCTAGATCAGGCCCGAGAGCGGCGAGGAAGGATCGGCGTAGAGCTTCTTCGGCATGCGGCCGGCCAAGTAGGCGATGCGGCCGGCGGCGACCGCATGGCGCATGGCCGTAGCCATCATGACCGGCTCTTTGGCCTCGGCGATGGCGGTGTTCATGAGCACGCCGTCACAACCAAGCTCCATGGCGACCGTGGCGTCGGAGGCCGTGCCGACGCCAGCGTCAACGATCACCGGCACCTCGCTTTGTTCGACGATCAACCGGATGTTGACCGGGTTCTGGATTCCGAGTCCCGAGCCGATGGGGGCGGCGAGCGGCATGATGGCACAACACCCGATCTCCTCCAGCCGCTTGGCGAGGATCGGATCGTCGCTGCAATAGACCATGACCTCGAACTTCTCGGCGATCAGCGCCTCGGCCGCTGCCAAGGTCTCGGTCATATCAGGATAGAGCGTCTTTTGATCCCCCAACACCTCGAGCTTCACGAGATCCCAACCGCCCGCCTCGCGGGCGAGCCTGAGCGTCCGCACCGCATCCTCGGCGCTGTAGCAGCCGGCGGTGTTCGGAAGGTAGGTGTAGGTCTTGGGGTCGACGAAATCGACCAGCATCGGCTGCGAGGGATCGGAGACGTTGACCCGGCGCACCGCCACAGTGACGATCTCGGCGCCCGAGGCCTCGATCGCGGACCGCGTCTCCTCGAAGTCCTTGTACTTGCCGGTGCCGACGATGAGGCGCGAGGAAAAGCGGCGGCCAGCGACGACCAAAGCATCGCCGTCTGCGTCTGCGCGACCGAGGGGTGCGGCCGCCTCGGCCCCACCGCCGATGAAATGGACGATCTCGACGGTATCGCCTTCATCCAGACCGGTCGCACCGTAGAGCGAGCGCGGCACAATCTCGAGGTTGCGCTCGAGCGCTACCTTGCGGGCGTCGAGCTTCAATTCCTCGAGCAGCCCGGCAACGGTAAGGGCCTCGGGGAACTGACGTGTCTCGCCGTTTACCGTTAGGTTGATCAAGTTCCGAGTTTCCGCGAGCGGGGCCGGTTCGCGATCAAGTATGGTCAAAGCGGATGCCGCTTTCAACTGCTGCCCGGTCCACTTACCGGACTCTATATTATCGAGCCGAGCATTATGAAGCTTTGTCTTGGCCTGTGCGGCGTTCGCGGAAGAAGGCCTTGAGCGGCTGCCTCGGTCTAGGGCGTGATACCCAGCACGAGTGCCAACGCGACTGCGAAGAGGGCTAGGCCAACAAGGGCGAGGACCTTGGCGCGGCCGCTGCGGTGGCGGATTGCCCGGGCAGGTCGGAGCGGCGCCACTTTGGCCGCCGTTGCACCGCCGCTTTGGTAAATCGTCGTCGGGATGGGGTTGTCCGCCGCTCCGTGGTCGCGCTTCTCCAGTTTCACGGCGCTGTAATGTCGGCTCCCGGCAAGTTGCTGCGATTCGAATAGGGCGAGGTCGCGGTCATCGAATAGCGAGTCGAGCCGCCAGCGGCCCTGGCGCTCGCCATAGATCGCGTATGCGAGCCCGAAAGTCGGCTCAGCGGCGCTCGCCCGTGCGGCGGTCGAGGTGGCGGTCATCGCGATGCTGCCTCGGCCGTTCAACCGGGCGGGCCGACCCGCGCGCTGGCGGCGCCGAGGAGATGCGTCACGCCATTCGGCTCGACCCCCAGCGGCGCAAGTATGCCGCGGTAGAGGAGCGATTCGCCTCCGTGGCTTCGGAACTCGCCGCCGAAGACGATCGGTACCTTGAGGGACACCGCCGTGCCGGCGCGGGATGCGGCATGGGCGAGGAGCGATTGTGCCGCGATAGCCGAGGCTGGCGTCCCCTCGTCCGGCGCCCCGCACAGCGCGCCCAGCGCTTCGCCGACGTATTCGACCGCCGGATCGTCCCGGTCCTCGGAATGGTCGAGCACGAAACACGAGGGCCAGGTATCGCCCATGGCCCGCGGATCGAGTTCGCTGCGCGAGGGATAACTGCGGGAGGCGCCGGCCAGCTCGCGCCAATAGCGCAGGAGTTTCACGACCATCCTCCGCTCCATGCCCTGCGCCACTTCGAAGTGCGTTGTCATCATGGCCTCGCAGCCCGCTGTCCTTCCGCACGCTTCGCCCACTCGATAAGCGCGATCGGTTAAGATCGCGTGAAACCGCGACGATGTCCGCGTGCCGTTTTTTGAGCGTGCCAGGCATGGCCGCCTGTGTTAACCCTGTGGCAGGCAACGATTTCGGTCTCGCGCCCATGACCGCCACTATCCTGATCCTGAATGGCCCCAACCTAAATCTCGTGGGTACCCGAGAGACGGAGATTTATGGTGAGGAGCGACTCGAGGATATCCGCGCCGCGGTCGAGGCGCGCGCCGTCGAGCTGTCCTTGGCCGTCGATATGCGGCAGTCCAACAGTGAGGGCGAGCTCGTCAACTGGATCCAGTCGGCCCGCGGCAACGCCGAGGGGCTGATCGTGAATGCCGGCGCCTACAGCCACACCTCGATCGCCATCCTCGACGCCCTGCGCGCGTGCGGCGTGCCCGTGATCGAGGTCCACCTTTCCAACATCTTCGGCCGCGAGCCCTATCGCCACCATTCCTACGTCAGCGAAGCCGCAACCGGGATTATCTGCGGGTTCGGCGGCGCCGGATACACGATGGCGCTGGAGGCGATGGCGCGATTGACCAAGGTCTGAGGAAATGGCCAAGCTGACCCTCGACAAGGCGCTGATTCGCGAGCTCACCGCGCTCCTGGAGGAGACCGGCCTGAGCGAGATCGAGGTCGAAGAGAACGGCCGCCGTGTCCGCGTGGCGCGAAACTCGGCGGCATCGCCGGCGCCGGCGGGCGATTCGGCGCCAGGCGCGGAGGCACCCGGTGGCGGCGACGGCGCAGCTCCCGCCCCGAGTGCGGACAGCGGCCACCCCGGTGCGGTGACCTCTCCGATGGTGGGGACGGTCTATCTCTCGCCCGAGCCCAGCGCCCCTCCCTTCGTTACCGCAGGCGCCAATGTCACTCAGGGACAGACGCTG
>CAYUNL010000057.1:0-12479 GCA_964446055.1 uncultured Alphaproteobacteria bacterium | reverse complement strand
CATCGCCCGGCGCGCAACCGGTCGTGGGCTGAAAGCGAGGATGGAGCGCTATGGAGACACGAATCGGTGTGGACATCGGGGGAACGTTTACGGATCTCATCTTCTACGATGACGCGTCCGGCGAATCGCTTGTCGCCAAAGTGCCGACGACGCCGGCCAGCCCCGACGAGGGCGTCGTCACCGCGATAAACGAGACGATCCCCGGGGATCGGGTTCCGGCGGCCGAGTACTTTCTGCATGGCACGACAGTCGGCATCAATGCGCTCTTGCAGCGCCAGGGCGCGGTGGTCGGGCTCTTGGCCACCGAAGGCTTCCGCGACATCCTGGAGATTCGCCGCGGCGACCGCGACGAGATGTACAACCTGTTCTGGAGCCCGCCGCCGCCACTGGTGCCGCGCCGGCTCCGCCTGCCGGTACGGGAACGCATTCGAGCCGACGGCGAGGTTCATATCGCGCAGGAGACCGCGGACATCCGCAACGCCGTCGCGGCGTTCGAGGAAGAGGGCGTGAACACGATCGCCATCGCCTACATGAACGCCTACGCCAATCCGGTCCACGAGGTTGAGGCCGCCCGCGAGGTGCGCGCCGCGGGCTTCAAGGGCGAGATCTCGCTCTCCCATCTGGTGTCGGGCGAATACCGCGAGTACGAGCGGACGACGACGACCGTGATCGATGCCTACGTGCGCCCGCGCATGACCCACTATCTGCGCCGGATCGAGGAGGAGCTGGGCAAGATCGGGTTTACCGGGCGGCTCTTGATCACCCGCTCGGGCGGCGGCTCGATGACCTTCGCCGAGGCCGAGGAACGGCCGTTCGAGACCATCATGTCGGGTCCGGTGGCGGGCGCCGAGGGCGCGGGCGAGCTTGCCCGGACGCTCGGCATCGACGAGCTCATCACCGCCGATGTTGGCGGTACCAGCTTCGATACCTGTCTCGTGACCGGCGGCCGGCCCCAGCTCATGTACGAGGGCAAGGTGGTCGGACTGCCGGTGCAGACGCCTTGGGTCGACGTACGCTCGATCGGCGCCGGCGGCGGCTCGATCGCCCATATCGACGTTGGCGGATTATTGCAGGTCGGTCCGCGGAGCGCCGGCGCCGATCCGGGGCCGGCCTCCTACGGGCGTGGCGGCACCGAGCCCACGGTGACGGACTGCGCGCTGACGCTGGGCATGCTTGGCGAGGGCAAGCTCGCCTCCGGGATCGCACTTGAAGTCGACAAGGCGCAGAGCGCAATCCAGCCCCTCGCCGAGAAGCTCGACTTTACGGTCGATCAGGCGGCCCAGGGGGTGTTGACGATCGTCACCGCGTCGATGGCCAATACGATCCGCGAGATCACCATCGACCAGGGCGTCGATCCGCGCCAAGCGAAGCTGTTAGCCTTTGGCGGCGCCGGCCCATTGATGGCCTGCCTGCTCGCCCGCGAGCTCAGCATCGCGGAGATCGTGATCCCACCCTATGCCGGAAACTTCTCGGCCTGGGGACTGCTGGGAGCCGACCTGACGCAGGCCGCGGCACGGACCAAGATCATGAAGCTGTCCGATGAGTCGATCGCCGAGGCGAACGGGGTCCTCAAGGGGCTCTTCGCCACCCTGGAGGAGCGACAGGGGCCACTTGCCGAGGGTCAATCGCGCTCGAGCGAGGTCGGGCTCGACATGCGCTACGTCGGCCAGGAGCACAAGCTGACGGTACCCATGGAGGCGCCCGATGGCGTCATCAAGGCCACCGCCGACGCGGTGCGCGAAGCCTTCACTAAGGAGTACGAACGCACCTTCCGCAACACCATGGAGGAGGACGCGGAGATCGTCTCGATTCGGGCGACGCTGCGCCTGCCCCTGCCACGTCGCGAGAGCGAATTCGTAGGTCCCGCTGCCGCCGCCGGTGGGGCGGCCGAGGTCGAGGCGTACTCCTTCACCGAGGACAAGAGACTGCCATTCAAGATTGTCGATCGCGGGACGATCGCCCTTGGCGATATGATCGGCGGACCCGCCATCATCACCGAGGAGACGGCGACGACCTATCTCGATGCCGGATTCGAGGCAAAAGCCGACGCCGCGGGCTGCCTATTCGTGAAGCATGTGAAGGGATGAAGACGCCCCTCGGACCCGACAGCACCGCCGGGCAGGCCCTCACGCCGACAGAGTTGAGGATATGACCATCGAACGCGATCCCGTAGCCGCGGCGCGCGAGATCGTCGCATCGACCCTTGCCGACGACTTCGCCGAGCTATCTCGCGCCGCGGGAAAACGGTTGTTGCGCGACTGGGAGCTGTCGATCTCCTTGGCGGTCCTGCTCGCGATCTTGATCCTCGCGATCTTCGGTCCTTGGCTGTTTTGGACGTTGGACCCGCTAAAGGTCGACACTGCTGGCGGGCTGCAGCCGCCGTCCGTCGAACACCCGATGGGCACCGACAGCATCGGACGCGATATCTTCGCGCGCTTCAACGCCGGCGCAGGCATCTCGTTCGCGGTGGGCGCGGCCGTCGTCGTCGTCGGCGGGCTAGTCGGCGGGTTCATCGGGATCGTCGCCGCACTTTCCCGCGGTTTGACCGACATCGTCTTGATGCGGCTTATGGACGCCATCTTGGCGTTTCCGCCATTGGTCCTGGCGATGGCGGTGACCGTCGGGTTGGGGCTGGGACTGGTTACCGCGGGGATCGGTATCGCGCTCACTTCGGTGCCGTACTACGCGCGGCTCCTGCGCAGCGACGTGATTCGCATTCGCTCCTTGCAGTTCATCGAGGCCGCGAACGCGATCGGCGCGTCGCGAACGCGGATCATCCTTCGCCACGTGGTGCCGCACACGGTATCTACGCTGTTGATCCAGGCGGCAGCACTGTTCGGCTACTCGATCCTGACGCTGGCGGCGCTTGGCTTCGTCGGGCTTGGCGCCCAGATTCCGACGCCTGAGTGGGGCGCCATGATCACCGACGGCCTTCAGTACGCGCTGACCGGACAATGGTGGATCGGCGTATTTCCGGGGATCGGGCTTTTGATCCTGGTGGCGACGACGAGCATCCTCGCCGACAAGGCGCGCGATATCCTCGACCCGCGAGGCAAGTATGCACAGCTCTAACCAAGGACGCGGCGGTTGCTGAACATTATCTCGGCACGCATCGGCAGTTCGTTGGCCGCGATTTTCGGGGCCTCGATCGTGTCGTTCCTGTTGCTCCGAGTCCTGCCAGGCGATCCGGTGCGCCTGATCGTCGGTCTGCTATCGACCGAGGAAGCGGAAGAGGCGGTGCGCGAAAGGCTCGGGCTGGACCTGCCGATGTGGGAGCAGTATTGGCGATTCATCACCGACTTCTTCACCGGCGACTGGGGATTCTCCTACAGCGCGGGGCAGCCGGTGATGGAACAGATGGCCTCCCGCCTCCCCGCCAGCCTCGAACTGGGCTTCTACGCCTTTCTTCTCGCCTTCCTGGGCGCAATCGTGCTGGGCCTATACTCGACCTACCGGCCGCAAAGAGCCGTCGACGGCGCCGTCCGCGGGCTCTCGATCTTCGGCCTTGGGATGCCCCCGTTTTGGCTTGGGCTGATCCTGTTGATCGTCTTTTTCGAGGCCTTGGATTGGCTTCCCGGACCGGGCGGACGTCTGGAAATCACTACGCTTCCGCCGCCCGCGGTCACTGGCTTTTACACCTTCGATGCCCTGATCGCGGGCCAATTCGCGTTATTCTGGGAAGCTGCGAGGCACCTTGTCTTGCCGGCGATCTCGCTCGGGCTCGCGCCCTTCGGCTTCCTCGTGCGCCTGTTGCGCGCCAACCTTCTGGACACCACGCGCGAACCCTTCATCGTCGTCGTTCGATCCAAGGGCGTGGGGTTGTGGCTTACCCACTGGCGCCACGCGCTTCCCAACGCGTTCTTGCCGACGTTGACCGCGAGCGGGTTGCTGTTCGCGCAGCTATTGGGCGGCAGCGTATTGGTCGAGAAGGTGTTCGACTGGCCCGGCGTGGGCGCGCTGGTGGTGGACTCGATCCTGCGCCAGGATTATTCGGTGGTCCAGGCCTTCATCATGATCAGCGCCGTCATCTACGTCTCGGTTAACTTCATCGTCGATATCCTTTACGGCGTCGTCGACCCGCGCGTACGCATCCCGAAGATCGAGGGATGAGCGAGGCCGGCACGACCGCGGTGCGCAGCACGGCCGCGGCGGACGACGTGGTCCTCTCGGTGCGCAATCTGCGGACCGAGTTTCACACCCTCGAAGGCGTGTTCACGGCGGTGCGCGATGTCAGCTTCGATGTGCCGCGCGGGGGCAAGATCGGCGTCGTCGGCGAATCGGGGTCGGGCAAGACTGCACTCGCGCTATCGACGCTGCGCCTGATTCGTCCGCCCGGCCGCATCGTCGGTGGCGAGGTACGGCTCAACGGGCGTGACATCATGGCGCTTTCGGAGCGCGAACTCGAAAAAGTGCGCGGCCGCGAGATATCACTGATCTTTCAGGACCCGATGACGGCGCTCGATCCGGTCAAGACCATCCGACACCAGATTGCCGAGGCCGTCCGCAACCACCAGCCGAAACTCGGCACCAAGGAGATCGAGAAACGCGCCATAGAGCTCTTGGAAGAGGTCGAGGTACCCGCGGCGGCGCGCCGGCTCGACAACTACCCTCACCAGTTCTCCGGGGGCATGCGACAACGCGTCATGATCGCCATCGCACTCGCCAACGACCCCGACCTCTTGATCGCCGACGAGCCGACCACCGCGCTCGACGTGACGACCCAGGCCCAGGTGCTCGATGTGCTCGAGCGGCTGGTGACCGAGCACAAGGCGGCGGTGATACTGATTACCCACAATCTCGGCGTTGTCGCCGAGTTCTGCGATTCTGTTCAGGTCATGTACGCCGGCCGCGTGGTCGAGCACGCCTCGACCGAGGACCTGTTCCGCCAGCCCACGCATCCCTATACCGAGGCGCTGCTCAAGGCGGTGCCGAGGCCGGACCAGATGGAGCGGGGGGCGTTATTCACGATCCCGGGGTTCCCGCCCTCGCTCGCGCACCTGCCCAAGGGCTGTTCCTTCGAGCCACGATGCTTCGTCGGCAACGGCGACGAGGCCTGCCTAAGCCAGCCTCCGGTACCAACGACGCTAGGCCCTCCGCAGCGCCCAGTTACCGCGGAATGCCATTTCGCCGAGGAACGCTGGCGCCGCGCCAAGGGCGCTGGGTCCGCGGCGGCGTCATGAGCCAAACCGCCGGCCTCCCGCCCAAGGCCGAGAAGCGCACCGATACAGCACTGCTCGAGGCCAGGAGCCTGCGCAAGGACTATCGGCTGTCGGGCGGGATGCTCGATCGCAGCCATGAAATTGTGCGCGCCGTGGACGACGTTTCGTTCGCGGTCGCGCCCGGCGAGACGTTCGGGCTGGTCGGTGAATCGGGTTGCGGGAAATCGACGGTCGCGCGCTGTGTCGTCCGGCTCATACGGCCAAACGGCGGCAGCGTGATCTTTGACGGCGGCGACATCGGGGCGCTCACCGGGCCGGCACTTCGCGGTTTTCGCCGGCGTGTCCAGATCGTCTTCCAAGACCCCTTTGCCTCGCTCGATCCTCGCATGTCGGCGCGCGCGATCGTCGAAGAGCCGCTCCAGGTCCACGAGCTCGGTGACCGCGTCGAGCGGCGACAGCGAGCGATGGAGGTTCTTTCCCTTGTGGGGCTGGTGCCTGAGCAGGCGGGGCGCAAACCGCACGAGTTTTCGGGCGGTCAGCAGCAGCGTATTGGCCTGGCGCGGGCGCTGGTGCTCAACCCCGACATGCTGGTGCTGGACGAGCCGGTATCGGCGCTCGACGTTTCGATCCAGGCTCAGGTCCTGAACTTTCTTCGCGAGGTTCAGGAGCGTCTGTCGCTCACCTATCTATTCATCGCCCACGATCTGGCGGTAGCTGAGTACTTCTGCGATCGGCTGGCGGTCCTCTATCTCGGTTCGGTGGCCGAGACGGCAGATTCGGTGACGCTGTTCAAGAACCCACTGCACCCCTACTCGGTGTCGCTGCTCTCCGCCGTTCCGATCCCCGATCCCTCGAGCGAGCGCCGGCGCAATCGCATCGTCTTGAAGGGCGAAGTCTCGCCGGTTGCGTCGTCCATCGTCGGCTGCCCATTTCGACCGCGCTGCCCGGTCGGCCGCGACCGTGACGTTTGCCGCGATGATCGCCCGCCCCTGACCGAAGTAGCGCCAGGCCACGGGGTCGCCTGCCATTTTCCAGGCCAACTCGAAACCAGCGGGCGCGTGCGCGAGTTCAAGGTCTGATCCAATGGACAAGCGCCACATCAACCCCAAGGACCATTACTCGCTAGCGCCGGCCAGCCACGCGGTACGCTGCGGCGACACCATTTATGTTACCGGACAGTGTGCGCTCGACGACGATCTCAACGTCCTCCATCCCGGTGACCTTGCCAAGCAGACCGCTATTGCCATGGAGAACCTGCGAAAGGTACTCGCCGAATGCGGCGCCGGGCTCGACGACATCGTGAAGCTGACCACCTTCTACGTCAGTGGCGGCGCCCGAGAGGACTGGGAGCTGTCGGTGCGCGAGCGCTTCCGCCACTTTACCGGGCCAGGGCCGGCCTCGACCGGAATCCCGGTGCCCGCGCTCGCGATTCCCGGCTTGATGATCGAGATCGAGGCTATTGCGGTGATCGAGTAGCTACTCGGGCACTGCCATGCCCGCCTCGCGCTCCATGGCGGCCACGCCTGTCGGGCGATCAAACGGTGCCGGCGAGGGCTCGCCTTCCCGACGCGGACGGTCGATCGCGGCGAAGAAGTCCTCGAGACCCGGCGGCGAGATGATCCAGATCAGCACCAGATCGCCGTCGCTCTCGTTGGCGATCTCGTGGTGCACGTCGCAGCCGAGGAAGCAGGTGGTGCCCGGAGCGAGCGGGTGGCGGACGCCATCGGCGAGAAGGGTTCCGACGCCGCGAAAGCAGATCTGGATCTCGACTTGACGATCGTGCGAATGCGCACGCACCCGCCCGCCGGGCGCCACGGTCTGGTAGCCCATCGACAGCCCATCGAATCCGGTTTCCGCAGGGCGCAGCTTGATCTCTGCGTAGCCGCTGGCCGGTTTGGGCTGCCAGAACGACATCCCATCGGACGGCTGCATCACCACCGTGCGGCCTCGCGCTGCCTTCATCTCGTCCATTCGCATCTCCTTTCGCCAGCGGCAAAGTGTAGCGCCGTCGCGAAATGCCCGTCGACCTCGACTTTCGCCGCCATTTGGTGATGCTTGGACCTACCATGGGCGGCGCAGAACAGGTCGTGTGCATCGTCGGCGCGGGGCCCGCCGGCACGTCGGCGGCGCAAACCTTGGCCGCGGCCGACCTTGGGGTCGAGATTTTCGACGAACAAGCGCGGCCGGGCGGCAACATTCATCGTCGCCAATTCGATGCCCCGGCGAGTCCGCTCGAAACGCTGGCGGCGGCACGACCCGGCGTCAAGCTGCACCTTGGACGAGCGGTGCTAGGCGTCGGGAGCGACCTCACCGTCGAGAGCGAAACGGACGAGGGGATCGAACGCCGCCAGTTCGACGCGGTGTTCCTGTGCACCGGCGCCTACGACACCTACGAACCGTTGCCTGGAACCCCGGCCCCCGGGGTGAGCACCGCCGGTGCACTCCAGGCGCTGCTGAAGGGCCAGGCCATAGTGCCTCGGGCGCGCGTCGTCATCGCCGGGTCTGGTCCTTTTCTGTACATCGTCGCCAGCGGACTGATCGAGGCCGGTGCCAAGGTGACGGCGCTGGTCGATCGAATACCGCGCCTGCGCTACCTTGCGCTTGGCGCCCGCGGGCTCACCGTTCCGGCCAACGCGGTCGTGTTCGCGCGCGCCTTCGTGGCATTGCGCCGCCACGGCACGCTCCTCATCCACGGCCGATCGCCGCGTTTGGTATCGGACCGGACGCTGGTGCTCGATGACGGCTCGGTGCTCCCCTTCGACCATCTCGGGCTGACCGATGGCTTCGTGCCGCAAAGCCAGCTCGCTCGTTCGGCGGGTTGCGCCCTGACCTTTTCGCCCCTGGACCGGACCTTCACGACGCTCGCCGACGACCGCGGACGTACCTCGGTGGAGCGCCTGTATGTCTGTGGCGAGGGCCAGGGCATTCGCGGCTGGCGTCACGCGCACCTCAGCGGCGGTATCGCGGCGCGAGCGTTTCTGCGCGACCGCGGGATCGGCGATCGCTCGGCGATCGTCGAGGCGGTGTTGCGGTTGCGGGCGCGGCGGGAGCGGCGCTTCGCCGCGCACCTCGCGGCCGAGATGAACCGCGCCTCACCGCGCCAGCTTGATCCGGCAGCGGTCGTCTGCGCCTGCGAAGGCGTACCCGCCGCCGCCGTCGAGGCCGCGGTGGATTTCGGGCTCCACGATCTCTCCTCGATCAAATCGGTCACACGATGTGGCATGGGCCCGTGCCAGGGACGCTACTGCGAGGCCACGATCTGCCGCATCCTGGCCGCGCGGGGGTTAGCGCCCAGCGCGGCGTTCGCTCAGAAGGCGCTGGTCCGCCCAGTGCTCGCCCGGACACTCGCCGATGCGTCCTGACGTCATCGTCGTCGGGGCCGGGATCATTGGCAGTTTCGCGGCGCGGGCGATTTCTGCGCGCGGCCTTACACCGCTGGTACTCGACCGTGGCGGCCTGGCTCCCGGGACATCGCGGGCGAGCGATTCGAATCTCCTCGCCTGTGACCGACCGCCGGGGCCCGCGCTCGACCTCACGCGCCGCAGTCTCGAACTTTGGCAAGCCATGGTCGCCGAGGACGGCAATGTCTGCGAGTACGACCGAAAGGGCTCGGTACTGGTGGCGCGGGACGAGGCGCAGGCCGATGCCCTACGAGACCACGTCACCACCCACCGCGCGGCCGGGGTTGAATGCAGCCACCACGAATCCGAGTTGACCGAGATCGAGCCGGCGCTCGGGCCTGCCGCCACGGCCATCGGATGGTGGCCCGGCGACGCTCAGGTCCAACCGATGCTCGCGTGCTACCAAATCGCCCGGACCTTGGCCAAGAAAGGTGCCAGCTATCGCCTCAACGCGCCGCTCGCCTCGATCGTCGATGCTCCGTCGGGGGTCAGCGCTGTCCTTGAGAGCGGCGAGCGGATCGAGGCGGGGTATCTGTGTCTGTGCGCCGGGGTGTGGACCAACGAGGTGCTGGCGTCCCTTGGGGTTCGCCTGCCCGTGCGCCCTCGCAAGGGCCAGATCTGCGTGCTGGAGCGGAGCGCGCTCACGGTCCGGACCAAGGTCACCGACTTCTCCTACATATCCACCGTCGAAGATGCCGCCGAGGGCGACGCCACCGTCCAGACTGCGGCGGTCATCGAATCGACCCAGAGCGGCACGATCTTGTGCGGCTCCTCACGCGAGTTTGCTGGTTTCGATACCGGCGTCGACACCGCCGTGTTGGGCCGAATCCTGCGCGATTGCGTCGGCCTCGTGCCCGCGCTCGGCGAGCTTCGCGTGATCCGCGGGTACGCCGGTTTGAGGCCCCACTCCCCCGACGGCCTGCCCATCGTAGGCCCGGTGACCGAGAGCGGGCGGGTCCTCGTCGCCACCGGTCACGAAGGCGCGGGCCACTGCCTGGCGCCGGTCACCGGCGAGATCGTCGCCGACCTCATCGCCGGTGAACCAGCCAGCGACCTCGCCGCCGTGCTCGGCGCGGGCCGGTTTCTCCAATGAGCAGGGCCCCTTTCCAAGCGCTCGCCGAGGCCGATGAAACGGTATCGGTGACGGTCAATGGCGCCAGACGCCGGCTGAACCCCAGCCAAAGCCTCCTCGCCGCACTTCTGTGCGAGGATTCCGCACCACCCTTCACCTGCGCCATCGGCCAATGCCAGCGCTGCCTGGTCCAGGTAAACGGGCTGCCACAGCTCGCTTGCTTGACCTACCCCACTGCGGGCGATCGCATCGAGGCGCCGCCGGCGGAGTAGCCCCTGGTAGCCGCTCAGGCGACCTGGAAGCCGTGGGCGAAGGGGTCGCGCTCGTCGACGAAGATGGTGTTGAGGCCGGTAACGCGGGCCCAGCCGGCGACGCTCGGAAGAATCGCGTCCTTGTTGCCAAAGCGCGTGCGCGCCTCGACCCGGCCATCGAAAAGGCTGCCGATGATGCTTTCGTTGACGAAATCCTCACCCGTGTCGAGCTTGCCATGGGCGACGAGCTGGGCCATGCGCGCCGAGGTTCCGGTGCCGCATGGCGAGCGGTCGATGGCGCGGTCGCCATAGAACACGGCGTTGCGCCCGTGGGCGCGCGGGTCTTTTGGCGCGCCGGTCCACATCACGTGACTCACGCCGGCGATGGTCGCGTCCTCGGGATGGACCGGCCGCACGGCCTCGCTCAGCGCACGCCGCACGATCGGGCTCAGGCGCAGGATCTCGTCCACCGACAGGCTCTCGAGCCCGTCGAACCCCGGTTGCGGGTCGATGATCCCATAGAAGTTACCGCCGAAGGCGATGTCGGCAACCAGCTCGCCGAACCCCGGCACCTCGATCCGCACCTCGCTCGCCTCGAGCCAGCTCGCGACGTTGTAGAGCCGGACCGAATCGACGAAGCGGCCATTGCGGGCAAACTCGACCTCGACTCGACCGGCTGGGGCGTCGAGGCCTAGCCGACCTTCCTCGCGCGGCGTGACCAGCCCTTGCTCCAGCGCCACCGTTACCGTGCCGATGGTGCCATGGCCACACATCGGCAAGCAGCCGCTGGTTTCGATGAACAAGACGCCAAGGTCGCAGTCCTCGCGCAGCGGCCGATACAGCACCGAGCCCGACATCATGTCGTGGCCGCGGGGTTCGAACATGAGTGCCCGCCGCACCCAGTCGAAACGCTCGAGGAAGTCCTGGCGATACGCGCTCATGCTTGCCCCTTCGAGCGCCGGCGCACCGCCGACGACCACCCGCACCGGATTGCCGCAGGTGTGTGCGTCGACGCAGAAGAAGCTGTGGTTCATCTCGTCGCCCAGGCGTCGTTCAGGCCGCGCCCTTGAGCGCCGGGCGGCTGTCCGCCGCCGTCTCGACGAGGGCGATGACCGCAGCGCGCTCGGCGCCCTCGAGCACCAGCCGCGGCGCCCGCACCCATTCGGCCCCGAGTCCCAGGACATGCTGGCCGAGCTTGATGTTCTGGACCAGCTTGGTCGAGGTATCGAGATGGTAGCAGGGCGTGAGCCAGCGGTAGAGAATGCGGGCCTCGGCCCACTCGCCCTTGCGGGCGAGGTCCAGAAGACGCACCGATTCCTCGGGGAAGACATTGACCAGCCCGGCGACCCAGCCCACGGTGCCAAGAAGCGTGCTTTCCAGCACCAGATCGTCGACCCCGGCGAACAGCACGAAGCGCTCGCCCACCAGGTTCACGAGGTCGGTAACGCGGCGCACGTTCTCCGATGATTCCTTGATGGCGACGATGGTTTCCTCGTCAGCAAGCTCTGCAAACATTTCCGGCGTGATGTCGACGCCGTAGGAAACCGGGTTGTTGTAGACCATGATCGGCAGGCTGCTCGCGCGCGCGATGCGCCGATAATGCTCGACGGTCTCGCGCCCGTCCGATTTGTAGACCATGGCGGGCAGCACCATCAGCCCGTCGATACCGATTTCTTCACAGTCGCGGGCGAAGGTTTCGCCCAACGCCGTGGTGTACTCGGCGACACCTGAAAGCACCGGCACACGTCCACCCGCCGCCTCCTTCGCCGCGCGCAGAACCGTCCGCTTCTCGGCGGCATCCAGCGAGCAGTTCTCGCCGACGGTACCGAGCATGATCAGGCCGCTCATGCCGGCCCCGACCAGCCCTTCGACGCACCGCTGCGTGGCCTCGATGTCGAGCGATTCGTCCTGGCGAAACTGTGTGGTTACCGCCGGAAAGACGCCGTTCCAGTCAACCATTCTCGCTCCTCCCTCGCCGGTTGGCTCTTGCGGCGTAGGGTGCACAATAAGCGATGGTAGATCAACTCGCGGCGCCGACGATAGAATGGCGCCTTGACCGCGATATCGGGGACCTCTGATGAGCACCACCGTATTCCGCAATTGCCGGCTCGTGGACGCAACCGCGCCCGAACCACGTGAGGGTTTCGACGTGCTGGTCGAGGACGACCGCATTCGTGAGGTTTCGGACAAGCTGATCAAATCCTCCGAGGCCGCCGAGATCGATGTCGCGGGCCGCGTTCTTATGCCCGGGCTCATCGACTGCCACGTCCACGTGACGCTCTCGGAGCTCAATATCTTCACCCTCGATACCGAGCCGCTGACCCACATGACCGCGCAGGCCGCGGGCATCATGAAGGGAATGCTGGACCGTGGTTTCACCACCGTGCGCGACGCAGCCGGTGCCGACTGGGGTCTCGCCCAAGCCGTGGAATCCGGCCTTCTGCCGGGGCCGCGGCTTTTCATATCGGGAAAGGCGCTAAGCCAGACCGGGGGGCACGGCGATCTCCGCCGCCGCACCCAAAGCTTCGAGCCGTGCGCTTGTGGCAACACGCTGACCAATCTGATGCGCGTCGCCGATGGTGTGACCGAGGTCCGC
>CAYUNL010000056.1:0-12581 GCA_964446055.1 uncultured Alphaproteobacteria bacterium | reverse complement strand
GCCGGCGCCAACGACGGTGTGTAACTCGTCGATGAAGAGCAGGATCTGGCCGTCCGATTCGGTGATCTCCTTGAGGTCCGCCTTCAGCCGCTCTTCGAACTCGCCGCGGAACTTGGCGCCGGCGACGATCGCGCCCATGTCCAGCGCCATCAGCCGCCTGCGGCGGAGCGATTCGGGGACGTCGCCGTTGACGATGCGCTGCGCCAACCCCTCGATAATCGCGGTCTTGCCGACCCCGGGCTCGCCGATCAGCACGGGGTTGTTCTTGGTCCGCCGCGACAGCACCTGCACCGTGCGCCGGATCTCCTCGTCGCGGCCGATGACCGGATCGAGCTTGCCCTCGCGCGCCGACTGGGTCAGGTCGGAGGCGTACTTCTTGAGTGCATCGTAGCCCTCCTCGGCGGTCGCGCTATCGGCGGTGCGTCCCTTTCGCAGCTCGTTGATGGCCTGGTTCAGCGTTTGCGGGGTCACCCCGCTCGCCTTGATGATTTCGCCAACCGCGGTACCCGCCGCCAATGCCAAGGCCAGCACCAATCGCTCGACCGTGACGTAGCTGTCGCCCGCCTTGGCCGCGATCTCCTCCGCCGATTCCAGCGCCCGCGCCGTCTCGGGTGCGAGATAGAGCTGGCCCGCCCCCTCGCCCTCCACGGTGGGCAGCTTGGCGAGCGCCGCCTCGACGGCGGCGGCGGCCGATTCGGGGTTGCCGCCGGCGCTGCGCACCAGGTTTGCGGCAAGGCCCTCGGAATCGTCGAGGACCACTTTCAGCAGGTGCTCGGGCACGAAGCGCTGGTGGCCCGAGCGCTGCGCCAGGCCTTGCGCCGCCTGAACGAACCCGCGGGTCCGTTCGGAATATTTTTCGAAGTTCATGGTCCGCCCCACAGCCGCATCGAGGCATATATGGTGTTGCGCATGCGCAACACAAGTGCCCCAACGGCCTCAACCACGGACCGTCTCGGCAGCTTGGGGATCGGGTCAGTTGAGAGGAGGCTCGGGCTCACCGCCCTCGGCCGCCACGCTCGTCTCTTCGGGCTTTGCCTCAGGCTCGACGCGCTTGGCCAGCGGCTCGCCTTCTCCTTGCGGCGCCTCCGTCTCCGGGGTCTCGGCCCGGGGCTGGGCGTTCGACTGGGCACTCGACTGTGCGTTGGGCTGGGCGTTCGACTGTGCGTTCGGCTGGGCGTTCGGGCGGGGGGTGCCGTTCATAACCCGCAGGTAATGCTCCGCGTGTTGGAGGTAGTTCTCGGCGGAGACGCGGTTCCCCGAGGCGATCGCGTCACGGGCCAGCGTTTGGTACTTGTCCCAAAGCTGGCTGACGGTGCCGCGCAGCTTCACGCTGGGGCCGTTGCTCTCCATCGTGCGACTGTGCGAGGAGTTGGAATTGTAAGGCCGTCGCCCGCCCGTGCGGCCGCCACGGGGGCGGCGGGAGTTGGGTCCCTGTTTCATAGCGCGTGACCGTCGCTTGCCTGCATATCTGCTCCGTCGGGCATCGTGCCGTGTTGGGCACACCCAGCTGCGAGTTAAAGTCGGATGGATACCTCGGGAGCGGCCAAGCGGGTCCCCTCGCCGCAGGTTCCACCCTGAACTTAGCGATACCGGAGTGCTATTCCAACCCCTTTCTTGCGGATCCTGGGGTCCCCACCCGTCGCAGGACCGCGGCGCGGTCGATCCCGCCAAGGTCGCGGCGAATCGACTCGACCCGCAGTCCGCGCTCGCGACAGAGCGCGGTCACCGCCGTACGCTGCCCGGCACCCATCTCGAGGACCGCGGCGGCGCCCTCAGCCAGCGCTCGGGCGACATCGGGCAACAAGGCGCGGTAGCACGCCAGCCCGTCGGTGCCACCGTCCAATGCCCGCCTCGGCTCATGCCCGACCTCGGGGCCTAGCCCGCTCATGTCGCGGCTTGCGACGTACGGCGGATTGGCGACGATCAGGTCGAAGCTGCCGCCAAGCGCGCCACCCCACTCGCCGACGACGAAACGGGACCTGCGGCCAAATCCCAGCGCCGCCGCGTTCGCTCGCGCCATTGCGATGGCACCGGCGCTCACGTCCACCCCCACCCCGGTCGCCCGCGGTAGCTCGGACAGCAGCGCCAGCAACAACGCCCCCGACCCGGTACCGAGATCGAGTATGGCCATCGATGCTGCGCGGTCGGGGACCACCGCCAGCGCCGCCTCGACAACACTCTCCGAATCGGGGCGGGGGTCGAAGGTGTCCGCCCCTATACCCAAGGCCAAACTCCAGAACTCTCGGGCGCCGAGGATTCGCGAGACCGGCTCGCGGGCGGCGCGGCGGGCGAGGAGCGCGCCGTAGCGTCGCGACTCGGTATCGGCCAGCGTCCGCTCGCGGTCCAGCAGGGCGCCCTCGCGCGAAGTGCCGGTCGCGGCGGCGAGCAGCAGCCCCGCATCCAGTCGCGGCGACGACACGCCGGCCTCGGCCAACTGCCGCGTCGCCAGGACCAGCGCGGCGCCCGCGCTTTGCCGCGGCCCCGCGTGGGCGGCGGTGCTAGGACACATCGTCGAGCTCGAACATCGGCGCCGCATCGAGCGCAAGGCAAAGCTCTTCGCGCGTGACGTTCGAGCCCGACAGCACCAGGACCACGCGCTTGCCGCGGAACTCCTGGCGCCGCGCCCAGGCGCCGGCCGTCGAGGCCGCGCCGGCCGGCTCGACCATGACGTGGGCGCACTCGGCCAGGGTGCGCAACGCCGACAAGAGCTCGTCGTCGCTCACCAGCCACGCATCGTCGACGTATTCGAGCATCGCCGCCAGCGCATGGGCGGGCGGGATTCGGGTCGCCAGCCCGCCGGCGATGGTGTCGATCGGCCGCTCGATGGGACGCCCGGCGTGGAAGCTCTCGACCATCGCCGGCGAGCCCTTGGCCTGCACCGCGATGACCTGCGCTGCCGGCTGCAACCCCTTGAGCGCGGCCGCGCAACCACCGACGAAGGTGCCGGCGCCGAGCGGGACCACCAGCGCGTCTACGTTCTCCAGGGCTTCGCCGACCTCGAGGGCGACGGTGCCCGAACCCTCGATCACGTCGACATCGTCGCCATCGTCGATGAAGCGGTGGCCGTGGCGGTCGCAGAACTCGCGCGCCAGCGCCTTTGCCGCGTCGATGTCCTCGCCGCCGATGTGCAATTGGGCGCCTAGAGCAGCGATCATCTTCGCTTTGATGGGGTTGGCGCCGTCGGGCAGGAAAACGTCGGCCGAGCGGCTGAGGAGCCGGGCCGCATAGGCGACGCCCTGCCCGTGGTTGCCGGTCGAGGACGACACCGCCCCCCAGCCGGTGGCCGGATCGGCCTGGGCACTTAGCAACAGCGCGTTCAGCGCGCCACGCAGCTTGAACGAGGCGACCGGGCCAACGGTCTCGTTCTTGAGCCAAACGTCGGCGTCGAAGGCACGGCTCAGAAGCTCGGAACGGATCAGCGGGGTGGGCGTGTGGTGGGGCCCGATCGTGGCCGCGGCGGCCCGAATGCCCTTGAGGTAGGGCAACCGCACGCCGGCGCCGCGATCAGCCATTTGCGGCCCCCGTCCGGTCCGGCTCGGTCAGCGTCTGGTCGAACGCGGCAAGCCGCGCCGCCTCGTCCTCGGCGACCAAGGCGTCGATGACCTCATCGAGCGCCTCGCCGGCCAGCACCCGGTCGAGCTTGTGCAATGTGAGCTTCACCCGATGGTCCGACACCCGCCCTTGGGGGAAGTTGTAGGTGCGCACGCGCTCCGAGCGGTCGCCGCTGCCCACCTGGTCACGCCGGGTGGCCGCGCGCTCGGCGTCGCGGGTTTGGCGCTCGCGATCGAACAGGCGTGCGCGCAGCACTTTCATGGCTTTGGCGCGGTTCTTGTGCTGCGATTTCTCATCTTGCTGCTGGACCACAATGCCCGATGGCATATGGGTGATGCGGACGGCGCTGTCGGTGGTGTTGACCGACTGGCCGCCGGGGCCGCGAGCCCGGAAGACATCGATGCGCAGGTCTTTGTCGTCGATGGTCACGTCGATTTCCTCGGCCTCGGGCAGTACCGCGACCGTCGCTGCGGAGGTATGGATGCGGCCCAAAGACTCGGTGGCCGGCACCCGCTGCACACGGTGGACACCGGATTCGAACTTGAGCCGCGCGAACACACCCTTGCCGCCGATCTCGGCGATCGCCTCCTTGTAGCCGCCAATTCCGGTCTCGCTAAGGTGCATGGCCTGAAACGCCCAGCCGTGAAGTTCGGCATAACGCTGGTACATACGAAAGAGATCGGCGGCGAACAGCGCCGCCTCGTCGCCGCCGGTACCGGCGCGCACCTCGAGTATGGCGTTTCGCGAATCGGCCTCGTCGCGGGGCAGCAGCATCACCTTTACGGCGTGCTCGATCTCGGCCAACCGATGCTCGTGGGCCTCGCGCTCGGCACGCGCCAGCGCCGTCATCTCGGGCTCGCCCTCGGCATCCTCGGCGATCTCGGTCAGCTCGTCGATCTCGCGGTGCAGCCGCTGCAGCTCGCGCACGCGTTCGATCAGCGGCGCGAGCTCGGCGTGCTCTTTGGACAGCCGGGCAAGTTCTTCGCGATCGATCCCGCTCGCCGAGAGCGCCGATTCGAGCGCCGCGTGACGCGCCACCAACCGCTCGAGCTGCGCCTCGGGGATCACGCCGGGCTTCCATCGTCGGCTGCGCCCGCGTCACGAAAGCGCCCGAGATAAGCCACCAGCTCGGCCAGCGCCACCTCGTTCTGCGTCCCATCGTCGAGGTCGCGCACGGCGGCGGCGGCGCGGCTGAGCTCGTCGCCGCCCAACACGATCGCCACCCGCGCACCCAGCTTGTCGGCGCGGCGCAAGCGTTTTCGCAAGTTGCCGCGATAGCCGTGCTCGACGATGAAGCCGGCGCGCCGGAGCTCGTCGGCCACCTTGAGCGCCGCCGCCTCCTCCGCCGGCTCGACCGGCACCACGGCAATGGGGCGCGGCGGCTGTGGCGCCTCACCGGTCAAAAGCGCGAGCCGCTCGATACCGCCCGCCCAGCCGATGCCAGGCGTCGCCGGACCGCCCATGGTCTCGATCAATCCGTCGTAACGGCCGCCGGCGATCACCGCCCCTTGTGCGCCCAGCGCTTCGGTTACGAACTCAAAGGCGGTGTGGGCATAGTAGTCAAGGCCGCGCACCAGCCGCGGGTTGAGCGCGTAGTCAATGCCGAGTAGCTCGAGCCCCTCGCGCAGGGCCGCGAACTTGTCCGCAGAATCCGGGTTCAGATAATCGGCGATTGCAGGAGCCTGGGTGATGATCGCCGGGATCCTTCGAATCGAGAATGCGCAGCGGGTTGCGCTCGAGCCGCGCCAGGCTGTCGGCGGACAGGGCGTCGCGGTGGCCGCCGAAATGCTCGACCAGCGCCCCGCGGTAAGCGGTCCGGCTCGAGGCATCGCCCAGTGTGTTCAATTCGAGCCGGGTCCGGTCCAAGACGCCAAGCTCGGAAAGAATGTGGGCGCCAAGCGCGATGATCTCGACGTCCGCCTGGGTCTCGGCAACGCCGAGAATCTCGGCGTCGATCTGGTGGAACTGGCGGAAGCGCCCCTTCTGCGGTCGCTCGTAGCGGAACATCGGCCCGGCAGCGAAGAACTTCAGAGGCAGGTCCTGGCTCAAGCCGCCCGAAATGAAAGCGCGGGCAATACCGGCGGTGTATTCGGGCCGCAGGGTGATGGCGTCACCGCCGCGGTCGGTGAAGGTGTACATCTCCTTGGTGACGATGTCCGAGGTCTCCCCCAGGGTGCGCCGGAACACCTCCGAGAACTCGAAGATGGGGGTGGCGATTTCGTGAAAGCCATATCGTTCGGCAACGCCACGTGCGGTTTCAACGACGCGGCGATGGGCGCGTCCTTCGGCGGGCAAAATATCGTGGGTGCCGCGGACCGGCTTCAACGCGGTCACACTGGGTCTCCCGGAATCAGCTAAGAGGCTTGGGCGAATGCTTCGGTGCGTCGCGCGTCTTCGAGCTCGGTGGCCTTCGCCTCGACCAACCCGACGATATGATCGAGCATTCGAGCATCGTCGATCTTGTGATCGGCGAGGCCACTCAAGTAGACCATATGACTGCCCTTGCCGCCGCCGGTGAGCCCAATATCGGTCTCGCGCGCCTCGCCCGGGCCGTTGACGACGCAGCCGATGATCGAGAGCGTGAGTGGCGTGGTGATGTGGTCGAGACGGGTTTCCAGCGCCTCGACGGTCTTGATGACCTCGAAGCCCTGGCGGGCGCAGCTGGGACACGAGATGACCGTCACGCCGCGGCGCCGCAAGCCTAGGGCGCGAAGGATCTCGTAGCCGGCTTTGACCTCCTCAACCGGATCGGCGGCCAACGAGACGCGGATGGTATCGCCGATGCCGGCCCACAGCAGCATGCCCACCCCCAGCGCCGACTTGACGGTACCGGAACGCAGGCCGCCTGCCTCGGTGATGCCGAGGTGCAAAGGGTAATCGCAGGCCTCCGCAAGCTGCTGGTAGGCGGCTACGGCAAGGAAAACGTCCGAGGCCTTGACGCTGACCTTGAAGTCAAGGAAGTCGTTGTCCTCAAGGAGGGCCATGTGACGTCGGGCGCTTTCGACCATCGCCTCGGGACACGGCTCGCCGTAGCGCTCCAACAGATCGCGCTCGAGCGAGCCGGCATTGACTCCGATGCGCATCGAGCAGCCGTGGTCCTTGGCCGCACGCACCACTTCGCGAACCCGCTCCTCCGAACCGATGTTGCCGGGGTTGATACGCAAGCATGCGGCGCCCGACTGCGCGGCCTCGATGGCGCGCTGGTAGTGAAAGTGGATGTCCGCGACCACCGGTACCGAAACCTGGGCAACGATATCGCGCAGCGCCAGCGAGGATTCGCGGTCGGGGCACGAGATGCGCACGATGTCGGCCCCGGCCTCGCTCAGGGCGCGCACTTGGGCAACCGTCGCTTTCACGTCCGCGGTCGGCGTGTTGGTCATCGACTGGACGCTGATCGGGGCGTCACCGCCGACGGCAACTTCGCCGACGTGAACCTGCCGGCATTGGCGGCGCGCGATATCGCGATAGGGGCGGACGCTCATGACCCTGGTCCCGGTTATGGCGGCGTTTTCGCGGCTCCGAGGCGGGCGCGGTACGCTTCGGCACGGGCGCCTACCATGCGCGCTTCACCGCCAAAATTCAAGCTGCAGCGCCGGGGCGCGATCAGCGGGTCGGGGTATTCTCGGCCAGCATCCGGTCGGCGTTGAGCGAGATATCGCGGCGCACCGCGCCGACCTCCCCGATGGGCGCGATAGCGGTGCCGTCGACCACGATCTCGAGTGCCCCGGCGTTGCCGGTCAGCATTGTAAGGTCGTCGCGGTCGGGCACGAGGTAGCGGTCCCCGCCATGCATCACCCGGGTGAGCAAGAGCTCGCCGCCGGGCCCGCGAACCTGGACCCAAGAATCGGCGGTCGCGATCACGACGATGCGCCCATCGGTGTTCGCGGATCCGTAAACCTGGGGTACGTAGTCGACGGCCCGCCGGGTCACGAACGTTTCGTCCCCAGGCGCGAGCACGGCCGCTTGGCTGTCGAGGCTCGCCGGCAGCAGGGGTGCCGCGCTTACCGCCTCGGATGCCCGCACCGTTTCGTCGCTGGGCCCCGTCGCCTCGATCTCCGTCACCGCCGCGACCTGGGTGACGTTTCGCCGATCTCGCCGATTTCAGCGAACTCTGCGGCCTCGCCGCTCGCGGCGGCTTCGCCGACCTCGGCTGCCTCACGGCTCTCCGCGGCCGCGCCGCCCTCACTGCTGTCGAGCGCCTCGCCCTCAGGCGCCGCCGAGGACACCGGCGCGCCGGAGCCGATCGCGTCGACCATGCTCTCCTCGGCCGGGGCCGCTGCCTCGGCCAATACGGGTTGCGGCACCTCGTTAGCTGCCGCCGAGGCCGCCGCCAGGGCTTCCTCGGCGGGGGCGGCGTCGGGCGTCTGCTGCGCCGCGCGTATCAGGTTCTCGGGCACCTCGGGCACCAACTCGACGACCGCGCGCTCGCGCTCTGAGATGGCGTACCAGCCGGCGAAAACCGCCGCCGCCAGCACTAGCGAGAGCGCGATCAGGCGGGTGCCGGGGGAACGGCCGGCGGGCGCGGGCGAGGGGAATACGAGCTTGGTGCGCGCGGCGTAGGGGCTTGTCTCGTCCTTGAAGGCCTCGACCACGGCGGCACCGTCAAGGCCAAGATGTTCGGCGTAGGAACGTACAAAGCCCAGGGCGTAGACGGTACCGGGAAGATCGCCGAACTGCCCTTCCTCGATGGCCTGTAGCTGGGCCCTGCCAATGCGCAGGGCGCGGGCGATGTCGCCAAGCTCTTTACCCGCGCGCACCCGCGCAGCGCGGAGATCGGCGCCGACGCCGTCATAGGTCGCGCCGGCCTCCCCGCCCTCGACGTCGCGCAGGTGGAGCCGCCGCTTGCCGGGCTCCGGCGCGTCCCCTGGGTCCCATTGGTGGTTTAGTGCCATTTCCTACGTCCGTCGCACCGGCTTCGCCGGCCCCGCAACGCGATGAACGCCGCGAAAATACACAATTCAATAGGCAAACTCAATAGGTTAAATGGTTATCCACAACTGGTGCGCGAAGTCCAGAATCAGTCCCACAAAAAATCGACGTGGATTAGTTGCCCGAAGCGGCCGGGCGGACCTCCAAAGCCGCCAGCGCCTGGCTCACCAGTTCCTCGATGATCTCGGCCACCGGCTGCTCGCACCGTACCAGGCCCACGCTCTGACCCGCCATGAGTGAGCCGCTCTCGACGTCGCCATCGATCACGGCGCGGCGCAACGCGCCGGCCCAGAAGTGCTCGATCTCAAGCTGTGCCTCCTTCTGATCGATCTCATCGGCACGATAACGGGCGATTGCCGCACGCTGCGCTTCGGCGAAGCGCGCGGTCGCGGCGTTGGCGAGTGCGCGCACCGGGATTACCGGGAAATCGGGATCGACCTGCACCGAGGGCTGGGCGTCGCGGGCCTGGGCGCGGATGAACGCCTTCTTGAAGTTGGGATGGGCGATCGATTCGCTGGCGCAGACGAAGCGGGTGCCGATCTGACACCCCGCCGCCCCCATCTCGAGGTACATGGCCATGGCCTCGCCACGGCCGATTCCGCCGGCCACGAAGACCGGGACGTCACGAAGCTCGGGCAGGATCTCCTGGGCCAGCACGGCGGTCGAGACCGGTCCGATGTGCCCACCCGCTTCCATGCCCTCGATCACGATGGCGTCGATTCCCGAACGCACGAACTTTCGCGCGATCGCGAGCGAAGGCGCGAACGCAATTACCTTCGCGCCCGAGCCCTTAACCCGGTCGACCGTCTCGCGGCGCGGCAGACCGCCGGCCAGGGCGACGTGGCTGACAGCCTCGGCAGCGCAGATATCGATGAGATCGTGAAGCTCGGGGTGCATGATAATGAGGTTGACGCCGAACGGGCGGTCGGTCGCCGCGCGGGTGGCCGCAATCTCGTCGCGCAACAGCGCCGGCGTCATCGCGCCGCAGGCGATGACGCCGAATCCGCCTGCCTCGGACATCGCCGCCACCAACCTGCGCTCGGAGACCCACGTCATCGCGCCGCCCATGATGGCGACGTCGGAGCCCAGGAACTCGCGGCCGCGCCGCCACAGATCCTCGAGCCGATCCCGGGCGGCGGTGCGGCTCAAGGGATCAGTCTGCGTCCAGGCCGTAGGCGGCGTGCAGCGAGCGCACCGCGAGCTCGGTGTAGTCCTCGCGGATCAAGACGCTGATCTTGATCTCCGAGGTGGTGATGGCCTCGATGTTGATGCCTTTCTCGCCGAGCGCCGTAAACATGCGTTGGGCGACGCCGGGATGGCTGCGCATGCCGACGCCGATGGCCGATACCTTGGCCACCCGCGCATCGTGCCCGAGCTCCTTGAAAGCGATCTCGGCGCGCGCCGCCTCCAGCAGCCTCAGCGCGTGATCCAGGTCCTGGCGCGAAACCGTGAAAGTGACGTTTGCGACCGCACCGTCGACCGAGGTGTCCTGCATGATCATGTCGATATTGATGTTGGCCTCGCCGAGGGGGCCGAAGATCCGGCCGAGAACGCCGGGGCCCTCGGGTACGCCCAAGATGCTGATCTTGGCTTCCTCGCCCGAGGAAGTTATCGCACTCACCGCGTGCTGTTCCACGATCTCGCCCTCACCGACAATCAGCGTCCCCGGCACGTCGTTGAAACTTGACAGGACCTGAAGGCGGACCCGGTGGTTCATCGCCATCTCCACCGAGCGCAACTGCAGGACCTTGGCGCCGAGCGACGCCATTTCCATCATTTCCTCGTAGGTGATTTTGTCAAGCTTGCGGGCCGCGGCGACGACCCGCGGATCGGCTGTGAAGACCCCGTCGACGTCGGTGTAGATATCGCAGCGCTCGGCTTGCAGCGCGGCGGCAAGCGCGACCGCGGTGGTGTCGGAGCCGCCGCGCCCTAGTGTCGTCACGCGGTTGCGTGGCCCCAGCCCCTGAAACCCGGTGATCACGGGGACCTCGCGCGCCGCCATCCGCTTCTCGATCTCGGCGGTGTCGATCGATTCGATGCGTGCCCGTCCGTGGGCGCCGGTGGTGCGAATCGGCAGCTGCCAGCCGAGCCACGAGCGTGCCGAGACGCCGCGGTCGTTGAGCGCCATCGCCAGCAACGCCGCCGATAGCTGCTCGCCCGTGGCGACCACGGCATCGTATTCGCGGGTGTCGTGCAGCGGCGCGGTGTCCCGCGCCAGCGTCACCAGGCGCTCGGTTTCGCCGGCCATCGCCGAGACTACGACCGCGACTTCGTGACCGGCCTCGACGCAGCCATGAACCAGCGCGGCGACCGCCTTGATGCGCTCGATGTCGCCGCACGAGGTGCCGCCGAACTTGGTCACCAGCCTCGCCATCATGTAACTCCGATGTGCCCACGCGCGATCGCCGGCGCTGGCGCGATGTCTTGCCGGCGCCGGGGCGGGTATTCATACTCGTGGCGGGAGCCGGCCCGCAAGGGCCGATCGGCCAACCCGAGGCCCGCAACTTCGATGCCAGCGCGCACCGCCACACCCCTGCGCACCGATTCGGTGGACGCCGCCGAGGTCGCGCGTTTCGCCGCACTGGCGGACCGCTGGTGGGACGGGGCGGGTCCCTTCCGTGCGCTGCACCAGCTCAATCCGGTCAGGATTCAGTACGTTCGCGACCAGGCGTGCGCACGCTTCGCTCGCGCCCCCACCGCGGACGCACCCCTCGCCGGACTCCGCGTCGCCGACGTCGGTTGCGGTGGCGGCCTCCTGTCGGAGCCGATGGCGCGGCTCGGCGCCACGGTGGTCGGGGTCGACGCGGCTGCCGAGAACGTCGCCGTCGCCGCGCTCCACGCCGAACGCGGCGGTCTCGAAATCGACTACCGGCAAGCCGGCGCCGAGGATCTGGCGGCGGCCGGCGAGCGCTTCGATCTAGTGCTGGCCATGGAGGTCGTCGAGCACACGCCCGATCCGGCCGCGTTCGTGGCCGCTTGCAGCGCCCTGGTCGAAGCGGGTGGAGCAATGGCGCTGGGGACCCTCAACCGGACGGTCAAGTCCTTCGCCTTCGCCATCCTCGGTGCGGAATACCTTCTCGGCTGGCTGCCCAGGGGCTCTCACCGCTGGGAGAACTTCGTGCGCCCCGCCGAACTCGCGCGCTACGTCCGCAGCGCCGGCTTGCGTCTAGATGATATCCAGGGGCTAGGCTTCGACGCCTTGGGCCGCGGCTGGCGCCTCGGCGCCGATTGCGGCGTCAACTACATGGTGTTTGCGGTCCGCGACTGAGCGCTCAGGAATCGTGGCGCGGTAGCCACGGGATCTCGCCGAACTCGATTCCTTCCTCACGCAGCTCACGCGATTCTTCGGTCGTCGCCCGGCCGTGGATATTGTGGGGCTCGACCTCGCCGTAGTGGACCTTGCGCGCCTCGTCGGCGAAACGCTCGCCCACGTCCTCGGAGTTCTTTTCAATGTGTTCGCGAAGCGACCGCAACAACTTCGCGTTCGGCGCCGCCACCGGCTTCTTCGGCGCCTCGATCGCTGCCGGCTCGGCCTCGCTAGCACCCTCGCGGCGCATCAGCTTGGGGGCCATGAGCGCCTTGTCGACCGCGTCGCTGCCGCACTCGGGGCACTGAATCTTGCGTGATCGCCGCTGCGCATCGAAGCTCACACCGTCGCGGAACCAAGCCTCGAAGCGGTGTCCGGCGTCGCATTTCAGGTCGAACAAGATCATCGCCGTGTATTAAATGGCGGTTCCGCGCGCAAACCGCAAGCAATTGGTGCGATGAGGCGATGAAAGAGGCCGCGCCCCACACCGCCCAGGTCGTTCCCAGCCCCTGGGTCCGCCGTTTCGCGCCGCTGGTGGTGGCGCCGGGCAAGGTGCTGGACGTGGCTTGCGGGGGCGGGCGCCATACCCGACTGTTTCTCGATCTCGGGCACGTCGTGACGGCGATCGATCGCGACCTGTCGGGCATCGCCGATCTCGGTGCCGTGCCGCGCCTGACCGCGCTCGAAGTGGACCTCGAAGACGGTTCTCCATGGCCGTTGGAGGGGCGGCGTTTCGCGGCCATCGTCGTCACCAATTACCTGAACCGGCCGTTGTTCCCCTGCTTCGTGCGTT
>CAYUNL010000055.1:0-12735 GCA_964446055.1 uncultured Alphaproteobacteria bacterium | reverse complement strand
GACTGGTGAGCCCCGAGCGCTGGCGGCGCTGCGTGATGCGTGTCCGCCAACGATTCGGTGACACGGGGCGTCAGGCTAGCCGGTATGGTCGCCACGGCTAACGCTGGATCAAGGCGATGCTCCGGACGTCAACCACAAGCGGGTGGCGCCGCAAGGGGGCCGGGAAGCCCCGTTCATGATACGCTGGTGCGATGATCTCGATCTTTAGAACCCTCGCTCGCTATGCCGTGCAACGGATTGCGCAGGACCCTGAACTACGGGCAAAAGCTGTCCGCACGGTGAAGCACGAGATTGTGCCAAGAGCCAAGGAGGGTTGGAAGAAAGCCAAACCGAAGTTGGAGGAGGCCAGAGACACGGCGCGCAAGGTCGTTAAGGAGATTTTGGACGAGAAACCGTAGATGACCTCGACACGCGCCCAGGTATGACCGGGCGCGGTGGAGCAGGCAGTCATTCGCGAACCTTTCTCTGCCAAGATTTCCTGTTTCACAGGGAAAAGACAGAGAATTACTTGCTCGATTAGGGCCGTTATCAGCCGCGCTGGCGGCATCAGCGCTGCGACGACAAATGAATGCCCGATCGCTTATATCCCTTCGGTATCACACCACCGCCGAACTCTCTCATGGGCGTTGGACCACGTGATGGCCGCAAGCATGTCGGAGGACGACGAATGAGCAAAGACACGATCCGAGTCGGTATCGTCGGCGCGGGCGCGAACACGCGACTGCGCCACATTCCCGGCTTCAAAGCACTGCCCGGCGTCGAGCTGGCGGCAGTGGCCAATCGGTCGCGGGAATCGAGCACGCGGGCGGCCGCCGAACACGGCATTTCCCGCGCCACCGATCATTGGCGAGACATCATCGCCGACAATGCGATCGATGCCGTGTGCGTCGGCACCTGGCCCTATATGCATGCGCCGATCACGATCGCGGCGCTCGAGGCCGGCAAGCACTTGCTGTGCGAGGCCCGCATGGCCATGAACGCGTCTGAGGCGCACGCCATGCTGCGCGCGGCTCGCGCCCAGCCCGCCCTGGTCGCGCAGATCGTCCCGGCGCCCCACACCCTGGCCTTCGACCAAACCATCATCGATCTCGTCGCCGACGGCTATATCGGCGATCTCGTCGCGGTCCACGCCCAGATCACGAGCGGCAGCGACTTCCCCCGCTGGGACTCGCCCCTGCACTGGCGCCACGACCGGGATCTTTCCGGCAACAACATCATGACCATGGGTATCTGGTACGAGGCGATGATGCGCTGGGTCGGCCCCGCCGCCACGGTTCATGCGGTGGGACAGACGGTCGTCAAACACCGCAAGGACGGGGCCGGACGGCGGGTTGCCATGGCCATTCCCGATCAGCTCGACATCCTGTGTCGTATGGACCAAGGCGGGCAAATGCAGATGTCGGTCTCCACCGTGCTCGGCTTGGCGCCCGGCACCGAGGTCTGTCTCTACGGAACCGAGGGAACGATCAGGCTTGCCGAAGGCGACGGCGAGCTTGGATTGTGGTCGGGGCGGCGCGGAGATGGCGCGCTCCAGCCGGTCGAGATCGCGCCGGAAAAGATGGGCGATTGGCGCGTCGAGGAGGAGTTCATCAACGCGATCCGCGGCAAGGAGGCGGTGACCCATACGGACCTGGTCACGGCGGTCAAGTACATGGAGTGGTCGGATGCGGTGTGCATGTCGCTCAGCACGGGAGAAACCGTGCAGCTGCCCTTGTTCCATGCCTGATCGGCATTTCCCGCTTCAATCGACGGGAACCCGGACGACCGTATCAAGCGGCTAGCTTGGTCTTGGTGCGCCGGGGAACGCATCCCCATCGCGGGCACCGCGACGCGTGGCGCGCTTATGATCGCGATCGGGAATTACTTGCTCGATCAGGGCCGTTATCAGTCAAGCCGGCGACTGAGGGGGCTGCTTGTGACCGGCCAAATCCCATTTTCGATCGCGCGCCGGCCGTCGAAGACCAGGTAACTCTTGCTTCCGTAATGAGGAAGCGGTTGCAGCAACGCCTGCAAGGCCTGAATGCCGTCAGCCGCTACCACGAGGAGCGGACGATTGTCGCTCTGAGACCCGGTCCAGACCCGGGACGTTCCACGGCCGACCAGGTTATCCGGAATGCTCCCCAGGCCGCGTCGGGTGAGGATAGCCTCGACCTCTTGCGTGGCACCTATGATCAACAGCGGGGCAGCCTCGAATGGGGCCGACGCGTCAGAGGTCAGGCGCACCGGAGTATCGAGCAGGCGTTCGGCGAGTTGGCGCGCAACCCGACTCATGGCTTGGTCGCTCGCCGCGATAACAGTTACCGCGTCGGTTGCCAAGGTCACGTCGCGCAGGATGGGCGGCGCCTCGCCCGGAAGAAGGCGGCGAAAAAGGTCGTGCGCGGGGTCGAGATGGAGCGCGAGCGGCTGTGCATTCAAGTCCAGGGTCACGGTCGTCTCCGCGCCTTCCAACACGATCCAATCGCGCCGGCGCGCGCCCCGGGTCTCGATCACGACGGGGATCGTGAGGCGATATTCCGGTTGCTCCTGTCTGAGCGTGAAACGCAGGCGATAGGCGTTGGGATCCGTCCGCGTCTCGACCCCGACATGCCCGAGGTGGAGGCGGGGAGCGCCCGCCCGGGTCAGCCACTGCTCGAAGAACTGGGCGAGATCGCGTCCGGAAGCCTCCTCGAAGGCCTGCCGCAGATCCATCCAGCCGGCGATACGAAACTGATGGCGTTGCCAGAACAGGCGCAACGCCGCGGCGAAGTCTGCTTCGCCTATCTCGTGCTCCAGCATGTGGAAGATGAACGCGACCTTGTTGTAGCCGATGACCCGCGCGGCCTCGTCGTGTCTGGCGGTGAACCGCGTGACCGGAACGTCGCGCTCGGCGGGCAGCGCGGCATAGTCCCCGAGCCACGCCCCGCGCATCTGGCGTGCCTCCTCGGCGTCCTCTTCGGCCGCCAGCGCATAGTCCGCCATATAGGTGGTCAGCCCTTCGGCCCAATTGCCATTGCGGTAATCCACGGCGATGGCGTTGCCCCACCAGTTGTGCAGCACCTCATGGGCAAGCGATCGGGCGCGGATGAACGGCAAGCGCAAGACCCGGCGGCCGATATAGGTCAGGCCGGGAAACCCCAGTCCCACCGGGACCGGCGCCGAGATCACGTGGAAGTCGCGATAGGGATAGGGACCGATGCGCGCCTGATAGCGCATGAGATAGCGGGCTGAGTCGCTTAGATAAACCGCGCCCAGGTCGGCCAGATTGTGGTGAAAATAGGTCCGGATGCGGATGTTGCCCTCTTGGTGCTCACGCACCTCGTAGGGGCCGACGAACAAAGCAGGCGGGGCCGCCGGGTACCTCGCCGCGAATGTCGCGCTGTACGCCGTCCCGCTGACGTCCTCGTCCCCAAGGCGGCCGGTGGCAACGGCCCGGTAAGGGACCGGGACCTCGACGCGCAAGTCGTAGGAAACCAAGTCGTCGCCCGTCACGGGGATCCAGCCCGCACCTTCAAGCAGATAACCACCTTCGGGGCCAAGCGCGGCTGGTTGTTCCAGGCCGGGGCCGCGGCCGGGCTGCAGCAGCGGAAGCGTCCCTTGCATATGCACCTCGATCCGGTGAGGCAGATCATCGGGCAGCGTTGCGCGCCACACCTCGGCTTCGGCCGGAACCGGGACCGCTCGGCCATCCAGCAGCAAGCCATCGACCTTCAGCCATGATGCCAGCCGGAAGTGGATCTCTTTCCTGCCGCGCACGGTAATAACGTCCACGACCGTGAGATGACGGCTTTCCGGATCGATCCGAACATCGGCGGCGTGGTGGATCGGCGCTTCCGGCAGAGCGGCCTGGAGGCGGGGCGTCACGCCCGGAACGACAAGGGCCGCGGCACAGAAAAGCGCCCCAATCTCGCGGATCATTTGGGTTCCGCGAACTCCGTCGGGAATTTCGCCACCACTTCGAGGTCCCTGCCCTGGCGCCGGATCGTGAGCGGAAGCCAGGTGCCCGGTGCCTGGCGCCCGATGATCGCGATCAGTTGCGCGACGTCTTCGATCGGGCGACCCGCCGCCGACACCAGAATGTCGCCCGCCGCGAGCGCGCTGGTCTCGGCGATGCTAGCTTCCACGACCTGCATGATCCGCACCCCGTCATCGGTCCTCTGGATCATGACCCCGAGTTTGGGTTTCGACGGCGCCTCAGCGATGCGTTCCGGCGGCGCGACCACGAAGACCGCATCGGCGATGCCGCCCGGTAGTCCCTTGCAGGCGGCGGCCATATCCACCGGAAACACCACCGCGGTATCGGCAACGCCAAGATCGGCCAACTGGTGCGGCACCCCGTGGCCGAATTGGGCATGGCCCCGGCCCACCACGCCGACGACCAGCGATTCAGGCCGTTTCCACCGCGCCGCGGCAAGGGCTTCGGCCATGGCCCGGTCCCAGGTCAGTTGCGCGGCGGTGAAGCGTTTGAATTCATCGGTTTCCACCACCGAGGCAGGGTCAGCAGCGTCGTTCGGATGCGCCTCCGCCTCCTGTGGTTCGTCCGTCGCCCGCCGGTACTGCTTTTCGACGAACACTTCGGCGAGATAGCTCAGATAGGCGTCGCTGGCCGCGGCCGGGTCGGACAGTCCGACGCGCTGATCGATGGGGATGGCGGCCCAACCTTCCCGCCCGACCCTGGCGACGAGCGTGCGTTCGACGTTGAGTGCGACCATGGAAAGGCGGTTCTGGCGCGCGAAATGGAACAGCGGCAGGTAGAGGTCGGGATCGAAACTCCATACTTCGCCCCATTCCGATTGCTTCAGAAAGGTCTGCACGTCGAGTTCGCCGGCGGCCCAACGATCCAGCGCCGGCTGGACCCGCCGCGGGAACATTTCGAATCCAACAATCAGATCCGGTTGGTGGGCGTGCAGGGCGGCGAGCATTTGTAGCTGCCAGCGATGGTGCTCGGCGTTGTCGTGTTCCTCGCCGAGGAGAACCACCGACCGTCGCGCCAAGCTAGCCATCAGAAGCCCCGGTGCGATCGCCTCGCCGGTCCCGGGATTGAGCCACGTTCCGGCCTTGGCGCAAGCGCGCGCCTCGGGCGCCGCCGCCTCGTCGGCGACAGCCGACCAGGCCAGCACCGTCGACCCCAATGCCGCGAGCGCAAACCGCCGTAGCAACGGCAACCGAAGCCACCCAGGAAACCGGGCGGTCGCCGGGCCGAACTTGTTTACCCAGAGACGGATGGCTTCGCGTGACACGGTAATCCCCCGATCAGAGAGGATATTTCGATGCCGAACAGGGAATTATAACCGAGAAACAGGGAATTACCCGCCGGGTCCACTGTTCTCTCCGCGGCAGGGTCTGTGCCCACCGCATGATGGCGCCGGGGGACGTTGGCGGATCAATGTTGAAAGCGCGCTTGCCGCGATGAAGCATCGAAAAGCATCGGACGACCTCGCCGATGCCTCCATCCCGGCGGAACATCTCCTCCGCTCTCGCGGATTGTTTGGTAGCGGTTTGTCTATGCTGTTGCTGTGCTGTTGCTGTTGCTGTTGCCGTCGCCGTTGCCGTCTCCTGGGTTGGCCAGATGAAATCGGTTTCGTTGCGCCACACACGGTGGAGAATGACCGCCAGTTTCCTCGCAACTGCGACCTTGGCTTTCTTGAAGCCGATGCGCCTCGCCAGCCTAAGACCCCAGGCTTTCAGCGCACACCTTTGAAAGACCCGGCTCACCAGCACGCCGGCAGCCACGAAGAGATAGCTGCGCCCAATCGAAACACATCTCGTCGCTCATGCAAGATACAAGGCCGCAAACTAACGATTTAAACAATCGTTTGACTAATTCAATCGTTTGAGTTATACTGTCCGCCTTGTTGGGTGATCGGCGAACCCGCGCCCGCGGCGGCCCGGCAAGTCGCTGCAAGGCCGGCAATCAGGAGGAGCCGCGATGACCAGAGACATCGTTGATCTGGGACCCATCGTGGGCGGCGATACCCGCGCCCGCCTGTTGGAGGCTGGCCTCAGGCTGTTCGCCTCCCGCGGCTTCGACAGCGTGACCACCCGCCAGCTGACCAAGGCCGCCGGTGTCAACATCGCCGCCATCGGTTATCACTTCGGCGGCAAACAGGAGCTCTATCGCGCCGTCATCGAGCAGCAGGTCGCCGAGACCGAGCCCATTCTGGGGCCGGTCATGGCCCGTCTGCAAGACCGCCTGAACGCCGCCAAAGGGGACCGCAAGGCGCTGGCGGAAGTCGCTGCCGGCCTCACCGACGAGCTACTGCGGGCGTTCACCGGCGATGAGCGCATGCGCGTCAGAGCCGCGTTGATCCTGCGCGAGTACGCGCACCCCTCGGACGCCTTCGACATCCTGTTCAAGGGCCGCATCGAACCGTTGCACAAGGCGGTGACCGCGCTCGCGGCGGCAGCCGTCGGTGGCGATCCCGAGGACCCCGAATGCGTGATGCGGGGGCATGCCGTGGTCGGCCAGATCATCGTCTTCTTCATCGCCCGCGTCGTCCTGTGGGCGCGCCTGGGGTGGGAGGACTACACGCCCGAGCGGCTGGCCACGGTGCGCGCCGTGGTGACCGCATCGGTGCTCGCCTCGCTCGGCCTGCCGGCCCCCGAGGAATCGTCATGAACCCGCGGAAACCCATCATCGCCGGCGTTGTGCTGATCGTCGCCGGCGCCGGCGCCGCGTGGATGCTGCTCTATCCAAGCGGCCGGGCCACACTGGATACGATCGAGACCGCGGCCCTTTCGGCGTGGCACTTGGTCATCGGCGAGGCGCCCGAGAACCCCCGGCTCGTCGCCTACGGCAACGTCGACGTGCGCCAGGTCAACCTCGCGTTCCAGGTCGGCGGCCGGCTCGAGAGCATCCTCGTCGAGGAGGGCGATCGCGTCGAGGCCGGCGACGTGCTGGCCTCCATCGAAAAGGGATATCTGGAGGACGACCTTCACCTGGCCCAATCCACGGTCGCCGCCCAGCGCGCGTTGGTGAACAAGCTGGAAAACGGCAGCCGGCCCGAGGAGATCGCCCAGGCGCGGGCCGAGATGGAGCGCGCCGAGGCCGCCGTCGGCCTCGCCCGCACCACCTTCGAGCGGCAACGCGAGCTGGCCCAGCACTCGGCCGCCTCGGGCCAGAAGTTGGACGAGGCGGAATCGGCGCTGACCGAGGCCGAGGCCCGCCTGCGGCTGGCCAAGGCATCCCTCGCGCTGGTCCTCGCCGGCCCGCGCAAGGAGGACATCGCGGCGACCCGGGCCCGGTTGCGGGCCGACCAGGCGGCGCTGTCGACGGCCCATCGTCGTTACGCCGACAGCGACCTCACGGCCCCCACCGCCGGCACCATCCTGACCCGGGTGCACGAGCCCGGCGCCGTGCTGCAATCCAACACCACGGTGCTGACGCTGGCCCCGACCAAGCCGGTGTGGGTGCGCACCTACGTCTCGGAGCCCGATCTCGGGCGCATCCGTCCCGGCATGGCGGCCGACCTCCACACGGATTCCCGCCCCGACAAGCCTTATCTCGGCCGCATCGGCTTCATTTCGCCGGTCGCCGAGTTCACGCCGAAAAGCGTCGAGACTGCCGACCTGCGGGTCAACCTGGTGTATCGCCTGCGGGTCATCGTCGAAAACGCCGACGAGGGCCTGCGCCAGGGCATGCCGGTGACGGTGGTCTTCCGCACGGCTGACGGCGGGTGAAGCCATGAGCGAGCCCCTCGCCCGCCTCGACGGCGTGGTTAAACGCTACGGCGCCGGCAAGAAGGCGCTGGTCGCCCTCGACGGCATCAGCGCCGTGGTGGCCGCGGGCCACGTGACCGGCCTGGTCGGGCCCGACGGCGCCGGCAAGACCACACTGATTCGCCTGATGGCCGGCCTGCTGCTGCCCGATGCCGGACGCATCACGGTGGCCGGTTTCGACAGCGTCGGCGATGCCGAATCCGTGCATGCCGTAACCGCCTACATGCCGCAGCGCTTCGGCCTCTACGAGGACCTCTCGGTGGCCGAGAACCTGTCGCTCTACGCCGACCTCCGCAACCTCGCCGGGGCCGAGCGCCGGGCCGCCTTCGACCGGCTGCTCGCGTTCACCGGCCTGGAGCCGTTCCAGCGGCGCCTGGCGCGGGCGCTGTCGGGCGGCATGAAGCAGAAGCTGGGCCTCGCCTGCGCGCTGGTCCGACCGCCCCGGCTGCTGCTCCTCGACGAGCCCAGCGTCGGCGTCGATCCGGTGTCGCGCCGCGAGCTGTGGCGGATGGTCCACGCGCTGGCCGACGAGGGGATCGGCATCCTGTGGAGCACCGCCTACCTCGACGAGGCGGAGTGGTGCGAATCCGTCCTGCTGCTGAGCGACGGCCGGCTGCTCCACGACGGACCGCCCGGGGATCTCACGCGGACGGTCGAGGGCCGCACCTACGTGGTGCGCTCGCTCGCCGCGAACAAGCGCGCCGTGCAGGCGCGGGCCCAGCGCCTGACAGGCGTCACCGACGCTCTGATCCAGGGCAACACCGTGCGCCTGGTGCTCGAAGACGGCGCGGCGCCGCCCGGCGCCGTTGATCTCGAGGCCGGACCTGGGGCCGAGGTGGCGCCCGTCACCCCGCGTTTCGAGGACGCCCTGGTGGCTCTGCTGCGCGAAGGCGGGAAGCCGCTCGCCCCACCGATCCCGCCCGCCCCGCCGGTCCCGGCCGGCGGGCCGGCAACGGACCCGGGCGCGATGCCGGTGACGGCGCTCGACCTGACCCGCTACTTCGGCGGGTTTTGCGCCGTCGACCGGATCTCGTTCGCGGTCGGGCGCGGCGAGATCTTCGGCCTGCTGGGCCCCAACGGGGCCGGCAAGTCCACCGCCTTCAAGATGATGTGCGGGTTGCTGCCGCCCACGTCGGGCGAGGCACGCATCGCCGGCATCGACCTCAGGCGCGCGCCCGCCGATGCGCGCGCGTACATCGGCTACATGTCGCAGAGATTCTCGCTCTACGGCAACCTCACAGTGCGCCAGAACTTCGAGTTCTTCGGCGGCGCCTACGGCCTCGGCGGGCACCGGCGGCGCCGCGCCGTGGCCGAGGCGCTGGAGACCTTCGCGCTCGCCCCGTTCGCCGAGTCGCTGGCGGACGACCTGCCGCTCGGCTTCAAGCAGCGCCTGTCGCTGGCCGCGGCCCTCATGCACGCGCCGCCGATCCTGTTCCTCGACGAGCCGACCTCGGGCGTTGATCCACTGACCCGGCGCGAGTTCTGGATTCGCATCAACGCGATGGCCGACCAGGGCGCCACGGTCCTGGTCACCACCCACTTCCTGGACGAGGCCGAGTACTGCGACCGCATCGGCATCGTGAATCGGGGCCGCCTGATCGCCGTCGGCTCGCCGGATAAGCTGAAGGCGCCGCTGCGATCGCCCGCGCTAGCCGACCCAACGCTGGAGGACGCCTTCGTGCGCCTGATCGAGGCGCAGGAACGCGAGCCGGCCGCGGCATGAGAAGCCGCCCAGCAAACTCCGGCCGGGCCCGCCGGCTCAAGGGCCTGGTGCGCAAGGAGACGCTACAGATCGTCCGCGACCCCAGCAGCATCGCCATCGCCTTCGTACTGCCGATAATCCTGCTCATCCTGTTCGGCTACGGCGTCTCGCTCGACGCCACCAACGTCAAGGTCGGCATTGTCGTCGAGAGCCCGACCCCGGCGACCCAGGGATTCGTCACGACGCTCTCCAACTCGCGCTCGTTCGACGTCACTATTTTCCGCCACCGGGCTCCGGCCGAGGACGGCCTGGTGGCCGGCCGCCTGATGGGGGTGGTCGTGCTCGGCGCCGAGTTCTCCGGCCGCCTCGCCGGCGGCGACGTGGGCCAGATCCAGGTCCTGGTCGACGGCACCGACCCCAACACGGCCCGCCTGGTGCAGGGCTACGTGCAGGGCGCCTGGGGCAAGTGGCTGGAGCACGACGCACGGGACAAGGGCGCGCCGATCGTGCTGCCGGTCTCGGCCGAGGCCCGGGTCCGCTTCAATCCGGAGGTCCGCAGCCGCAACTTCCTGGTGCCCGGCCTGATCGCCATCATCATGAGCCTGATCGGCACCCTGCTGACCGCCCTGGTGGTCTCGCGCGAATGGGAGCGCGGCACCATGGAGGCGCTGATGGCAACGCCGATCTCGGTGGTCGAGCTGGTGATCGGCAAGCTGATCCCCTACTTCGTGCTCGGCATGGGCAGCATGGCGCTGTCCGTCGCCATGGCGGTCTGGGTGTTCGCGGTGCCGCTGCGCGGCTCGCTCGCCGTGCTCTTCGGCGTCGCCGCCGTGTTCATGGTCGCGGCGCTCGGCATGGGGCTCCTGATCTCGACCATCGCGCGCAACCAGATGGCGGCCAGCCAGGCCGGCATCGTCGCCGCCTTCCTGCCGGCGATGATGCTGTCCGGCTTCATCTTCGACATCAACAGCATGCCGGCGGCCATCCAGGCGATTACCTACGTACTCGCCGCGCGCTACTTCGTCTCGACGCTCCAAACGCTGTTCATGGTCGGCGACGTGTGGAGCGTGATCGTGCCGGATGTGTTGGCGATGGCGGCGATCGCCCTTTTCTTCCTGGCCGTCACCGCGCTGAAGACGCGCAAGCGGTTGGACTGAGCCCGATGTGGAGGCGCCTGCGTGCCCTGATCGTCAAGGAGCTGCTCGCCGTGTGGCGCGACAAGAAGACGCGCGTCATCATCATCGGCCCACCGCTGATCCAGCTGGTGATCTTCGCGTATGCCGCCACCTTCGACATCACCAACATCACGGTGGCGGTACTGAACGAAGACCCGACGCCAGTTTCGCGCGGGCTGGTCGCCCGCTTCGAGGGCGCGCCGGCCGTGGCCCGCGTCCTAAATCTGGCGCGCGTCGCCGACATTGACGCGGCGATCGATTCGCGCGCCGCCGACGTTGTGGTGCACCTGGGGCCGGACTTCACCCGGCGCTTGATCGCGGGTGAGCCGGTGCCGCTCCAGGTCATCCTCGACGGCCGGACGTCCAACACCGCGCTCGTCATCCAGGGCTACGCCAACGCTATCGTCTCGCGCTTCAACGAGGACTGGGCGGCTACCCACGGCATGCCGGGGACCCCGGCGAAACTCGTTTCCCGGGCCTGGTTCAACCCCAACCTGCACACCCGATGGATGATCGTGCCCTCGCTGGTCGGCGTGCTCACCATGATCGTTACTCTGCTCCTGACCGCCGTGTCGGTGGCCCGCGAGCGCGAATTGGGCACCATGGAGCAGCTTCTGGTGACGCCGCTGAGACCGTGGGAGGTGACACTCGGCAAGACAGTCCCCGCGATGCTCGTCGGATTGCTCGACGGCTCGATCATCGTCGCCGCAGCCGTCTTCTGGTTCGACGTGCCGCTCACGGGCTCGGTGGCGCTCCTTTACGCCAGCCTTTTCGTCTTCATGCTCTCGGTGATCGGGGTCGGGCTCTTCGTCTCGTCGCTCGCCCAGACCCAGCAGCAGGCGATCCTCGGCGCCTTCATGTTTGTGGTGCCGGCGATCATGCTGTCGGGCTACGCGACGCCGATCGCCAACATGCCCGAATGGCTGCAGACGGCGACCTTGGTCAACCCGCTGCGCTACTTCCTCGTCATCGCCCGCGGAATCTTCCTCAAGGCGCTGCCGGCCGAGATCGTCTTTGAGCAGGTGTGGCCGATGCTGATCATCGGGCTGGTTACGCTCGCCGCGGCGGCGTGGTTCTTCCGCCGGCGACTTTATTGAGGTCCCCGTGAAAAAGTCCCTCGCCTTCGGCTCAGCGGGCATTGTCAGACCAAATCGAACCAATCTCCAAAAAGCGGAAAGATTGGGCCGATTTGCGGCAGGTTCAAAGCGGGGGCCCGCGACTACCTTAATTTGCTGCTCATTGTGAGGAGCCTCCCGAAAACTTCATCCTCGCTGTAAACGCCTCAAATTCTAGGCTCGAAACTATCGAGAACCGACCCTGCAGGTCTTAGCCTGATCGGCTAACTCAAGAAGATCCGCTTTATGTCCTAAAGCAGACTATTTTCAGGGCTAGTAGGATTGTCCGCTCCTGACCCATACCGGACGTTGTAGGTCCCCGCCTAAGTGACGACCGTTGATTTGGCCTTTGGAAAGCGTCAAGCGCCATTGCTCTTACAACACGTATAGAGGTGAATCGTACCGAATCCGCCGATCTCTTCGTCCGAGAACGGCAGATCGAGCGTTTTGAAAATCGTCTCAATATCGCGAATGATATCACCCGCCAACATCCAAACCTCTGTCATCCGCCTTCCAAGCCACGTTTTATGCGTCGGATAGTTCACATCGATGATGATGAGCTTTCCCCCATTCCGAAGAACCCGTTTCATCTCCTCAACAGCCTTCGTTCCACGCGGAAACGCCGAGAGAGCCATAGTGCACACCACGCTGTCAAAACACCCCGAGGGATAGGGCAACTGCTCCACCTCAGCGAGTTGCAATTTCGCGGAAACGCCTGCCTTCTCCAAGTTCTTCCTGGCGATCTCGGCAAGCCTCAAGTTGCGATCGACGCCAAAGGTTTCAAAGTTCCCCGCGTACTGAGACAGGAGGTATCCGGTCCCGAACGCCACCTCCAATACCCGTGGACCCTGGATGTGAGGAATTGCAGCTCTCAGCCACCGCCTCCAGATCGGCAACATCTTGACCAGAAGATCGTATGACAAGGCCCAACGCGAATACAAAGCATTCTGCGTGGCGGAAAAACGATCAGGATCCGGTGGCTCCTCTGAGTATCTCGGACGGTATTCCATTCCCGTGGGTAGTGAATTCTCCGATCAATCGGGACATC
>CAYUNL010000054.1:3608-12791 GCA_964446055.1 uncultured Alphaproteobacteria bacterium | reverse complement strand
ACTCCGTCGCGATCGGATTCGTCGCGCAGCTCGGCGATGCCCTCGACCCGCTTGCTGCGGGCAACCTCGGCGATCTGCTCGATCATGCGCGCCTTGTTGACCTGGTAGGGAATCTCGGTGACGACGATGGCCGAGCGATCCTTGCGTACCTCCTCGAACCGCACCCGCGCGCGCATCAGGACTCCGCCGCGCCCGGTCAGGTGCGCCGTCTTGACGCCCGCCGCGCCCAAGATGATGCCGCCGGTCGGAAAGTCGGGGCCCTGGACGTGCTCCATCAACGCCTGGACCTCGATCTCGGGATCGTCGAGATAGGCGCAGCAGGCGTCTATCACCTCACCCAGATTGTGGGGCGGTATGTTGGTCGCCATGCCGACCGCGATTCCGCCAGCCCCGTTGACCAGCAGGTTGGGGAAGCGCGCCGGCAGGACCATCGGTTCGCGGGCCGAGGAATCATAGTTGTCCTGGAAATCGACCGTGTCCTTGTCGATGTCCTCCAGCAGCGCGTGGGCGATGCGGGCCATGCGGACCTCGGTGTAGCGCATCGCCGCCGGCGGATCGCCGTCGAGCGAACCGAAGTTGCCTTGTCCGTCGATGAGCGGCAGCCGCATCGAGAAGGGCTGGGCCATTCGGACCATGGCGTCGTAAATCGGTTGGTCGCCGTGGGGGTGGTACTTGCCCATCACGTCGCCGACGATGCGGGCCGATTTCCGGTACGCTCGGTTCCATTCGTAGCCGCCCTCGGCCATGGCGTGGAAGATGCGCCGGTGTACCGGCTTGAGGCCGTCGCGGACGTCGGGAAGCGCGCGGCTGACGATCACGCTCATCGCGTAATCGAGGTAGGACTGCCGCATCTCCTCTTCGATGCTGACAGGCACGACGTCGAATTCGGGGACTTCGGGGACGGCCAGCGGAATCTCGATTCGCTTTGATAAAAAACGGGCTGCGGGGGTCTTGCGGGCGAGCCGTTGGGCGGGAAAAGAAGGCTGAAATTGTAACGAAATCTGGCCGACAGGGCAACCGGATCACCGTCCCGTGTGCCCCAGCGGTATCTGTTGCAATGCCCCCACCGCCCGCTATAGTCCGCCCGAATCCGCGGAATGCCTGAGACCTGCCAATGTTGATCTCACCTGCCTACGCCCAGGAACCCGGCGGCGGCCTCTTTGGCGGCGGTATCATCGGCCTCTTGCCGATCGTCGCTATCTTCGTCGTCTTTTACTTCCTTCTGATCCGCCCGCAGCAGCGCAAGCGGAAGCAGCACGACGAGATGATCCGCGCCATCCGACGGGGCGATTCGATCGTCACCGGGGGCGGCATCGTCGGCCGCGTCACCAAGGTTCTGGATAACGGGCGGATCATGGTCGAGGTCGCCGAGGGCGTCCGCGTGCAGGTCGCCACCTCCACCGTCAACGAGGTCCTCAACCGCGCCGAGCCGGCGTCGGGCGGCGGCGGGAAATCCGGCGCCGCGGACAAGAAGTAGCCGCTTCCATCGCCTCTCGCGGCGGGCCGCGCCATGCTCTACTTCAAAACCTGGAAGATCGCGGTGGTGGTGGCCGTTTGCCTTGCTGGGGTGGTGTTCGTTCTCCCCAACGCGCTAGGCGAGCGGACCCTCGAGGGCTTGCCGTCGTGGTATCAGCCGATCGACCTCGGTCTCGATCTCCAGGGCGGCTCACATCTCCTGTTGGAGGTAGAGGCCGACGCCCTGGTCCAGGAACGCCTGGATTCGCTGGTCGATCAGGCCCGCACGACGCTTCGCGGCGAACGAATTGGCTACATCGATCTGGGGGTGGTCGAAAACTCGGTCACCGTCACCATCCGTGATGCCGAGCGGTTCGAGCGCGCCTGGGAGCTCCTCTCCGACCTCAATAGCCCGATGTCCACCGGCCTCCTGGGCACCGGCTCGACCACCGAGTTCGAGTTCTCCGACCTGAATCCGCGCATCGTCATGCGCCTGTCCGATGCCGCGGTGGCCGAGCGCAAGCGCTCCGCCGTCGAACAATCGATCGAAATCGTCCGCCGCCGCGTCGACGAGCTCGGCACCAGCGAGCCGACCATCCAGCGTCAAGGCGCCGAGCGAATCCTGGTCCAGCTTCCCGGCGTGCGCGAGCCCGACCGCATCAAACGGCTCTTGGGCAAGACCGCCAAGCTCGCCTTCCGCCTTCTTGACGGCAGCGTCACGGTTGACCAAGCCGAGCGCACCCGGGTCCCCGCGGGTTCCGAGATTCTGCTCGCCGATAACCCGGCCGAGGGGGAAATCGACAAGTACCTGGTGCACCGGCGCACCATGGTAAGCGGCGAGATGCTGGTGAGCGCGCAGCCCTCCGTCGATCAGCGCACCAACGAATGGGTGGTGAGCTTTCGCTTCGATTCGGTCGGCGCCAAGCGCTTCGCCGACGTAACCAGCCAGAACGTGGGGCGGCCCTTCGCCATCGTCCTCGACGGTAAGGTCGTGAGCGCCCCGGTGATCCGCGAGCCGATCCTCGGCGGCTCCGGCCAGATCAGCGGCCGTTTCTCGCCGCAAGAGGCGCAGGACCTGGCGCTCCTGCTGCGTGCCGGCGCGCTACCGGCGCCGTTGGAGATTCTCGAGGAGCGGACGGTGGGTCCCGATCTCGGCGCCGATTCGGTGGCCCAGGGCAAGATCGCCGCCATCGTCGGTTTTGTCCTGGTCATCGTGTTCATGGGGGCCTCCTACGGTCTGTTCGGCCTGTTCTCGAACCTCGCGCTGGTGACCAACATGATCCTCCTCGGTGGCGCGTTGTCAGTGCTTCCGGCGACGCTGACCCTGCCGGGGATTGCCGGCATCGTCCTGACCATCGGCATGGCGGTCGATGCCAACGTCTTGATCTTCGAGCGCATCAAGGAAGAGGTGCGCTCGGGCAAGACTCCCTTCGCCGCGGTCGAGGCCGGATACAAGCGCGCGCTGACCACCATTCTCGACGCCAATGTCACCACCTTCATCGCCGCGGCCATCCTGTTCACCCTGGGCTCGGGCCCGGTCAGGGGATTCGCGGTGACGCTGGGGATCGGCGTCGTCACCTCGTTCTTCACCGCCGTGACCCTGAGCCGGCTGATGGTCGTCGCCTGGCTGCGGTCGCGGCGGCCGACCGCGCTGGCGCTGTAGGGGCCTGGGATGTTCAAGATTAGGCTGGTGCCGGCCAAGACCAACGTTGGCTTCATGCGGTGGCACCGCACCGCGTTCATGGGATCGGCGGTGGCCGCAGTCGTCTCGATCGTACTGCTCGCCATCGTCGGCCTCAATTTCGGCATCGACTTCCGCGGCGGTATCCTGATCGAGGCGCGTACCCCGGGGATCGCAAACCTCGCGGCGATGCGCTCGTCCCTTTCTCGCCTCGGGCTCGGCGAGGTCGCGCTGCAGGGCTTCGGGCAGTCCTCAGACGTCTTGATCCGCGTCGAACTCCAGGAAGGTGGCGACGCGGCGCAGCAGGCTACGGTAGGTGTCGTGAAGGACGCGTTGGAGCGCGATGTTGGCGCGGGAATCACCTATCGCCGGGTCGAAGTCGTCGGCCCCAAGGTCAGCGCCGAGTTGATCCGCGCCGGCACACTGGCGCTGGTTCTGGCGATCGCCGCGATGCTGATCTACATCTGGTTCCGATTCGAGTGGCAGTTCAGCCTCGGCGCGGTCGCGGCGCTGGTGCACGACGTGGTGATGACAGTCGGTCTGTTCTCCCTGACCGGGCTCGATTTCAACCTCGCGACCATCGCCGCCATCCTTACGATCATCGGCTATTCGATGAACGACACCGTCGTCATCTACGACCGGGTGCGCGAGAATCTGCGCAAGTTCAAGACTATGAACCTTGCCGAGCTCCTCGATCTCAGCGTCAACGACACCCTCTCGCGCACGGTCGTGACCTCGGTGACGACCCTGCTGGCGCTGGTCGCGCTCCGTTTCATCGGCGGCGAGGTCATCGAGAGCTTCACTGTGGCGATGATGTGGGGGGTCGTCGTCGGCAGCTACTCCTCGGTCTTCGTCGCCGCCCCGCTCCTTCTGTATCTCAAGGTACGGGCCGGACCCGAGCGCGAGGAGGCCGACGAGGCCGAGGCCGCCGCGGATTGATCGCAGCGGCGGGCCTTCGCATGGAGATCGAAGAGCTCCCCGGCGCCGGCAATCGACAGATCATCCAGGCCTACGGTGACGGTGGATTCCGTATCTCCGGCCGAGCCTGGACCGGCTCGGTCGTGGTGTTCGTGGATCGAACGATCGCCTGGCCGCCGCTTCTCGCTGAAGAACTCGACGCCGACCGCTTGACCCGCGTAGCCGCGGTCGAGCCCTCCCTAGAGATCCTCTTGCTCGGTTGCGGGCCGGCGCTCGCCGCCCTGCCCCCCACCCTTCGCGGCCGGCTGGGCGAAGCGGGTCCGGTGATCGATGCCATGGACACCGGCGCCGCCTGTCGCACCTTCAACGTGCTCGCCGCCGAAGACCGCCGCGTCGCCGCCGCGCTCCTCGCCCTCGACTAGCCAAAAAAAGGGCCCGCCAGGGGGGCCCTTTTGGCTGGACTGCGCGGCGGCTTAACCGGTCCAGATATTCTGCGCCGATACCATGGCGTAGAGCATTGGGATCGACAGCATGGTGTTGGTGCGCGAGGCCAGCAACGCGGTTCGCGCCGCCTTGGCCTTGGAATCGGCGTCGGCCTCGACCATCCCCAGCACCTTCTTCTGGTTGGGCCAGATGATGAACCAGACGTTGAACCACATGATGGTGCCGAGCCACATGCCGATACCGATCGCCGCGTGGGTCTCGACCTCGCTGTCAAGGCCGATGATCACCGCGTCGATGAAGTAGCCGTTGGCAAGCGCCAGGATGATGCCGGTGGCGATCGTCCCCATCGCCGCCCAGCGGAACCAGAACAGCGCCGCCGGCGCGATCACCTTGCCGATCGCCGGTTTTTGCTCGTCGGGAATCTTTGGCATCGACGGGATCTGCACGAAATTGAAGTACCACAGCAGACCGATCCACATCACGCCGCTCAGGACGTGCAGATAGCGAACCAGGAAGGTCCACCAGTCTCCGGTTACGAATTCTTCCATTTTTGGGCCCCTCCGGTCGCTAGCTGCCGATCACGTTGATGACGAAAACCATGACGACCAACAACGCCAGCCCCGCGATGACGGTCCCGGTGAGTGAGGTCAGTGGGTTCATGCCTGTCCGCTCCTTTTTTCCCCGGCGCCGAGGCACCTTCTTCGCCCATCATAACGCAAAATATGGTGTAGGCAACGCGTTCCTCGCCGCTATCTTGTGCCACCGGCGCATCGATGAACAACATCGGCCCCGCGCCGGGGCCGGGCGCTCAGGCCCGCTTGCGGCGACCGTTGCGAGGGCTGCGCGTAGCCGCCGGCTGCGCTTTGGTTTGCCGGCGCCGCTTGGGTCGGGCGCGGCCTAGGTAGCGGCGCAGGTACTCGCCGGTGTCGCTTTTGGTCACCTTCGCCACCTCTTCGGGCGTGCCCGCCGCGATGATTCGCCCGCCCGCGTCGCCGCCGCCGGGTCCAAGGTCGATGACCCAGTCGGCGGTCTTGATGATCTCGAGGTTGTGCTCGATCACCACCACCGTATTGCCCGCTTCGACCAGCGCCAGCAGCACCTCGAGGAGCTTTCGCACGTCCTCGAAATGGAGCCCGGTGGTCGGCTCGTCGAGGATGTAAAGCGTCTGTCCGGTGGCCCGGCGCGACAGCTCCTTGGCGAGCTTCACGCGCTGCGCCTCGCCGCCCGAGAGCGTGGTCGCCGGCTGCCCGATCTGGACGTAGCCAAGGCCTACGCGCTGCAGCGTCACCAGCTTGTCGCGGATTGCCGGAACGGCGCCGAACAGCGCCGCACCTTCATCCACCGTCATCTCAAGAACATCTGCTATAGATTTGTTTTTGAAAGATATTTCCAGCGTCTCACGATTGTAGCGGCGACCTCGGCAGACATCGCAGCGAACGTAGACATCGGGCAGGAAATGCATTTCGATCTTGATCAATCCGTCGCCCTGGCAGGCCTCGCAGCGACCGCCCTTGACGTTGAACGAGAAGCGTCCCGGCTTGTAGCCGCGTGCCGCCGCCTCGGGCAGCCCGGCATACCAATCTCGGATCGGGGTGAAGGCGCCGGTGTAGGTGGCGGGGTTCGAGCGCGGTGAGCGTCCGATGGGCGACTGGTCGATGTCGATCACCTTGTCGAGGTACTCGAGGCCCTCGATGTCGTCGTGCTCGCCGGGGTGGGTACGGGCGCCGTTCAGCCGACGCGCAAGCGCCTGATAGAGCGTCTCGATGATGAGCGTCGATTTGCCGCTCCCCGACACGCCCGTGACGCAGCATAGCGTCCCCAGCGGAACCTCTGCGGTGATGCCGCGCAGGTTGTTCGCTCGCGCCCCTATCAGCCGCAACCGGCGATCGCCGGCCGCGGGCCGGCGGGTTTCGGGAATCGGAATCTCGCGCATTCGTGTCAAATACTGCCCGGTCAGGCTCTGGGGGTTGGCCATGATTTCCGCCGGGGTACCCTCGGCGACCACGTAGCCACCGTGGACGCCGGCGCCGGGGCCCATGTCGACAACGTAATCGGCGTTGTGTATCGCCTCTTCGTCGTGCTCGACGACCAGCACGGTGTTGCCGAGGTCGCGCAGCCGCTTCAGCGTTTCCATCAGCTTGGCGTTGTCGCGCTGGTGCAGCCCGATCGAGGGCTCGTCCAAGACGTAGAGCACGCCGGTGAGCCCAGAGCCGATCTGCGAGGCGAGCCGGATACGCTGGCTCTCGCCGCCCGAGAGCGTGCCCGCGCTCCGCCCCAGCGTCAGGTAGTCGAGCCCGACGCTCACCAGGAAGCCGAGTCGCTCGTTTATCTCTCGCAGCACCCGCTCCGCGATCTCGCTTTGTTTGGCGCTCAGCACCGAATCGAGCGCGGCGAACCAGTTCCGTGCCTCGACGATCGACATCTCGGCGACCTCCGAGATATGAAGGCCGCCGATCTTGACCGCCAGCGCTTCGGGCTTCAGCCGATGGCCGGCGCAGGTCTCGCACGGGGCGGTGCTCTGATAGCGCGCCAGCTCCTCGCGAATCCATGACGAAACGGTCTCGCGCCAGCGCCGCTCCATGTTGGGAACCACGCCCTCGAAGGGCCGCCGCGTGGTGTAGGTACGGACGCCGTCGTCGTAGGTGATGGAAACCGGTTGCTCGGTGCCGCTCAGGATCGCCGTCTGAACCTTTTCGGGCAGCTCGGCGAAGGGGATGGTCATGCTAGCCTTGAAGTGGCGCGCCAGGCCCTCCAGCGTCTGAATATAATACGACGAACTCGATTTCGCCCAGGGCGCGATCGCACCGTCCTTAAGGCTTCGCCCGGGATCGGGAACGACGAGATCGGCGTCGAAATACATCTGATTCCCCAGCCCGTCGCAATCGGGGCAGGCGCCGTGGGGGCTGTTGAACGAGAACAGGCGCGGCTCGATCTCCTCGATGGTGAAGCCCGATATCGGGCAGGCAAACTTGGCCGAAAAGATCGTTCGTTCGCCGGTCTTGGCGTCCTCGGCCAGCGCCAGCCCGTCGGTCAGCTGAAGCGCCGTCTCCAGGCTATCGGCGAGCCGGCCGGCGACGCCGGGGCGCACCACGATGCGGTCTACCACGACCTCGATGTCGTGCTTGATCTTCTTGTTGAGCGCCGGGGCGCTCTCGATCTCGTAGAGTGTTCCGTCGATCTTGACGCGCTGGTAGCCGCGCTTCAGCAAAAGCGCCAGTTCCTTGCGGTACTCGCCCTTGCGCCCGCGCACGATCGGGGCCAGCACGTAAAGCCGCGTGCCCTCGGCCAGGCCGAGTACGATATCGACCATCTGCGAAACCGTCTGGCTCTCGATGGGAAGCCCGGTCGCCGGTGAGTACGGCACACCGGCGCGGGCGAACAGCAGCCGCATGTAGTCGTAGATCTCGGTCACCGTGCCGACCGTCGACCGCGGATTGCGCGAGGTCGTCTTCTGCTCGATCGAGATCGCCGGCGAGAGTCCCTCAATGGTCTCGACGTCAGGCTTTTGCATGAGTTCGAGGAACTGGCGGGCATAGGCCGACAGGCTCTCGACATAGCGCCGCTGCCCCTCGGCGTAGATGGTATCGAAGGCGAGCGAGGACTTGCCCGAGCCGCTCAGCCCGGTGATGACCACTAGCTTGTCGCGCGGGATCTCGAGATCGACCGACTTGAGATTGTGCTCCCGCGCTCCACGAATAACGATCGAGTGCTGCATTTTGTTGGAGACGACGTACCGGCGGAGTGGGACGGGTCGGCCGGTCAACTGCGACCGCGCCGGGCCGCCGCATGATAGGGCGTTCGCGTCCACCAATGCGAGCCGATTGTGGGCGAGGGTGGCACCGGCGGGGTCGGTGCGTGTAGAGTTCGCATCAACGCAGGCACGGGAGGGGCACATGGCGGGCAGCGTCAACAAGGTCATTCTGATCGGCAACCTGGGGCGCGATCCCGAGGTGCGCCATACCCAGTCGGGCGACCCTATCGTTCACTTGAACGTGGCAACGTCGGAATCGTGGAAGGACCGCGAGAGCGGCGAACGGCGCGAAAAGACCGAATGGCACCGGGTGGTCATCTTCAACGAGAACCTCGGGCGCATCGCCGAGCAATACCTGAAGAAGGGCTCGAAGGTGTACCTCGAGGGCCAGCTTCAGACCCGCAAATGGACCGACCAATCCGGCGTCGACAAGTGGACCACCGAGGTCGTCCTGCAGCGCTACCGCGGCGAGCTCACCATGCTCGACGGCCGCCGCGAAGGCGGCGACCGCCCGCCCGAGCCCGAGAACGCCGGCGCCCCCGCAGGCCCCGGCGCCGGCGACGCCCTCGACGACGAGATCCCGTTCTGAGCGACGACGACCTCAAGCCCCTCTTGGTGCGCATCGCCGACGTGCTCGAGCGCCTGAACCGCGCACCGGCAGGCGCCGCGTGCGACCTCGGCGCCGCCGATGCCTTTGTCTGGCGTCCCGACACCGATTCCTTGGCCGGCGTGGCGGCGATCAACCGCATCCCGATCGAGCTCTTGCACGGCATCGATGCCGCGCGCGATACGCTGCTGGAGAACACCCGCCGTTTCGCGGGTGGCCTGCCGGCGCACAACGCGCTTCTCTGGGGCGCGCGGGGCATGGGCAAGAGCTCGTTGGTCAAGGCCGCACATGGCGCAATCAACGACGGCGCGGCGGCGCTCGCGCTGG
>CAYUNL010000054.1:0-3598 GCA_964446055.1 uncultured Alphaproteobacteria bacterium | reverse complement strand
ACCGACCGCCACCCGACCGCCGCCCGACCACCGGCCGACCGCCACCCTGCCCGCTCTTTTACAGCGCTTGGCCGACACCGGGCGCCGTTGCATTCTGTTCTGCGACGACCTCTCCTTCGACGGCCGCGACGCCAGCTACAAGTCGCTCAAGGCCGTCCTCGAGGGCGGCATCGAAGGCCGGCCTCATAACGTCATCTTCTACGCCACTTCGAACCGCCGCCATCTGATGCCCCGGGAGATGATCGAGAACGAGCGCTCGACCGCGATCAACCGCGGCGAGGCGGTCGAGGAAAAGGTCTCGCTGTCGGACCGCTTCGGCCTGTGGCTCGGCTTCCACGCCTGCTCCCAGGCCGCGTATCTCGCCATGATCGAGAACTACGCACGCCACTACGGCCTGGCCTTCGAGCCCAAGACCCTGGCCGCCGAGGCGGTCGAATGGTCGATGACGCGCGGCGCCCGCTCGGGCCGCGTGGCCTGGCAGTTCATTCAGGAGTTGGCCGGCCGCCAAGGCGTTCGCCTCGACTAGACCACGGGGCCCCTCGCCCGGCCCCACCCCATCGATGAATTGAGTCCGCATTACTCGCGCGGCGGCGTATCCTTATGAGAGGGGTAGCCAAGTTGCTCCCGCGAAACCATGCGGGACGCCGGTCGACGGAAGGAACGGTCGATGAGGCACACGCAATCTCGGCTCAGGGCTCGCCTCGAACGGGCGGCCACGCTGGAAACCGACACCTTCGAAGAGCGCCGCAACAAGGTGACGTTGGTGCTGCTCACCGGCATCTGCGTGTGCGCCAGCATTGTGTGGGCGGCACTGTACTTCGCGGTCCTGGGCCCCGCGGCCACGATGTAAATCACCTTTGGGCTCACCGCGGTCGTCGGCGCGGCGTTGCTGCTCTTCTTCGCCACCAAGCGGCTCGGCCTGCTGCTCTACCCGTTTTTCTTCATGATCTTGTGGAACCCGATCGCCATGCAGTGGAGCCTCGGCGGGTTCGCCGCCTCGGGCGTTCTGATGACCTGGTCGGTGCTCGCTCCGTTCTGCGCCCTCATGTTCCAGAGCACACGCAAGGCGATGGGGTGGTTCGCGGCATGCCTCGTCCTCATCGCCGTCTCGCTGGTCTTCGACGGCCAGTTCCAGCGCTGGGCGGTCCCCGTGCCGCACAAGGTGTCGATGCTGTTCTTCGGCATGAACATCGTCGGTCCCGCCCTGGCCATCTTTTTTGCCATGATGTACTTCGTGAACGCCTTCGTGCGCGAACATGAACGCTCCGAATCGCTGCTGCTCAACATCCTTCCCGCGCCCATCGCCGAGCGTCTCAAGGAGGGCGACGAAGTCATCGCCGACGCCCATGCGGATGTAACCATTCTGTTTGCCGACATCGTCCGCTTCACCGAACTCGCGGCGCAGCGAAAACCCGATCAGCTGGTGGCGCTGCTCAACGCACTCTTTTCGAGCTTCGATCACCTGACCACACAATACGGACTGGAGAAGATCAAGACCGTGGGAGACGCCTACATGGTGGCTGCCGGCCTGCCGAATCCGCGGCCCGATCACGCCGAAGCAGCCGCCGGCTTGGCCCTGGACATGCAAGCCGAGGCCGCGCGCCTCAGCCGCGAACTTGAGGTGCCGCTCAACTTGCGCATCGGTCTCAACAGCGGACCGGTGGTCGCCGGGGTCATCGGTGAACGAAAATTCGCCTATGACCTTTGGGGAGATTCGGTCAATACGGCGAGCCGCATGGAATCGCAGGGGGTCGAGGGCTGCATTCAGCTGACCGAAAGCACCTACGGGCTTCTCAAGGAGAACTTCCAATGCGCAAAGCGAGGCACCATCAGCGTCAAGGGGAAAGACGATATGGAAACCTATTTTCTTGAGGGGAGAAACGCTTAGCTCGCGGCCTCACGGCGACGCGCCCGGGCAGCCGCCGCGGCGCTGATCTCGGAAAGGTATTCCAGGGGATCGACGGCCTCGATGCCCTTGCGGATCTCGAAGTGAAGCTGCGGCGCCGACACGCTGCCCGTGGCCCCGACACGGCCGATAATCTGGCCGCGCTCGACCTCCTCGCCGCGGCCGACCAACACGTCTTCGTTGTGGCCGTACGCCGTCACCCAGCCGTCGGAGTGGCGGATCAGCACCAGCTCGCCGAATCCGCGCAGCTCATTGCCGGCATAGGCAACGACCCCGCCCTCGGCGGCGCGTACCGGCGCGCCCCGCTCGGCCGCGATGTTGATGCCGTCGTTGTGCAAGCCGCCGGGCTTGGAGCCGAAGGTCGAGACCACCCGGCCCTTGAGCGGCCATTCGAAGCGGGCCAGCGAGGATGTCGCGCTGCGCTCGCCGACCCCGACGTCCGCAGGTTCGGGGGCCGCCGCCAGTCTGACCGCGCCGCCCGGAATCTGAAGCTGCTGGCCGACGGTGATGGTGTAGGGCGGAGCGATGCCGTTGGCGCGCACCAGGCTCGTCATGTCGACACCGAAACGGCGCGAGATGCCGTAGATGGTGTCGCCCTCGCGCACCACGTAGCTTCGGCTCTGCGGCAAGCGAAGCCGCTGCCCAACCAACAGCACATACGGCGGCTCGAGGTCGTTGAGCGCGATCATCGCGCGGGCTGATACATTGTTGCGCTCGGCGAGCTCATTGAGGGTATCGCCGGCGCGCACCACGATCGCGCGGACGTCCTCACCATCTTGCACTCCCTCCGCCACCTCGTCGCCACGCTCGGGTTTGGGCCGCGGCAGCGGTGCATCGTCCGCGGACGGCCCCGGCTCCGCCGCGGCCGAGACATCGGGGCCGCCCGATCCTTTGTACTCCACGGGGGCCGGGACCGAGCGCGCGCAAGCGCCCAGCGCCAGCGCTAGGGCCAGCACCGCGGCCGCCGCCCAGTGTCCCCTACCCCGTTCCACCCTCTTTCGCCACGTCTTCGACCAGCGGCACGAACCGGACCGGCAATAGCTCCTCGGAATCGCAACCCGTTTCGGTCTTGCGCACGCGCACCACCTGCTGGCCCCATGAACCAGCCTCGATCGGGACCACCATCACGCCGCCCACGTCCAGTTGCTCGACCAACGCGCTGGGCACCTCTTGCGCCGCCGCGGTGACAATGATGCGCGGGAACGGCGCCTGCTCGGGCCAGCCTTTGGCGCCGTCGCCGAGCCGGGTGGTTACGTTGTGTAGCCCCAGGTCGTGGAAGCGCTTTTCCGCCGCGCGCAAGAGCGAGGGGTAGCGCTCGACGGTGTAGACCCGACGGCAGAGTTTCGACAGCACCGCCGCCTGGTAGCCCGAACCGGTGCCGATCTCCAGCACCTTCATCCGGCTGCCGAGGCCCAAGGCCTGGGTCATGAAGGCCACCACGTAGGGCTGGCTGATGGTCTGGCCCTGATCGATGGGCAGCGCGGTGTTGGCGTAGGCCTGGTCCTCGAACCCGGGAAGCACGAAGTGCTCGCGCGGCACCCGCTCGATCGCCGAGAGCACTTCGGTGTCGGTAATGCCCTCGCGGCGCAGCTCCATGATCAGCCGGATTCTGCGTGCCTCGATGGTCACGACAGCACCTTGCCAAGCGAGCGCCGGGTCCGCGAATCGGTAAGATCGAGCTTCAGTGGCGTC
>CAYUNL010000053.1:4942-12809 GCA_964446055.1 uncultured Alphaproteobacteria bacterium | reverse complement strand
GGGGCGCCTGTCGCCAGGCGCCTCGTGCGACACACCCGGGCGGCGATCCGAAAACAGACCTGGCCGCCGAAGCAGCCTACCGCCCCTACTCGGTCTTGCTCCCGGTGGGGTTTACCATGCCGTTCCCGTTGCCGGGCACGCGGTGCGCTCTTACCGCACCCTTTCACCCTTACCCCGCCCGAAGGCAAGGCGGTTTGCTTTCTGTGGCACTTTCCCTAGGGTCGCCCCCGCCGGGCGTTACCCGGCACCGTGTCTCCGTGGAGCCCGGACTTTCCTCTCCCCGCGCCAAAGCACAGGCAGCGGCCATCCGGCCATCTGGCGACCCCTAAAGTGGCCATCGCGCGCGCCCCGGTCAAGCGCCGCGGCGGTTGCGGCCTAGGGCAAAGCAGGCTCGCAGACGCAAGAAGCGAAATACTGGAACGAACGATGGCGATGAAGGACCCGCCCCGCGTCCAGGCGGCGCACGATCTTGCCAAGGCCATGAAGCGCGCCGACCGCATCAAGGTCGCCCGCCTAACCTCAGCCGCCGGAACCCGGGACCAAACTAGATTCTAAACACGAAGGCACGAAGGTCACGGAGGACAGGAAACAATTCGTGAATGGTATGTCTACAGTTAGTTTCGAGATCGGCTTCGTGAACTTCGTGACTTCGTGTTTGAAAACGCTTCTTCCTAAACTGCGACCACAGTCACCCGTGCGCGCCGGCGCGAACGTGGCGGCCGGCGCCTGATCACGATCTCTACGTCGCGATCGAGCGCGTTGAGGAATCGCAACAGGCGATCGACCGAGAAGCCACTCAGGCGGCCGTGCAAAAGGCCAGACACCTTGGGCTGGTCGATACCGAGAAGCCTGCCCGCCTCGACCTGGCTCAGGCGCCGCGACCTGATGATTTCGCCGATCCGGCGGGCGAGCTCCGCCTTCGCCAACGCCTCCCCCGCCTCGGCGATGCCCAAGTCGGCAAACACATTGCCGCTGCTTTCGACCACGTCCTCGGTTCGGCTCATCGGCCCATCCCCTCTAGCGTCAACGACGCTCTGCGTCATGGTCGCCCGCGCGCTTCATACGCCGTGCGATGACCTCGATCTCGCGCCTGGGCGTCGCGATTCCCTTCGTCGACTTCTTCTTGAACGCGTGCAGCACATAGACGGCATCCGAGAACCTCACCGTGTACACGGTCCTAAACGCGTCGCCGCGATAGCTCGTCCTGATTTCGAGCACCGTGCCACCGCCAAATCCCTTGACCGGCCGTGCATCGACCGCGATGTCGCCCGCCTGCGCAAGATACAACCCGAATCCCACCTGCTGGCGGACAACGGCCGGGAACCCCCTCACCACCTCGCGCGTCGGGCCGATCCAGAAGAGCGGTTTGATCACAAGCTCCCGGTCGCACGGTCATCCAGGCCACGCCTCATATGCCATATATGGCATATGAGACACCAGCGCAATGGAAACCGCGTCCGAGCACACAGGACCTTCGCGCCTGCGTGCTATCTAAGCCGCCCTAGCCGCCCGCCCTGTACGTACTCCTCGCGATGCCTCAGGATGGAGGGGCGGGGAACAGGCGTAACCCGGTTAACGGAATGTCAGACAACCAAATGGCTGCGAGCACCGGATTGACATCGTGGGCGGCGCGTCCGCTCGACATTGACCACGCCGCCATGTTCGCCTCTTTCGAGCGCGCCGCAAACGTATTGCTCATCGCCACCTTTGAGCCACTGCTCATGTGCTGCACGGAGGCGGAAAACCTAGCCGATGTTGTCGGCCGATCGGTTTTCGCGCCCTACGACTTCCTGCCGGTCCGCCAGGGCGAAGAAATTGTGGGTCTGTTGAATCGTACGAATGAAGCCCGAGCACTGGACAGCGATGCCACCGAGCCTCATCGGACGGTGCTTGATGCCATGCACCCCCTCGAAGAGGCGATCCTGATATCTTCCGAAGCCAGCCTGCTCACCTTCGTTGCTTCGGCCGATGAGCATCCGTGCCGCCTGGTTATTAGCGAAACGAAAATAGATGGAATCGTTACTGTTGCGGACATTCAGAAACTGCCTGTCCGACCGATCTTGTTCCTGCTCGTCACGCATCTCGAAATGCTCATGGCGGAGGCCCTGCGTGCGGCCTTTCCAGACGGCGACGGTTGGTTGCGCTGCCTCAAGCCGCCCCGACGCAAGCTCCTTGAGGAAAAATGCGTTGCGCTACGGCACGGCGATATGGAACTCGACAAACTCGTCGCGGCCGAGTTTTGCGATAAGAAAGAAGCCCTGATCGGCTCCAACGTGCCGTTGCTCTGCGGTAATGGAAAAGCTGCGGAGCAAATCGAGCGGATCGAAGAATTGCGCAACCAGCTCGCGCATGCAGGCGAATATGCTGGCACTCGTGAGGCCGCGGCCCACTGCGCCAAGACTGTGAGGTTGACTCAGTCGTGGATCACTCATTTGAAAGACTGGGTGTCCGCCCACGAGAAGCAGCTTCGCCGATGATTGCGAACCGGGAAGGGTAACCGTTATCGCACGATACTGATTGAGGTCGCGCTACCGCTGCCGCCGAGGCGATGATGCACCAATCCGTGCTGCCATGCGCGCCGATGCTGCCGACTGCGCGGGTGGGGCGGCGCATTGACCCCCGTACTTGCGTCAGTCCAGTGTCCTGGCCGCGCGGAAACCGATCGTCCATATCCGGTACTCGGTTCCGGTCCAGACGGGGAGCCAGCGAGCGTCCTCCGCGGGACCATTGGTCCACGACCCGCCGCGAAGAAGGCGCAGATTGCAATCGACGCGCCGACTCGTCGGTCGGCATGCAGTCCTCGAGCAACTCCCACACGTTGCCCAACATGTCGTGGACGCCGAAGGCATTGGCCGCGAACGAGCCCACGGGCGCCGTTTTTGCGTAGCCGTCGTCGCAATCGTGGTGCGGCATCTCGAATACTGATCGGTTCTCCCGCTTGCCCGTCCTGTCGCTAACGTTTGCGTAGTTACAGGCGCGACCCGAACCCTCACCCGAAGACCAAGCTGCCGTCGTCCCGGCCCGCGCCGCGTACTCCCATTCCGATTCGCTCGGGAAGCGGTACGTCTTCCCGCTCTTGCGCGACAGCCACTCAAGGTACCGCTGCGCGTCGTTCCAGCCGACGTTGATCGCCGGACGCTCGCCTCGACCCCATCCTTCATCGTCCGGCCGATACCCGTTGCAGCCGCCATCCGCCACGCAGACATCCCACTCCGCAAACGTCACTTCGTACTTGCCGATCGCGAAGGGCCGCTCGATGCGGACTGTGTGCTACGGACCTTCGACACTGCTTCCCTCGCTCTTTGGCGAGCCCATGACAAACTCGCCAGGCGGGATCACGACCATCTCGGGGCAGTCGACGCAGTCCTTGAACGACTCTGGATACACCCCACCGATTCCTCCGTGGCCGCGGGCCCCTCGGATTCGGACGGCGCGACGACGGCTGCCGTATGCGTGCCGGCCAGTTCTTCCATCGCCCTGGCCACACGGAAACCGGTGCTGAAGCTGGGAACATCGGGTATGCCCGCGCCGCGCTCGGCCGTACGAACGACCCAGGGATCGCCGGCCCACGAACTGCCGCGAAGCATGCGCACATTGCAGTTGCCGCTCCGCCACGCGGAGCCGTCCGCCGGCGCCCCCCTGTACGGACCGCTCCAACAGTCCTCGGTCCACTCCCACACGTTACCCAACATATCGTGCAATCCGAACGCGTTGGCCGCGAACGAGCCCACCGGCGCCGTATTCGCGTAGCCGTCGTCGCACTCATGGTGCGGCCCGAAATCGAACGCGTTCTCCGCGTTGCTCGTTCGATCGTGCACGTTCGCGTACCCGCATCCGCGGTCCTCACCCCAGAACCGCGCCGTCGTCGTCCTCGCCCGCGCCGCGTACTCCCACTCCGATTCGCTCGGGAACCGGTAGGTATTCCCGGTCTTACGCGATAGCCAGCCAAGGTACGCATTCGCGTCATCCCAACTCACGTTGATCGCCGGGCGCTTGCCACGCCCCCAGCCCTCATCATCCGCGCGAGAGCCGCCGCAACCGCCATCTGCGACGCAGACGTCCCACTCGGCGAACGTCACCTCGTACTTGCCTAGCGCGAAGGACCGCTCGATCCGCACCGTGTGCTGCGGGCCTTCGTCGTCGGCGCGTCCCTGCTCGCTCTCGGGCGAGCCCATGACGAACTCGCCGGGCGGGATCACCACCATCTCGGGGCAGACATCGCAGTCCTTGAACACCTCCGGATACACCCCCACCGCAGGCGGCGCCGCCGGTGCCTCGGGCTCGGGCGGCACTACCAGCGCCGTCTCAACGCCCATCAGCTGCTTCAGCTTGTTGCGCGCGAACGGCGCCATGGGGCTCGACGGGAAGCTCTCGATGAAGGTCACGAAGTCCGCCGCATCGGTGCTGTCTTTGATCTCCCGCCAAACCTGTATGTCCACACCGACCACGCCCGCCTCCGTGGCCGGGGCGCCGCCTCACCCTCGGCATTCGGCAGCACGAAGACGAAATCGCCGCGGTCGTAGTCGGGATCGCGGAGCTTGCCGTAGCGCGGCGTCTGACCGAGGCGCAAGTTCACCATGCGGTCGGAGAGGTAGAGGCCGAGCTCGCTCGCCGTCAGGTAAGCATCGCCGTTGCCGTTCGCCCGCTCCTCGCCCCTGAGCGCGCGCAGGAACAGCTTGCGGAAGGTGCCGTCGTCCGAGACCGTCTGGCCGGCATCGCCCGAGGTCAGGAACTGGCGCACGGCAAGCGTAGTCGCCCGCGTGATCGCCGGCGGCGGAGCTGTGCGCTGGGCATCGAAGATGGTGCCGGCGAAGCACGAATCGAAGACCGCCAAGGCGTGCTTGGAATCGGCGAGCCGCACGAACTCGCCGAAGCGCCGGAGCGAGAGCGCCGCGAGCTTGAAGCCCGGACCGGCTTGCGGTGTTGGCGCGTCCGCCGGCACCAGGAACGCCTCCTCGCCCACCGTCGCGCCGTGCCCGGAGAACCACACCAACAGGCGCGCCTGGGGGTCCGCCCCCTTGACGACGTAGAACTCCTCGAAGGCGCGCTTGAGCGCGGCGGAGTCGAGATCGGTCCGCAACGTCACCTCGAAGCCGCGCGATTCGAGCTCGGCGGCCACCGCGCGCGCGTCGTTCACGCCGTTCGACAGCCGCGGCCAGCCATTTATGTAATTGTCGATGCCGATCACCAGCGCGTAACTCGCACCATAGAGCCGCACCGTCTCGACCACCGCCGCGCCAGGCGCCTCGCTCGCCTTGACCGCCACCTCGATGCCGCGCGTCGCGCCGTGCACCGGACCGCCGAGCGTCACCCCCACGGCCAACAGCGCCGCGACCGCCCCCACGGCCGACAGCGCCGCAAACACACAATGTGTGAAGCGCACGCCCATATCACCGATTATGCACGGATTTGACCGCGAAGTTGAGCCGCCCTCGCTTACGCGGCGCTGCCGCGCGGCCCCCCGTGGGGCAAGGCCCCACACCCGGAATTTTGGATTCTAAACACGAGGGCACGAAGATCACCAAGAGCAGAAGACCAACTCGCGAATCTTGTTCCTTTGTTGTCGGTCATATCAACTTCGTGCCCTTCGTGCCTTCGTGTTTGATCCTACCCCCCTTCAACTGTCCGTTGACAATACCGTTGGTCGCCGAGATCGGCGATGGGATCACGTGTGGACGGCGCCCGCCTACCGTGCGGGCAGGGCCACGCCGAGGCTCGCCGCGTAGCCCGCCTGCCAGCCCGCGTAAAGGGCCAGCGCGCCCCAGAATTCGCCCCCCACCCCTAACAGCGCGCCGAGGACGGTGCCCGCAAACAGCAACGCAAGGATCGGAAACACCCGCCTCACGAACCGGAACATCAGCGCCGAGGCAACCGTGAGAAAGCCGCTGCCGGCCAAGCCCGCGACCATGCCGACGAGCACCATGTTCTCGTCGAGGAGCGGGTGAAGGACCTCGATCGCCAGCCACACGGCGGCGTAATGGGAGGCCGTGGAAGCAGCGACAAAACCGCCCCACCGCCACGGGCCGGCGAGCCTGCGCCGCAGCAGCGCCGTCGCGATGACCAGGCCGAAAATGAGCCCCGGCCAGACCCAGGGGATCCAATCTCCGACCCGGCTGTCGGCGACAACAGTCGCGGCCAGCGACCCCGACAAGGCCCCGAGCAGGGCGTACAGCGCCACGCCACGTGCGCGCTCGCCGCGCCACCATTGCAGATCGGACTGAGCGATCGTCATTGCAGTTAGCCTCCGCGTACGCCGGGGTGAGCACCGGCAAGAAACTTTCCGTTCCGCACCCTCATACCAAGACTATGCACGGATTTGACCGCAAAGTTGCGCGGCCCCTCGGGGGGCAACGCTCCACACCCGGTACGTTGGACTCCAAACACGAAGCCACGAAGACCACCTAGAGGAGAGGACGAATTCGCAAATCACGTTCGGCTAGCTTTTGCCAAATCAACTTCGTGCCCTTCGCGCCTTCGTGTTTGATTCTACTCTTCCTTCCATTTGATTCTACTCTTCCTTCCAATTGTCCAGTGACACCCAACCCCAGAATACTACCGTCGGGAACTTCGTACTTTTGTGTTCAAAACAATCTGATCTCTGAGCCGCCACCCTCGGTTGCGAATCTTGCGCGCCGCCCATACATTCCACCCATGGCGGACGAGGGGGTCGAGCGTCGGCTGGCGGCGATCTTGAGCGCCGATGTCGAAGGCTACAGTCGGCTGATGGACGCCGACGAAGTGGCCACCGTGCGAACCCTCGGTGATCACCGTGACGCCGCCACCGGGCTCATCGAGCACCACCACGGGCGCGTCGTATCGGCGCCCGGCGATGCCGTGCTGGCCGAGTTCGCAAGCGTGGTCGAAGCGGTACAGTGCGCGGTCGCGGTCCAGCGCGAGATCGGGGCGCGCAACGAATCGCTCGCCCGCGACCGCCGCATGGTGTTTCGCATCGGCATCAACGTCGGCGACGTGATCGTCGAGGCCGACGACATCTACGGCGAGGGCGTCAACATCGCCGCGCGCCTGCAGAGCATCGCCGATCCCGGCGGCATTTGCGTCTCCGGCGCGGTGTATGAGCAGGTCCGGAACAAGCTCTCCATCGCTTACGAGTTCCTGGGCGAGAAGCAGGTCAAGAACATCGCCGAGCCGGTTCCCGCCTACCGCATCCAGACCGGTACCCGCGCCCGCGTCAACGCCTGGGCGGGAGCGCGCCCCCCGCGCGCCCACATCGACCGGGATCTCGCCGCCCCCGACAGCGACAAGTATCGGCTCGCCACGCTGGTGCTGTGCCTGGTGTTCGGGGTGCTTGGTGTGCACCGCTTCTACCTCGGCCGGGTGGCGACCGGGATCATGCAGTTTTTCAGCGCCGGCGGCCTGGTGGTGTGGTGGATCGTCGATCTCGTCAACATCGCGACCGGTGACTTCACCGATGGTCGCGGCCGGCGCCTGACCCGGTGGATCTAAGGCTCGGCGAGCTGGCCCAACAGGTCGTCGAGAACCGCAAGCGTCTCTTCGTCGGCCACACCGTCGATGCGACGTGCTCGGAAGCGGCGTTGCAGCGCCGTGATGACGGCCTTGGTCGCCGCATCGTAGGTTCCCGAGACCTCGAGCTCATAGCCCAGGCGCCCGAGCTTCGCTTGCACCACCGCGATGCCGGGTTCCGCCGCCCTTTCCCTACCGCCCTGGCGTGGCCATAGACCAACCCCTGCCGCCGCCAGCCGCTGCCAGTCGAATCGCTCGCCCGGGTCCTTGCGCCGCGCCGGCGCGACGTCCGAATGCCCGACCACCCCGACCGCCGGGATCCCATGCCGGGCCACGATCTCGCCGGCCAACTCGATGAGCGCCGCCATCTGCGCCTCGGAAAAGG